>JAGOEZ010000301.1 GCA_017997455.1 Lysobacterales bacterium | reverse complement strand
GAGGCCACCGACCAGCTCGGCGACGCCGAGGCGGCCTATCGCGAAGCACTGTCGATCCAGGAGCAGGCCCTGGGCGCCGACCATCCGCAGATCGCCTATGGCCTGACCAACCTCGCGCGCGTGGTCCATTGGCGCGGCGAGGCCGTGGAAGCCGCGACGCTGTTCGAGCGCGCACTCGCGATCCGCCGCGCCCGCCTGCCGGCCGACCACCCCGCGCTCGCCGAGACGCTGGCCTGGTACGGCTATACCGATTGCCGCCGCGCGCGCGATCCGCGCGGCGTCGCGCTGCTGCGCGAAGCCCTGGCATTGCGCGAGCGCGTGCTCGAAACCCGCGCGGCCGCCACGACCGAGACGCGAGCGATGCTCGGGGCCTGCCTGGTGCTGGTCGGCGCGCCGGCCGAAGGGCAGGCGCTGTACGCGGCGGCGCGCACCGCACTGGCAGCGCAGCGCGGCGCCAACGACCGCCTGGTGCGCGAGCTCGCCGCCCTCGCCGCCGCCAACCAGCCTCCGTAGGAGCGCATCTCATGCGCGACCGCGGAATCGCACGTCTCCGTGGCGCGCGGGTCCGCGGTCGCGCATGAGATGCGCTCCTACAGGGGCCAGCGACAGGGGCCAGCGACAGGGGCCAGCGACAGGGGCCAGCGACAGGGGCAGCGACAGGGGCAGTGGTACGGCGGGGAGCGATACGGGGGCAGCGACTTCGGGCTCAGGATCCGAAGCGTGCCAGGACCTCGGCGCGCGTGGGCATTGCCGGCGCGGTGCCGGGCTTCTCCACCGCGAGCGCGGCGACCCGGTTGGCGTGTTCCACCGCGCGCCGGAACGGTTGCTCGCGGTAGAGGACCAGGCCGGCGGCGAGTCCGCCGGTGTAGGCATCGCCGGCGCCCGTGCTGTCGACGCAGCGCACCGGTTCTGCGCGCACGCGATAGTAGGTCTCGCCATCCTTGCGCACCGGCGCGTCGCCGTGCGAGACGAAGCAGCCCTTGTCGCCGAGCGTGATCACGACGGTCGGGATGCCGGTCGAGCGGCACAGCGCGTGCAGCAGCGGGTCGGCGAGTTCCCAATAGTCCGGCGCGACCTGGCGGCCGTAGAGATGCCGCAGCAGGAAGGCGAACTCGGTCTCGTTGGGCGTGGCGATGTCGGCCAGGGCCAGCAGTTCGGCCGACATCCGCGGGTTGATCGGCGCCGGATTGAGCAGGGTGAGGGTGCCGTGGCGGCGCGCGGTGGCCAGCGCCTCGCGCGTGGCCGCGAGTTCGTTCTCGCACTGGCACACCAGCACCTGCGCGTCGTGGATCGCCTGGCGATGGCCGGCCACGAAGGCGACCGAGAGTTTCTCGTTGGCGCCCAGCGCGACCACGATGCGGTTCTGGCCGCTGGCGTCGACCAGGATGCTCGACGCGGCGGTGGTGGCGTCGTCGCGTTCCTCCCAGATCGCGGCGATGCCGTTGTCGGCGGCGTACGCCTGCGCCGTCGCACCCAGCGCGTCGCGGCCGATGGCGCCGAGGAAGGCCGTGCCCACGCCCTGGCGATGGCAGGCCACCGCCTGGTTGAAGCCCTTGCCGCCAGGTCCGGTGGAGAAGCGCCCGATGCGCGACTCGCCGTCGCCCGGGAAGGTTTCGGTGACCCAGCAGTGGTCCTGCACGTAGGACCCCAGCACCACGACGTCGACCGGATTCATTGGATGGCATTCCCCGAAGGCGGCCTTGTAGGAGCGCGCTCTGCGCGCGATGGGCGCATCGCCCGAAGCGAGGCCCATCGCGCGCAGAGCGCGCTCCTACAGGGCATTGATTCAACCGAACTGGGTCAGCACGCCGGCGATGGTCGCGGTCATGAAGGTGGCGATCGAGCCGCCGAGCACCGCGCGCATGCCCAGGCGCGCGATGTCGCCGCGCCGTTCCGGGGCGAGGCCGCCGATGCCGCCGAGCTGGATCGCGATCGAGGAGAAGTTGGCGAAGCCGCACAGCGCGTAGGTCGCGACCAGCCGCCCCTGGTCGGTGAGGGTGCCCTGGATCTCGGCCAGTTGCAGGTAGGCGATGAATTCGTTGAGCACGATCTTCTGCCCGATCAGCCCGCCGACCTGGACCGCGTCCTGCCACGGCACGCCGATGATCCACGCCACCGGCGCCATCAGGTAACCCAGCAACGTACCTAGGTCGGTCGGACGGCCGAGCCACGCGGCCAGCCCGCTGGCCTCGCCCAGCCAGGTGAGCGGCGCGTTGACGAGCGCGATCAGCGCCACGAACGCCAGCAACATCGCGCCCACGTTGAGCGCCAGGCGCAGGCCGTCGCTGGCGCCGCCGGCGGCGGCGTCGATCACGTTGACCGTGGTCTTCTCCACTTCCATGCGGACCTTGCCGCGGGTCAGCGGCTCGCCGGTCTCGGGCGCGAGGATCTTGGCGATCACCAGGGTCGCGGGCGCCGCCATGATGCTGGCGGTGAGCAGGTGCTTGGCATAGAAGGCCTGCTGCACAGGATCGCCGCCGCCGAGCATGCCGACGTAGGCGGCGAGCACGCCGCCGGCGATGTGCGCCATGCCGCCGATCATGATCGTCAGGAGCTCCGACTGGGTCATCTTCGCGATGTAGGGCCGGATCGTCAGCGGCGCCTCGGTCTGGCCGATGAAGATGCTGGCGCAGACCGAGGTGGTCTCCGCGCCCGACACGCGCATCACCTTGGTGATCGCCCAGGCCATGCCGCGCACGATC
>JAGOEZ010000299.1 GCA_017997455.1 Lysobacterales bacterium | reverse complement strand
CACTGGCCGACCGCAAGAAGGAAGTATTCGACGCCGATGTCGAGGCCCTGTACCTGGGCGTGGACCCGGCCGCGACCGGTCCCTGGCACCTCGAGTCGCTGCAGGTCTCGACCGGCATCGGGCCCGGCGCCGCGCCGACCGCGAGCGTGGTGCTGCGCGAGGGCACCGGCCAGCGCATGCGCGAGGCGGCCAGCGGCGATGGGCCGGTCGACGCCATTGCCCAAGCCATTGCGCGCGCGACAGGCCTGCGCTTCGAGCTCAAGGACTACCAGGTGCGCAGCGTCACCGCCGGCGGCGACGCGCAGGGCCAGGCCAGCGTGCGCCTGCACCACGACGGCCGCGAGTACCGCGGCGGCGCGCTCAGCACCGACGTGATCGAGGCCTCCGCGCGCGCCTTGCTCGAGGCCGCCAACCGCATCGCCTCGACCGAGCGGGCGCGCGCCGCGCGCCTGGCGCCGACCGGAACCTGAGCCAGCTCCCGCGACGACAACCCGGAACAGCAAGGCCGCCATGACCGCCCGCACGCTTTTCGACAAGCTCTGGGACGCCCACCTCGTGGAGCAGCCCGATGACGGCCGACCCGCCGTGCTGTACATCGACCTGCACCTCATCCACGAGGTCACGTCGCCGCAGGCCTTCACCGTGCTGCGCGAGCGCGGACTGCGCGTGCGCCAGCCGGCGCGCACGGTCGGCACCCTGGACCATTCGACGCCCACCCTGCCACCGGCCGCGGACGGCAGCCGCCCCTACGCCAACGCGGCCACCCGCGCCCAGGTCGAGGAGCTCGAGCGCAACTGCCGCGAATTCGGCGTCGCGCTGGCCGGCTGGGATTCGCCCGACCGCGGCATCGTGCACGTGATGGCGCCCGAACTGGGCTGGACCCAGCCCGGCATGACCATCGTCTGCGGCGACAGCCACACCGCGACCCACGGCGCCTTCGGCGCGCTGGCCTTCGGCATCGGCAGCACCGAGGTCGGCCACGTGCTGGCCACCCAGTGCCTGCTGCAGCGCAAGCCGAAGACGCTGGCCGTGACCATCGAGGGGCCGCTGGCGCCCGGCGTGGGGGCCAAGGACCTGACCCTGCACGTGATCGGCGCGCTGGGCGTGGATGGCGGCACCGGCCACGTGATCGAGTTCCGCGGCAGCACCGTGCGCGCGCTGTCGATGGAGGGTCGCATGACCCTGTGCAACATGGCGATCGAGGCCGGCGCGCGCGCCGGGTTCATCGCCCCGGATGAAACCACCTTCGAATACCTGCGCGGGCGTGCGCATGCGCCGGCGGGCGCCGCCTTCGAAGCCGCCTGCGCCGAGTGGCGCAAGCTCGCCTCCGATCCGCACGCGCGCCATGACCGCGAGCTGCGGATCGACGCGCGCGCCGTGCAGCCCACGGTGACCTGGGGCACCGATCCCGGCACCGCGATCGCGATCGACGCGCCGGTGCCTGCGGCTCGCGACGTGGCCGCGTGCCGCGCGCAGGCCTACATGGGCGTGGCCGAGGGCCGCGCGATGGCCGGCACGCCGGTGGACCTGGTGTTCATCGGCAGCTGCACCAACGGCCGCATCGAGGACTTGCGCGCCGCCGCCACCATCTTGCGCGGACGGCACGTGGATCCGCGCGTGCGCATGCTGGTGGTTCCCGGATCCGAGCGCGTGCGCCGCGAAGCCGAGGCCGAGGGCCTGGATGCCGTGTTCCGCGCCGCCGGCGCCGAGTGGCGCGAACCCGGGTGCTCGATGTGCATCGGCATGAACGGCGACATCGCCCAGCCCGGCCAGCTCGTGGTCAGCACCAGCAACCGCAATTTCGAGGGCCGCCAGGGCAAGGGCGCGCGCACGGTGCTGGCCGGCCCCGCGACCGCGGCCGCCTGCGCCGTGGCCGGAGTCATCGCAGACCCGCGCCGGTACCTGCCGCAGGAGGCCGCCGCATGAAGCCTGTCCGCCGGATTTCCTCGCGCAGCTTCGCGCTGCCGCAGGCCAACATCGACACCGACCAGATCATTCCCGCGCGCTTCCTCACCACCACCACGCGCGACGGACTCGGTCGCCATGCCTTCCACGACTGGCGCCATCGCGCCGACGGCGGCCTCGATCCCGCGGCAGCGCTCAACCAGCGTGACCCCGAGCGCGAGCGCATCCTCGTCGCCGGCCACAACTTCGGCTGTGGTTCCTCGCGCGAACACGCGCCGTGGGCCTTGCTCGACTTCGGCGTGGAGGCCGTGATCAGCAGCGCGATCGCCGACATCTTCCGCAACAACGCGCTCAAGAACGGCCTGCTCGCCCTGGTGGTCGAACCGGCGGCGCACGAACGGCTGCTGCAGTCGGCTGGCGAGGCGCTGGAGATCGACCTCGACGCGCAGGCCATCCATCGCCCCGGTGGCGAACTCATCGCCTTCGCGCTCGATCCCTTCACCCGCCTGTGCCTGCTCGAGGGCGTGGACGAACTCGGCTACCTGCTCCAGCGCGCCGACGCCATCGACGCCTTCGAAAGGACCCGCGCATGCGCCACCTGATCGCGTTGCTGCCCGGCGACGGCATCGGCCCGGAAGTGGTCGAGGCCGGCCGCCGCGTGCTCGAGGCCATCGCGGCGCCCCGTGGACTCGAATTCGAATTCGAGACCCATGCGATCGGCGGCGCCGCGATCGATGCCGCCGGCGACCCGCTCCCCCCCGCGACCCTCGAGGCCTGCCGGCGTGCGAGCGCCGTGCT
>JAGOEZ010000298.1 GCA_017997455.1 Lysobacterales bacterium | reverse complement strand
ACCAACCCTCGCGCGGTTCGCGTTCGCGGTAGACCCACAGGTCGGTGCCCTGCAACGTGCGCAGGCGGTAGTAGTCGCGCGCCACCGGTGCGCCATCCCACCAGCCCGATTCGAGGCGTTCGGGACCTTCGAGCAGCGCCGCGCCCTGGCGCTGCAGCCAGATGTCGAGCGGCTGCGGGGTCTGCAGCAGGTACAGCGGGCGCGGGCCTGCGGCATAAGGGACGGGCGCCTCGCGCACGCCGGCCGCGGGCGCGCGCCACGTGCCTGCGCGTTCGGGCCGGTGGTCGGCCGCCAGCGCGGGCACGTGCACGGCGTCGGCGCCCAGGCGACTGGACAGGCGCTCGATCGCGCGCGCGATGTCCTCGCGTTCGTGCGCGCTGCGGAAGAGATCGTGGCTGGCGCCGGTGAGGGCCACGCATTCCTGCGCCTCCAGCGCGAGGGTCAGCACCGGTGCCGGCAATTGCAATCGGTCGAGTTGCGCGCGCGCCAGCGTGGCGAAATGCGCGGCATCGCCGCTGGGTGCACACAGGCCCAGCACGACCCGGCTCGGTTCCCTGCCCTCGTGGCCCAGCGTGATCGTGGCCTTGAGCAGGGCGAGCTGGCGCACCAGCAGCCAGGCGGCCAGTTCGCGCAGCAGGCGCTGCAGGGCGAAGCCCAGGCCTTCGGTGTGCTCGACCGCGTACGGCAGTTCCAGCTGGGCGCGGAATCGCTGCGGCGCCTGGAAGGGCGCGACCGGTTCGGGGCGCTGGCCCAGCAGGCGATCGAGGTAACCGATGAGCGCGTGCCCGAAGCGGCGCGCGATCTCGGCGCGCGGCAGCCGCAGCAGCGCTTCGAAGCGATGCACGCCGATGCCCGCGAGGTCGCCGATCGTTTCCGCGCTGGCTTCGGCCAGTGTCAGCGGCAGCGCTGCGATCGCGCGCGCCAGCGCCGGCTGCCCGCGCACGATGCGGCGCTCGCCCGCGCGCGCGAGCAGGCGCGCGCCCGCTGGCGTCGGCGCCACCGCCAGCCGGGTGCGGTAGCCCAGTGCTTCCAGATCGGCTTCGAGCCGGCGCAGCAGCGGCACGATGCCGCCGAACAGGCGCTGGCTGGCCGCGATCTCGAGCAGCAGGCCATCGGGTCCCTGCACGCCGACCTGCGAGGTGTAGCCCATCGCCCAGGTCGCGAGTCGTTCCAGCGCGGCACGTTCGGCCGGCAATTGCCGCGGGCGCAACTGCAGGGCGCCGCACAGGGCCATGGCCACCGCGGTCGCCTGCCCCGCGCGCACGCCCTGCGCGGCCGCGGCGGCGTTGCACGCGACCAGGCGTCGCGCCTGGCCGCTCGATTCCTCGATCGCGAGCGGGATCGAAGTCGCATCCGCAGCTTTCCCGGGGCCTGGCGTCGACAACAGGTCCAGCGGCAACTGCGGCAAATGGATGGCGAGCCAGAGCATGGTGCGAGATGGGAATGGATGGCGTGCGCCGGGCGCCGCCGTGGGCCGCTGTCTGTGGGAGCGGCTTCAGCCGCGACTGGGCCTATCGCGCGCAGAGCGCGCTCCTACAAAGCCGGCTCTGTAGGAGCGCGCTCTGCGCGCGATAGGCCTCGGCCGAGGCTGAAGCCGTTCCCGCACGGCGAAGACAGGTTGAAACGCAGGCCGCGCTCCGCATGCCAGGTGGTGCCGCGGCACTTGAAGACCTCGGCGCGACGGTCCGCGCCCAGGCGCAGGCGCAGGGCCGCGGGCGACACGCGCTGCGCCGCCTGCAGCGGGCGGTACAGCACCGCCAGCGCGCCACCGGCTTCGGCGGCGAGTTGCAGGCGCCGCAGGACCTGCGCGTCGTCCTCGTCCGACCACAGCAGCACTGCGGCGCAGGCACCGCCGCGCAGCAGTTGTTCCGCGGCCCACGGCGCATTCTTCTGCGGCGTGACCACGAGGCAGCGCGCGAGCGGCAAGCCGGCCTGCGCCAGCGCCGGCGCGTACAGCGGATACGGCGGCGCGACGAAGCCGAGCCAGCGATCCGGCGCCGCGAGCCGCACCAGCGCCGGCAGCATCAGGCTCAACTCGCCCAGGCCAGCCTGCGCGCTGCAGATCTCGGTCAGCGCGCCCAGCGGCCAGCCGCCGCCGGGCAGGGCCGCATCGAGCACGCGGCGGCCGCTGGCCACGGTCGGCGTGGTGGCGTGCGGTTCGCGGCCGCGCCAGACGTCGCGGCGTGCGAGCACCGGGTCGAGCGCAGGCGAAAGGGTGCCAGAGTGGCTTTTGCCTGCAAGAGTCACTCTGGCACCCCCAGGCGCCCCGACTTCTTTTTCTTTCGCGGCATTCATGCCGCGCCGCCCAGTTGGCGCAGCACGCCGACCACCAGCCCTTCGAGCACCAGCGCCTCGCGCCGCAAGTCGACCTCGATCGGCGCGAATTCGGGATTGGCCGGCAGGAGGCGCACGCGTTCGCCGTGGCGTTCGTAGCGCTTGACCGTGGCCTCGTCGCCCAGGCGCGCCACCACGATCTGGCCGTTGCGGGCCTCGCTGCCGCGACGCACCGCCACCAGGTCGCCGTCGAGGATGGCGGCGTCGCGCATGCTGGTGCCGTGCACGCGCAGGAGATAATCGGGGCGCGGGTGGAACAGGCCGGGGTCGAGCGCGACCTGGCGCTCGATATGGGCCTCGGCCAGGATCGGCTGGCCCGCCGCCACCCGGCCCACCAGCGGCACGGCCAGGCGCCCGCGCGCGGCGAGGTGCGCGCCG
>JAGOEZ010000297.1 GCA_017997455.1 Lysobacterales bacterium | reverse complement strand
CCGGTCGCGGTCGGCTGCCTGGTCGACAGCTGCCGCAACTGCGACCAGTGCCGCAAGGGCGAGGAGCAAATGTGCCGCGAGGGCATGATCATGACCTACGGATCGCCCGACCGGGTCGACGGGCAGATCACGCATGGCGGCTACTCGAAGCACATCGTGGTGCGCGAGGAGTTCGTCCTGCGTGTCCCGGCAGGGCTCGACCTGGCGCGTGCGGCCCCGCTGCTGTGCGCGGGCATCACGACCTATTCGCCGCTGCGCACCTGGAAGGTCGTGGCGGGCAGCCGGGTCGGCGTGGTCGGTCTGGGCGGCCTCGGTCACATGGCGGTGAAGCTCGCCGCGGGCCTCGGCGCCAGGGTGACCGTCCTGAGCCGCAGCGCCGACAAGCAGGCCGACGCGCTGGCCCTGGGCGCCGCCGGATTGCTGGTCTCGACGGACGCCGCCGCGATGGCGGCCGCGGCGTCCAGCTTCGACCTCATCATCGACACCGTGCCGGCAAGGCACGATCTCAAGCCCTACGTGCCGCTGCTGGATATCGATGGCACGCTGGTCATCGTGGGCCAGGTCGGCCCGGTGGACGAGCCGGACACGACGCCGCTGCTGCTCGGCCGCCGGCGCATCGCCGGCTCCCTGATCGGGGGGCTGGCGGAAACCCAGGAACTGCTCGACTTCTGCGCAGCCAAGGGCATCCTGCCGGACTGCGAAACGATCCGGATGGACGAGATCAACCACGCCTACGAGCGGATGGAGCGCTCGGACGTGCGCTACCGCTTCGTCATCGACATGGCGTCGCTGGCCTAGATCACGTCCCAGGGATAGGCGCCGCGCTCCAGCGCGAAGCCGGCCAGCGCGTCGAACTCGCCGTCCTCGTTCTTCTCCACGCCGCGCACGTTGCGCGCCATGCGCCGGCGCGCTTGCTTGGTGAACATCAGCGCGATCGACTCGGCCTGCGCGGCATGCGGGTCTTTCGCCTTCACCAGCGCGTCGGCACGCGAGAGGGTGCACAGGCCCACGAACATGTCGATGGCGATGTCGGCCACGCGCTTCTGCTGGTACTGCGCGTCGGCGATGCCCTTGCCGTGCTTGCGCAACAGCAGGTCGGACACGCGCGCGAGTTCGACCACGTACTCCTCGTAGACCGCGGCCGCCTTGCGCAGCTTCGGCGAGAGCTCGCGGATGATCTTGTCTGCGCCCATGCCCGTGGCCTGCGACCAGCGCCGCTGGGTGTAGCCGCCGAGCACGCCGAAACCCTTGATCGGGTTGTGGAAGATGTCGCCGATCGCCGAGCGCAGTTCCTTGAGCGAGGAGCCCACGTCCTTCATGCCCGAGAGCGCCACGTACAAACGCAGGATCTCGTTGGTGCCCTCGAAGATGGTGAGGATGCGCGAATCGCGCACGACCTGCTCGTAGGGGAATTCCTTCATGAAGCCGTTGCCGGCCGCGATCTGCAGCGCCTCGTGCGCGGTGCGCTGGATCGCATCGGAGGCGAAGACCTTGCTCATCGCGGCTTCGGCCGAGTAATCGTCGCAGCCCGAATCGATGTAGTGCGCGACCATCCACACCGCGCTCTCGGCGGCGAAGCAGTCGACCATCATCTGCGCGATCTTCTCGCGCACCATCCCGAACTCCGCGATCGGGCGACCGAACTGCTTGCGCTCCAGCGCCTGCGCCGTGGCCAGCTTGATCAGCGCCTTCATGCCGCCGACCGCGCCGCCGCCCAGGCCGGTGCGGCCGTTGTTGAGGATCGCCATCGCGACCTTGAAGCCCTTGCCTTCCTCGCCGAGGACGTTCGCCGCCGGAACGACCACGTCGCTGAAGGCGACCGTGGTGGTGGACGAGGCGCGGATGCCCATCTTGTCCTCGTGCGGGCCGTGGCTGACGCCTTTCCAGCCCGCCTCGACGATGAAAGCGGTGATCTTGCCCTCGGTGCCCTCGGTGCGCGCGAACACGGTGTAGAGCTGGGCGATGCCGCCGTTGGTGATCCAGATCTTCTCGCCGTTGAGGGTCCAGCTGCCGTCGGGGTTCTTCTTCGCCGTGGTGCGGATCGAGGCCGCGTCGGAGCCGGCGCCCGATTCGGTCAGGCAGAAGGCCGCGATCATCTCGCCGCTGGCGAGCTTGGGCAGGTAACGCGCCTTCTGCTCCTCGTTGCCGAACAGCAGCACGCCCTTCATGCCGATCGAGCTGTGGGCGCCGATGGTGAGCGAGACCGAGCTGTCGTGGCTCGAGGTCTGGGCCAGCACGCGGGCGTAGGCCGCGTTCGACAGTTCCAGGCCGCCGTGGGCCTCGGGGATGATCAGGCCGAACAGGCCCAGTTCGCGCAGCGCCTGGATGAACTCCGGCGGCTGGTGCGCGTCCTTGTCCCAGTGGCGGAAGTCGGCGCGCTTGTCGGCCAGGAAGCGGTCGATCGAATCGACCATCATCCCGAGCAACTCGCGGTCGCGCTCGCGCATCACGGGATAGGGGAACAGGTTTTCCTCGACGATCTCGCCGAAGAACAGGTTCTTGGCCACGCTTTGGTCGAGGCGCAGGGTGGCGGTGGCGGGTGCGGCCTTGCTCGCTTCGGTGGTGGTATTCACGGTCGGCTCCGGCGGGGCACGCCGCATTGTGGCACCGCGACGGGGCGACGTCCCGTGACTCCGCGTGGATCCGCGCCGGCGCCGTTTCCCTCAGGCCCAGCGCGAGGAGCAGGCGCCTTGCCCTGCAGGAGCGGCTTCAGCCGCGACCAGGCCT
>JAGOEZ010000296.1 GCA_017997455.1 Lysobacterales bacterium | reverse complement strand
GCGATGGCGAACTTGCGCGGGATCGAGGGATTCATGTTCATCTTGTCCAGCCACGGCCACATCATCGCGAACACCGGTGCCAGCAGCACGATGAACAGCGGATTCGCCGACTGGAACAGGGTGAAGTGGAACGGCGCGTTGACGTGGTCCTGGGCCAGGAAGTTGAGCGAGGCGCCGGCCTGCTCGAACAGGGCCCAGAACAGGATGTTGGCCGTGAACAGCAGGAACATCGCGATGTACTTCTGGCCCTGCACCGAGGTCTCGCTGTAGCCGCTCCAGATGAGGTACACCGCGAGCCCCGCGAACAGCGCCAGCAGCACGACGCCCAGGATCTCGCTCTGGCTGAGCAGGAAGTAGATCACCGGCACCAGCAGGATCGCGCCGACCAGCACGTTCAGGACCGGTCCCCAGCCCTCGC
Source organism: Lysobacterales bacterium (assembly GCA_017997455.1). Lineage (GTDB taxonomy): Bacteria > Pseudomonadota > Gammaproteobacteria > Xanthomonadales > Ahniellaceae > JAGOEZ01. The sequence goes on along the minus strand of JAGOEZ010000296.1, from coordinate 2,331 downwards.
GACCCGCCGGCGACTTGCCGACATGGCCGAGCATGCCCTTGCGGACCTGGAACACCGCTATGCCGAAGATCATGCCGATCGCGGCGGCGAGGAAGCCGTACTTGTAGCCGTAGTTCGCGCCGATCCAGACCGCGGTGATCAGCGGCGCGACGAAGGCGCCGGCATTGATGCCCATGTAGAAGATGGTGAAGCCCGAATCGCGGCGCACGTCGCCGGGTGCGTACAGCTTGCCGACCATGGTCGAGATGTTGGGCTTGAACAGGCCGTTGCCGGCGACGATGACCGCGAGGCCGATCAGGAACAGGTGGATCTCCGGCGACAGCAGCATGAAGCAGCCGACCGCCATCAGCAGGCCGCCGAGGATGATCGAGCGCTGGTAGCCGAGGTAGCGGTCCGCGATCATGCCGCCGAGGATGCCGGTCGCGTACACCAGGGAGGTGTAGCCGCCATAGGTCAGCGAAGCCTGCGCCTTGGCCTCGCCCGCCGGCAGGTGGGCGAAGAACTGCGCGGCCACGTAGACCGCCAGCAGCGCGCGCATGCCGTAGTAGCAGAAGCGCTCCCAGAACTCGGCGCCGAACAGCATCCACAGCGCCCTGGGGTGGCCCAGCTTCTCGCCGGGCGGCGGCGGGATGAATTCCTTCGTGTCGAGGACGGCGCCGCTCATGGGGGTTGCTCCTGGATCGGTTCGAATGGGTCGAAAACGGCGCGCCGGGCGGGCCGCAAGGCCGGCAAGATGTAACCGCTTGCCGATGGCGAGTCAAACGGCGCGCCGCGGCCACGCCGGCCGTGGCGCGGGTTCGGGCACCAGGACGGCCGGGAACGGCTGACCGCGCCCCTCAAGCCTTCTGGCCAAGGACGGTGCGCACCTCGAACAGCTCCGGGAAGAAGGTCAGCTCCAGCGCCTTCTTCAGGAACCCCACGCCCGAGGACCCGCCGGTGCCGCGCTTGTGGCCGATGATGCGTTCCACCGTCTTCATGTGGCGGAAGCGCCAGAGCTGGAAGCTTTCCTCGACGTCGACCAGCTGCTCGCACAGGTGGTACTCGGTCCAGTACGCCTCGGTCTGCTCGTAGATGCGCTTGAATACCGGCACGAGGGCCGGCGTGGACACGTGCGGAATCGAGAAATCGCGCTGGACGCATTGCGGCGGGATGGCGTGGCCATGGCGGGCGAGGAAGCGCAGGAACTCGTCGTACAGGCTCGGCGCCTCGAGCACGCGCTGCAAGGTGGCCTGTGCCGGCGGGTCGTAGCCGAAGACCTTGACCGCGTCGGCGTTCTTGTTGCCGAGCAGGAACTCGATGGTGCGGTACTGCAGCGACTGGAAGCCCGAGGCCGGGCCCAGCACGTGGCGGAATTCCATGTACTCGCTGGGTGTGAGGGTTTCCAGCACCCCCCACTGCTCGAACAACTGGCGCTGGACCTGCTTGACCCGGGCGAGGATCTTGAGGCAGGGATCGACGTCGTCGGCGGCCAGGTGCGCGATCGCGGCCGTCAGCTCGTGCACGATCAGCTTCATCCACAGCTCCGAGACATGGTGCTGGACGATGAACAGCATCTCGTCGTGATGCTGCGGCCGGGACAGGGGCTGCTGCGCCGACAGCAGGCGGTCGAGGTGCAGGTAGCCGGCATAGGTCAGGCGGTCGCGCAGGTCGGTGTGGATGCCGGCCTCGAGGTCGCGCTTGTTCTGGTCGGTGGTCATACGGGCGTTCGTCCCGCGCGCCGGGAAGCGCACGCAGGCTGCGCATGCTACAGCGGGTGCGCCGCTACGCCGCAATGCGGCTTGCCAATCGCGGCGGCGACCGGCACCCTTGCCACCCTCCTGGGAGGGAGCCAACACGCGTGACGACAGTCGCGACGTTCGACATCGAGTACGTCCAGTACCTCGACCCCGAGGGCAAGCTCGTGCGCGAGGACCTGCCCGAGTTCGCGCAGGATCCGGCGCGCGTGGTCGAGGTGTACAAGCAGATGAGCTTCCTGCGCGTGTTCGACGGCAAGGCCGTCAACCTGCAGCGCACCGGCAAGCTGGGCACCTACGCCTCCTGCCTGGGCCACGAGGCGGCGCATGTCTCGATCGGCACCGCGATGCACGAGGACGACTGCTTCGCGCCGATGTACCGCGAGTACGGCGCGCAGTTCGCACGCGGGGTCAAGCCGCGCGAGGTCCTGATGTACTGGGGCGGCGACGAGCGCGGCAACGACTTCTCCGGCCCCGCCCACGACTTCGCCTGGTGCGTGCCGATCGCCACCCAGTGCCTGCACGCGGCCGGCGCCGCGCTGGCCTACAAGATCCGCAAGGAGCCGCGGGTGGCGGTCAGCGTGGTCGGCGACGGCGG
>JAGOEZ010000295.1 GCA_017997455.1 Lysobacterales bacterium | reverse complement strand
CGCGCCGCGCCCTCGCCCGGCTCGATCGAGACGATGCCGTAGCGATCGGTGTGCTCGCGCGGGACCTCCTCGACCGCGATCACGCTGGCGTCGCGCGCACTGGCCACCTCGGCCATCTGCGCCAGCACCGGATGCGCCGGGTTCCAGGTCAGGTCGTCGGGCAGCAGCACCGCGAAGGGCTCGTCGCCGATCGCCGGACGCGCGCACAGCACCGCGTGGCCGAGGCCCAGGGCGTCGGGCTGGGTCACGTACAGCGCCTTGACGTGGGCCGGCAGCACTTCGCGCACGATCCGCAGCAGTTCCAGCTTGCCGGTGGCCTCGAGCTTCGCCTCGAGCTCCAGCGCGCGGTCGAAGTGGTCCGAGATCGCGTGCTTGGTCCGGTTGGTGACGAACACCAGGGTGTCGCAGCCCGCGGCCACCGCCTCGTCCACCGCGAACTGGATCAGCGGCCGGTCGATGATCGGCAGCATTTCCTTGGGCACGGCCTTGCTGGCGGGCAGCAGGCGCGTGCCCAAACCGGCCACCGGGAACACGGCCTTGCGCAGTCTCATCGATGGCATTCCTCAGGTCGAACGGACGCGATGGAGCGGGACCACGTCGCCGGCGGGCGCCGGGACCTCCGGCGCGAACTCGGGCACCAGCTGGCGCAGGCAGCGCCCGACCTCGGCCTCGTCGTACTGCGCCACCGCCTGCGCCGCGCGGCGCAGCGTGGCCGCCAGCTCCGGCCACGTCACGTCGCGCGCCGCGGCCAGGAAGATCTTGGGGTGCGCGGTGCTCGAATAGGCCTCGTGCTCGTGGAACAGTTCCTCGAACAGCTTCTCGCCGGGGCGCAACCCGGTGTACACGATGCGCACGTCCTGGTCGGGCACCTTGCCGGCGAGCCGGATCATCTGCTCGGCGAGATAGCGGATCCGCACCGGCTCGCCCATGTCCAGCGCGAAGGTCTCGCCACCCTGCCCCAGCACCGCGGCCTGCAGGATCAACTGGCAGGCCTCCGGGATCGTCATGAAGTAGCGCGCGATCTCGGGATGGGTGACCGTGACCGGGCCGCCCTGGCGGATCTGGTCGCGGAACAGCGGCACCACCGAACCGGCGGAATCGAGCACGTTGCCGAAGCGCACCGTGATGTAGCGGGTGGTCGACTGCCGCGCCAGGGCCTGGCACACGATCTCGGCCGCGCGCTTGGTCGCGCCCATCACGTTGGCCGGGTTGACCGCCTTGTCGGTCGAAATCAGCAGCAGCACCTCGACCCGATGGCGGTCGGCCGCCAGCGCCACGGCCTGGGTCCCGAGCACGTTGTTGCGGAAGGCCTCGCGCGCCTGGCCCTCCAGCAGCGGCACGTGCTTGTAGGCGGCCGCGTGGAACACCACCTGTGGCCGCGCCTGCGCCATCGCGTGCTCGATCGTCGCCGGGTCGCCGCAGTCGCCGAGCAGCGGATGCAGCAGGAGCTCGGGAAACTCGCGCCGCAGCTCCTGCTCGACCCGGTACAGGTTGTACTCGGACTGCTCCAGCACGGTCAGCGAATCGATGCCCAGCCGCGCCACCTGCCGGCAGACCTCGGAGCCGATCGAACCGCCGCCGCCGGTGACCAGGACCCGGCGCCCGGCGAGCCCGGTGCGGATCGCGGTCCAGTCGAGCAGGACCGGGTCGCGGCCGAGCAGGTCCTCGATCGCCACTTCCTTGAGTTCGTTGAAGCTCGAACGCCCCTCGACCACGTCCTGCAGCCGCGGCACGGTCCGGAACGGCAGCCCGGTCTGCTCGCAGGTCTCGACCACGCGCTGCATCTGCTGGTTGCTCGCCGACGGGATCGCGATCAGCACCATCTGCGCGGCGACCTCGCGCGCCACGCGCGCGAGGTCGTCGAGCCGGCCCAGCACCGGCACGTCGTGGACCTTGGACCCGCGCAAGGCGCGGTTGTCGTCGACGAAGGCGACCACGCGATAGCGGTTGTCGCGGCGCAAGTCGCGCACCAGGGTCTCGCCGGCGCGGCCGGCGCCGACGATCAGCACGCGCTGCAGCGGCACGTTGCGCTGCGCGTCGAGCCGGCTGTCCTTCCAGTAGCGGTAGAGCAGGCGCGGCGCGCCCAGCAGCACGAACAGCACTACCGGGTAGATCAGCAGCACCGAGCGCGGCACGCCGGCCAGGCGGTTGAACAGGAACAGCCCGAGCGCGATCGCCAGCGCGCCGAAGGCGCCGGCGCGCGCGATGTTGACCAGGTCGGGCAGGCTCGCGAAGCGCCACAAGCCCCGGTACAGGCCGGTCCACCACAGCACCAGGCCCTGCGCCGCCAGCACGATGCCGATCTCGGGCGCGAACCACGGGACCTGCGGCGGATCGGGTTGCAGGTTCCAGCGGATCCAGTTCGCGGCGAACCAGGCCAGCCACACCATCGCGAGGTCGTGCCCGACCACGGCCAGGCGCGGGTGCAGCGCGGCGATCAACAGTCGCGCGTGACGGGTCATGGCCGCCGCCGTTGCGGCCGCCGCGCCAGCCGGCGCTTGGCCACGACCCAGGTCGCGGCGCCCGCCGCATACAGCGCTGCCGCCAATGCCCAGCCGGCGCCGGCGCCGACGCGCGGAATCGCGGCCGCGACCGGCAGGGCCACCAGGAGGTTCCAGAGGGCGTAGACCGCAACCACGCGTGCGTGACTCCGGCCGGATCGCGCCAGCCACTGGTAGAGATGTTCGCGATGGCGAGTGTACCAGCGCCTTCCGCGCACGATCCGGCTCGCCAGCGTCAGGCTGGCATCGA
>JAGOEZ010000090.1:3125-10146 GCA_017997455.1 Lysobacterales bacterium | reverse complement strand
GGCGGCTCGATCACCGTCGACACCTGCCCGAACGCCTACACGAACCTCAACGGCCGGCTTCCCGCGCAACTGACCCGCAGTCCTCGCGCGGCGCCCGCGTCACGCGCCGGCCCGCACCGAGCTGCTGCGCGACCAGCAAGGTGACCTGCCGGAACGAGCGGACCGCCGGCATGTCTTCCTTGGACCGCAGCCATCCCAGCGCCACGTGCACCGGCTCGGGCGCGTCGACGATCTCGAGGAAGTGAACGCCCCGCGGCTGCAGGTTGCGCGCCGTCCCGGGGATGATCGCCAGCCCGATGCCGGCCCCGACCAGCCCGGCCACCGTATGGATCTGGGTGGCTTGCTGCACCACCCGCGGGGTGAAGCCGGCGCGCTCGCACATGGCCACGATGCGCGAGTGGAACAGCGGGCTGCCGCGGCGCGGGAACATCACCATCGGTTCGCCCTCGAGCTCCTTCAGGCGCACGGCCTTGCGCCGCGCCAGCCGGTGCTTGTGCGGGACCGCCACCAGGAACGGGTCCTCCAGCACCGCCTGCACCTGGACTTCGGAGGGCGCCGGCTGCGGCCGCAGCACGCCGACGTCGATCACGCCGCGCGTCAGCGCCACGTGCTGCTCGGTGATCGGCATCTCGTGCAGTTCCAGCTCGATGTCCGGATACAGGTGGCGGAAGCGCTCGATGATGGAGGGCAGCAGCCCGTAGGTCGTGGAGTGGATGAAGCCCACGGACAGGCGCCCGCACTCGCCGGCGCCGGTGCGCCGCGCGTCGATCGCGGCGCGTTCCACCTCCTCGAGGATGAGGTTGCTGCGCTCCAGGAACAGCTGGCCGGCGGGGAGCAGTTCCACCCGCCGCTGCGTTCGCCGCAGCAGGGGCGTGCCGATTTCCCCTTCCAGCTGCTGGATCTGGCGCGACAGCGCCGGCTGCGCGATGCACAGGCGGGCCGCGGCCCGCCCGAAGTGGAGCTCCTGGGCCACGGCCTGGAAATAGCGGAAGTGCCGGAGGTCGATCATTCCTGATGCCGCGCAAGTATCAATCGAGGCCCAATTATGTATTGGACGGATATGGTGGCCCCGCGGAACACTGGCCCCCGCGTTGCCGTGCAAGCGGCAGCCAGCAACCCGATCGAACAAGGCAACCGAGACAAGCATGACCTCCTCCATCACCTCCTTCAGCTACCACAACCCCACGGCGATCGAATTCGGCTGGGGTGCGCTGGCGCGCCTGCCCGAGCTCGTGAAGAGCGTCGGCGGCCGGCGGGTCCTGGTGGTCGGCGATCCCGGCGTCGCCAAGGCCGGCCTGGTCGAACGGGTGGTCTCCGCGCTCGGTGGCGCGTTCCCCGTCACCATCTTCACCGACGTCGAGAGCGACCCGGACGCCCGCTCCGTGGATGCCGGCGTGCAGCTCGCCCGGTCGAAGGAGTGCGACGTCATCGTCGGCATCGGCGGCGGCAGCGCGATGGACGTGGCGAAGGTGATCGGCGTGATGCTGACCAACCCCGGCAACATCCGCGACTACAACGGCATGGGCAAGATCGGTCAGCCCGGCGCCCCCGTGATCGCCATCCCCACGACCTCCGGCACCGGCAGCGAGCTGACGATCTGGTCCGTGCTGTCGGACAAGGAGAAGAAGACCAAGTTCGGCGTCGGCAGCGTCCTGAACTGCGCCCGCATCGCCCTGCTCGATCCCGAGCTGACCATGTCCCTGCCGCCGGCCATCACGGCCGCCACCGGCATCGACGCGCTGACGCACGCGCTGGAGTCGTACGTGAACACGGCCACCCAGCCGATCTCCGAGGCGATGTCCGAGCAGTCCATGGCCCTGATCGCGCGCAGCCTGCGCCTGGCGGTCGCCCAGCCGGGCAACAAGGAAGCCCGCGCCGACATGCTGCTGGCCAGCACCATCGCGGCGATGGCGTTCAACAGCACCCGCCTGGGCCTGGCGCACGCCTTTGCCATGCCGCTCGGCTCGCGCTTCCACATCCCGCACGGCCTGGCGAACGCGATCATGCTGCCGGCGGTGATGCGCTTCAACCTCCCGGGCAACCTGGCGAAGTTCGCACGCATCGCGCAGATCTTCGGCGAGCGCACCGACGGCCTCAGCCTGCGCGAGGCGGCGGAGCGTTCGGTGATCGCGATCGAGCAGCTGCAGGCCGACATCGGCATCACCGCGAAGCTGGGCGACTTCCACATGACGGAGGCCGACCTGCACGACGTGGCCGCCGAAGCCATGCTGTCCGGCAACGTCGCGGTGAATCCGCGCAAGCCGACGCTCGAAGACATGAAGGCGCTGCTGCGCGCCAAGCTGTAAACACGACACCACCAAGAGAGACAGACCCATGGACATGCAGACCTGGCTCGGCCAGAACATCGGCGGCCGCTACGGCAACTACATCGACGGGGAGTGGGAGCAGGCCGGCCCCGACGCCGTGGCCATCACGAACCCCGCGCGGCGCGACCAGGTCCTCGGCCACTTCGCCGAAGGCACCGCGGAAGACGCGGATCGCGCCGTCAGCTCCTCGCATCGCGCCTGGAAGGCGTGGCGCGAGGTGCCCGGCCCGGAGCGCGGCGCCATCCTGTTCCGCGCCGCCGAACTGCTGGAGAAGCGGGCCGAGGAGTTCGCCTTCCTCGTCTCGGCCGAACAGGGCAAGATCCTGGCCGAATCGCGCGGCGAGGTCGGCCGGGCGGTGAAGGAACTGCGCTTTGCCGCCGGCGAGGCCAGCCGCATGGAAGGCTGGACGCTGCCCAGCGAGAAGCGCAACGGCCTGGCGATGACCTTCCGCGAGCCGGTCGGCGTGATCGCCTCGATCGCGCCGTGGAACTTCCCGGTCCTGACGCCGGTGCGCAAGATCGGTCCGGCGCTGGCCTACGGCTGCACCACGGTGCTGAAGCCCTCCAATTTCACGCCCTGGTGCTCCGTCAGGCTGGTGGAGCTGTTCAAGGAAGCCGGCGTGCCCAAGGGCGTGATCAACCTGGTGCTCGGCTCCGGCCGCACCGTGGGCGAGGCGCTGGTCAAGCACCCGCTGGTGCGCGGCATCAGCTTCACGGGCTCGACCAGGACCGGCGGGGACATCAACGCGCAGGCGGGCCGTCGCATGGTGCGCACCCAGCTGGAAATGGGCGGCAAGAACCCCGCCGTCGTTCTGAGCTACGCCGACGCCGCCAACATCGCCAAGCAGATCGCGCAGGCCGCGTTCACCACCACCGGCCAGCGCTGCACCGCGGTCAGTCGCGTGATCGTCCTGCAAAGCCTGGCGGCCGAACTGGGCGAAGCGCTGGTCGCGGAACTGGCCGCCATCAAGGTGGGGCCCGCCTGGGATCCGGCCAGCAGGATGGGCCCGCTGGTCACCGACCAGCACCGCGCCTCGGTGCTGCGCAACATGGCCAGCGGCCTGGACCAGGGGGCCCGCATCCGCTTCGGCGGGCGCGTGCTGGAAGACGGTGAGCTCGGGCGCGGCAACTTCCTGGAGCCGGCGCTGATCGAGAACGTGTCGCCCGAGAACCTGCTGGCGAAGCAGGAGGTGTTCGGCCCGGTGCTGTCCCTGATCTCGGTGCGCGACGCGAACCAGGCCATCGAGGTGGCGAACTCGGTCGAATACGGCCTCGCCGCCTCCGTCTTCACCCGCGACGTCGACGAGGCGCTGCGCTTCGTGCGCGAGAGCGAGAGCGGCATGGTGCACGTGAACCACGGCACCAACAGCGAGGCGCACATGCCCTTCGGCGGCGTCAAGGGCTCCGGCCTGGGCGCCTACTCGATCGGCCACAGCAACCTGGAGTTCTTCACCAACGTGAAGGCGGCCTACTTCCAGGGCTGACCGGGCACACGGCCAGGGCAGTGGCCGGGGCACGCCGGTGGAGGCCGGCGCGCCCGCAACCCGTAAGGGCCTGCCAGCGCATTTCTTCCCGTGAGACCAATTACTACTCGATGGAGACAACACAGATGAAGAAGGCAGATTCCCAGCTGCGCCCGAACCGGCGCCAGGTGCTCGCCACGATGGGCGCGGTGGGCGCCGTCGGCCTCGGCGGCGCGATGATCTCGCGGCCGGCGCTCGCCGCGCCGATCACCATCCGCTTCAACCACACCGACGGCATCGGCGGCGAGGCCTTCCACTTCGCCGAGAAGCTGAAGTCCCTGCTGGCCGAGCGCACCAGCGGCCGCATGGTCGTGCAGAACTTCCACTCCGGCCAGCTCGGCGCGGAGAAGGACATGTACGACTCGATGCAGATCGGCTCCATCGAGATGGGTCGCAGCGGTTCGCTGATCATCAGCGTGGCCGCGCCGCAGTTCGGCGCGCTGGAGCTGCCCTACGTGTTCCGCAGCCAGCAGCACCTGCGCAACGTGCTGGCCGGCCCGATCGGCCAGGCGATGCACCAGGACTTCCTGGCCAAGAAGGGCGTGCGCGTGCTGGGCATCGTGAACCGCGGCGCCCGCCAGCTCACCACCAAGAACCGCGCGGTGCGCACGCCCGCCGACCTGGCCGGCCTCAAGCTGCGCGTGCCGGAGATCCCGGTGTACGTCGCCGCCTGGCGCGCGCTGGGCGCCAGCCCCACCCCCATGGCCTTTCCCGAGGTGTTCACCGCGCTGCAGCAGGGCACCATCGATGGCCAGGAGAACCCGCTGGGCACCATCAACGGCAACAGCTTCCACGACGTGCAGAAGTACCTGGTGCTGACCTCGCACGTGCGCGGCAACGGCTGGATGGTCGCGAGCGAGCGCTTCTGGCAGTCGCTCGCCGAAGCCGACCGCAAGCTGCTGCAGCAGGCGGTGAACGACTCGGTGGCCCATGCCGACGAGCAGATCGCCAAGCAGGAAGGCGAGCTGCGCAAGACCCTGCAGGACAAGGGCATGACCGTGGTCGAGCCGGACCTGAAGGCGTTCGCGAACGTGGTGCTCAAGGAAGTGCCGCCGAAGTTCGCCGACAAGTGGAAGCCCGGACTGCTGGACGAGATCCTGAAGACCGCCGGCTGATCCCCGCCGCGCGCCTGCCCTCGCGGCCGGGGGCGGGCGCAGCCATGGTTGCGGCCGTCCCCCGCGCGTCCATCCGGTCCGCGGCGCGCGCATTCACTTCGAGATTCCAACATGCAAGTACAGGCATCGCCCGAGCCGCCCCCCGGCGGCCATGCCCCGTGGGGCGGCTATCCGGTCAAGGCGCTGCGCCTCGTCTGGCGCTGGGGAACCGAAACGGCCGTCGTCCTCCTGACCGCCGTCATGGTCGCCACCATCATGCTGCAGGTGTTCTGCCGATTCGTGCTGGGCAACCCGCTCTCCTGGAGCGAGGAGCTGGCCCGCTACGCCTTCGTCTGGATCACCTTCCTCGGCGCCGCCGTGGCCTACCGCCATGGCGGGCACATCGTCGTGGAGACGGTGGTCGTGCTGCTCCCGCGCAGGCTGCAGGCGATCCTCGCCTGGCTCGTGGACGCGCTGATGGTCCTCGCCCTGGTGGTGCTGCTCGTGCAGGGCCTGAACATCGTCGAAGTGAACTCCAACGTCGAGGCGACCATGCTGGAGATCCCGATGTCGTGGGTGTACGCCTCGGTCCCGGTGAGCGCGGCGATCATGCTGGCCTACCAGGTCGAACGCACGCTGCTGCGCGCGCAAGGCAGGCTGGCGCTGGCCCGCAAGCCCGGCGAAGGGAGCGTGGCATGACCTACCTGCTGCTCGGGAGCACCCTGCTCCTGTTCGCCATCGGCATGCCGGTCGCGTTCGCGATGGTGGTGAGCGCCGGGGCCGCCTTGCTGTCGCTGGGCAACGTGCCGCTGATGGTGCTGCCGCAGCGCATCGTGACGGGCGCCGACAGCTTCCCGCTGATGGCGATCCCGCTGTTCCTGCTGGCCGGCAACCTGATGATCGGCGGCGGCCTCACCGACAAGCTGAGCCGGTTCGCCACCGCCATGGTGGGCCACTTCCGCGGCGGCCTGGCGCAAGTGAACGTCGTCAACAGCATGGTGATGGGGGGCATGACCGGCTCCGCCATCGCCGACGCGGTGTCCGACTGCAAGATCCTGGTGCCGGTGATGGTGAAGTCCGGCTACAGCGCCCGCTTCGCCGCGGCACTGAGCGGGGCCACGGCGGTGATCGCCCCGATCATCCCGCCCAGCATCCCCTTCATCATCTACGGCTCCATCGCGGGCGTCTCGATCGGGCAGCTGTTCCTGGGCGGTGCGATCCCCGGCATCCTGATGGGCGTCTACCTGATGGTGGCGGTCAACGTGATCGCGCGGCGGCGCAACTTCCCCCGCGGCGAGCGCCCCACCCTGCGCGGCATCGTCCACGCGCTGCGCGTCTCCGGCCCGCCGCTGATGCTGCCGGTGATCATCCTCGGCGGCATCCTGGCCGGCGTGTTCACGCCCACCGAGGCCGGGGCCGTGGCGGTGGTCTACGCGCTGGTGCTGACGATGGTGTTCTACCGCTCGCTGGGCGCCGCGGACATCCCGAAGATCCTGCTGGAGACCGGCGTGCAGGCGGGCGTGATCATGCTCGTGATCGCTGCCGCCTCCCCGTTCAGCTGGCTGCTGGCCCGCGAACAGGTGGGCCAGGCGGTGGTGCAGCTGCTCGCCCACATCGGCGACAACAAGATCCTGTTCCTGCTGGTGCTGAACGTGGTGCTGCTCGTGCTCGGCATGTTCCTGGACGCCACCGCGATCCTGATCATCGTGGTGCCGGTGCTGGTGCCGGTGTTCGCCGCGCTCGGCCTCGACCCCGTCCACATGGGGGTGATGGTGGTCATGAACCTGATGATCGGAATGGTGACCCCACCGTTCGGACTGGTCATGTACGTGGTGTGCGACATCCTGAAGGTGACGATCACCGACTTCACCCGCGAGCTGTGGCCGTTCCTGCTGGCGCTGGTGGCGATCCTGCTGACCATCACCTACGTGCCGGAACTGGTGCTGTTCCTGCCGAAGCTGGCAATGCGCTGACGCCGGCATCGGCCGGCCGCTGCCGGCCCGTGCCCCTCACGCCCACGATACCGCAGCGGCATCGAACGGGCCCGCATTATGTATTGGACGAGTGGCCGGGCCGCC
>JAGOEZ010000090.1:0-3025 GCA_017997455.1 Lysobacterales bacterium | reverse complement strand
CAAGGGGGCGCCGCGCCCGGCTCCCCAGACGAACACGAACGAAAATGCAGATCGATCCCTCATCCGACGGTGCCGCGACCGCGCAGCCAAGACCGATGTCCGACGAGCGTCCTTCCCCGCAGGCCGGCGAGTTGCCGGCGCGGCTGGGGCACATCCTGTGTCTCGACGACTTCGAACGGGCGGCCAGCCGCCACCTGCCGAAGCCGGTGTTCGCCTACATCTCGGGCGCGGTGGAGCGCAACTACAGCCTGCGCGCCAACGCGGCGGCCTTCGACCGCTACGAATTCGTGCCGCGCATGCTGGTGGGCACCTCCGCGCGCAGCACGGCGACCACGCTGTTCGGCAAGCGCTGGTCGGCGCCCTTCGGGATGGCCCCCATGGGCATCTGCGCCCTGTCGGCCTACCGCGGCGACCTGGTGCTGACACAGGCGGCGGCGCGCGAGAACGTTCCGATGATCATGAGCGGCTCCTCGCTGATCCGGCTGGAGGAGGTCGTGCAGGCCAACCCGGACGCCTGGTTCCAGGCCTACCTGCCCGGCGACGAGCCGAGCATGATCGCGCTGGTGGAGCGCGTGAAGGCTGCGGGCTACCGCACGCTGGTGGTGACGGTGGATGCCAACATCGCCTCCAACCGCGAGAACAACATCCGCGCCGGCTTCTCCACGCCGCTGCGCCCCAGCCTCTCGCTGGCCTGGGAAGGCATCACCCACCCGCGCTGGCTGTTCGGCACCTTCCTGAAGACGATCGCCCGGCACGGCCTGCCGCACTTCGAGAACGCATACGCGCGGCGTGGCGCCCCCATCCTGTCGCAGAACGTGCTGCGTGATTTCTCCGACCGCGGCCACATGAACTGGAACCACTTCCGGATGATCCGACGCCTGTGGCCCGGCCACCTGGTGATCAAGGGCATCCTGGACGTACGCGATGCCCGCCTCGCGGTGGACAGCGGCGCCGACGGCATCATCGTGTCGAACCACGGCGGCCGGCAGCTCGATGGCACGGTGCCGCCGCTGCGCGTGCTGCCCGGCATCGTGCAGGCCTGCCCCGAGGTGCCGGTCATGATCGACAGCGGCTTCCGCCGCGGCACCGACGTGCTCAAGGCAGTGGCGCTCGGCGCGAAGTTCGTGTTCGTCGGCCGCCCGTTCAACTACGCGGCGAGCGTGGCCGGCGAGGACGGCGTGCGCAAGGCGATCGGCCTGCTGCGCGAGGAGGTCTCGCGCAACATGGCGATGCTGGGCGTGAACGGCCTGTCCGAACTGGACGCGAGCTACCTGCTGCCAGCGCACCCCGTCTCCTGAACCCGTCCCCCGGGACAGTACATTCCCTCCAGAACCAAAGGAACCCACGACATGGTCGGACTCCAGATCCTCCAGCGCCGCCGCAAGGTCGCCGAGCGCTACGTCCAGGCCTTCGCCGACATCCCGGTGGCGAACGTCAGCGACTGCATGACCCGCATGACCGCGGGCGGGCCCCGCCTGCGCCCCATGCACAAGGGCGGCCGCCTCGGCGGCCCGGCCCTCACCGTGAAGTGCCGGCCCGGCGACAACCTGATGATCCACAAGGCGCTGGACATGGCGGAGCCGGGCGACATCATCGTGGTGGATGCCGGCGGCGACCTCACCAACTCGCTGTTCGGCGAACTGATGATGTCGTACGCGATGCAGCGCAAGCTCGGTGGCGTGGTCCTGAACGGCGCGGTGCGCGACGCCGACATCATCGCCGCGGGCAGCTTCCCGATCTACGCGGCGGGCGTCACGCACCGCGGCCCGTACAAGGACGGCCCGGGCGAGATCAACGTGCCGATCGCGCTCGACGGCATGGTGATCCAGCCCGGTGACCTCGTCATCGGCGACGCCGACGGCCTGCTGTGCGTGCCGCACGACGACGTCGAACAGGTGCTGGCCGCCTGCCGCGAGAAGGTCGCGCTGGAGCAGAAGACCATTACCAACATCCGCGCCGGCAAGCACGACACCTCCTGGGTCGACGCCCGCCTGAAGGCGATCGGCTGCGACCCGACACCGCGTTGATGCCGTTGACCCAAGCGAAACGCGTGGTCCGTTCGGACCTCTGGCTCAACCCGGTGTTCGATGCGCGGCTGGCGCAGGAACAGGACATCTCGCTCGGCGTGTTCCCGGTGCGCGGCAACCCCGCGGCCGCGTGGGACATGCTCGCCGGCGCGCACGTGTACCACGTGTCGGCGGCGAAGGACGAACTGCCGCAGGAATGGTTCGCCACCGGCGAGCTGATCGCGCGCTGCCCGCGCCTGTTCTGCGTGTCCTCCAGCGGCGCCGGGTACGACACGGTGGACGTGCCAGCCTGCACCGCCGCCGGCATCGCGGTGGTGAACCAGGCCGGTGGCAATGCCGACTCGGTGGCGGAACACACCCTGGCCATGCTGCTGTCGCTGTCGCGGCACATGATGCAGTGCGACCGCCGCATGCGCCGCGAGACCGGCTTCACGCGCGAGGACATCATGGGCCACGAAGCCCGCGGTCGCACCGTGGGCCTCGTGGGCATCGGCAACGTCGGCACGCGCGTGGCGCGGCTGGCGCGCGCCTTCGGCATGGAGGTGATCGCCACCGACCCGTACGTGCCGGCCGCGGAAATCGAGCGCCGTGGCGCCCGGCCGGCGACGCTGCAGCAGGTGCTGGAGCAGTCGGACTTCGTCTCGCTGCACTGCCCGCGCGACGCCAGCACGCTGAAGATGATCGACGCGGCCGCCTTCGGCCGCATGAAGAAGGGCGCGATCTTCATCACCACGGCGCGCGGCGGCATCCACGACGAGGCCGCGCTGGTCGCGGCGCTGCGGTCCGGCCACCTGGCGGGCGCCGGCGTGGACGTGTGGGACCGCGAGCCGCCCCCGCTGGACCACCCGCTGCTCGCGATGGACAACGTGTTCGCCACCTTCCACAACGCCGGCGTGACGCACGAGGCGCGCCGCAACGTGGCCCGCATCGCGGCCGACCAGATCGTCGACGTGCTGGCGGGCGAGCTGCCGCCACGGCTGGTCAACCCCGAGGTGTGG
>JAGOEZ010000294.1 GCA_017997455.1 Lysobacterales bacterium | reverse complement strand
GCGCGTTCCTGCGCCGCCGGGATCCGCGACCGCTTCGCCGACTACAACGCGCGCTTCCGCGCCATCACCCAGCGCGCGCGGCGGCGCTTCGAGGGCCGCGACTGGAGCGGCGCGCGCGCCGACGCGGTCGAGCGCATCGAGCTCTACAACGTGTGCGTGGCCGAGACCGACGCGCACCTGGCCGGGCGCCTGGGGCCGCGCATCGCCGACAAGGCGCTGTGGTCGGCGATCCGCCGCCACTACGAGGAACTGATCGGCCCCCTGCTCGACCGCGAGCTCAACAAGACCTTCTTCAATACCCTCACGCGGCGCAACTTCAAGACCCGCGGCGTCGACCCGGCGATCGAGTTCGTGGCGCTGGACATCGAGCCCACCGACCGCATCACCCATCCGGTGGGCCGCCACAGCTATGCGGTCTCGGGCGACCTCCAGCGCACGCTGCGGCGCGTGCTCGACGGCTATGCCTTCGACCTGCCCTACGAGCACCCGGGCGTGTGCACGCGGCGCATGGCCGACGAACTGCTGCGCCGCTTCCGCGTCCATGGCGCGGTGCCGGTGCGCAACCTCGAGCTGCTCGAGACCGTGTTCTACCGCGAGCAGCGCGCCTACCTCGTCGGCCGCGTGTTCGGCGAGGGCTGGTTCGCGCCGATCGTGATCGCGCTGATGCACGACGACGGCGGCCTGCGCGTCGATGCCGTGATCACCGAGACCGAGCAGGTGGCGCAGGTGTTCGGCTTCACCCGCAGCTACTTCCAGGCCGACCTCGAGACCGTGGGCGACGCGGTGGTGTTCCTGCGCACCCTGCTGCCACGCAAGCCGATCGACGAGCTCTACACCGTGCTCGGCCGCGCCAAGCAGGGCAAGACCGAGCGCTACCGGCACTTCTTCCGCCACCTCGCCGCGCATCCGCACGAGCGCCTCGCCGCGGCGGACGGCGAGCGTGGCATGGTGATGTGCGTGTTCACGCTGCCGAGCTATCCGCTGGTGTTCAAGCTGATCCGCGACCGCTTCGCCTATCCGAAGAACATCGCGCGCGCCGACGTGCTGGACAAGTACCGGCTGGTGTTCCGCCACGACCGCGTCGGCCGCCTGATCGACGCCCAGGAGTACCGCCACCTGCGCTTCCCGCGCAATCAGTTCGCCCCGGCGATGCTGGCCGAACTGCTCGAGGGCTGCCGCGAGAGCGTGGTCGAGGACGGCAACGACGTCGTGGTCCTGCACTGCTACGTCGAGCGCCGCGTGCGTCCGCTCAACCTGTACATGCAGGAGGCCGAGCCGGCGCTGGCGCGCCGCGCCATCCTCGACTACGGCCAGGCGATCAAGGACCTCGCGCGCAGCAACATCTTCCCCGGCGACCTGCTGCTGAAGAACTTCGGCGTGACCCGCCACGGCCGCGCGATCTTCTACGACTACGACGAGCTGTGCCTGGTGACCGAGTGCCGCTTCCGCGCCCTGCCGGCGGCGCGCAACGACGACGAGGAGATGCACCACGGCGCCTGGTACCACGTCGACGAGAACGACGTGTTCCCGGAGCAGTTCCCGCGCTTCCTCGGCATGCGCGACGAGCTGCGCGAGGCGCTGGTGCAGGCGCACGGCGAGATCTTCGACGTGCGCTGGTGGCTGGAGGTCCAGGCCGCGGTCAAGGCCGGCGGCTATGCCGACCTGCCGCCCTATCCCCAGCGCATGCGCCTGCGCGACTGAGGGCGCCGCCCGCGGCCGCGGCGCTGTGCTAGATTCCGGCTCCCTCAAGCACCCCGCACAGGTCCAGACCATGAACAAGCTCGCCCTTTCCGCGGCCCTGGCGCTCGCGCTGGCCGCCTGCTCGCAGCCCCCGGCGCCGCCCGCGGAACCCGTCGCCGCCACGCCGCCGGCAGCACCGGCACCACCGGCAGCACCGGTGCCGACCGCCGAGGAGGTCTTCGCGGCGAAGATGGACGCCGTGCTGGCCGGCGCGCAGCGCAGCGACGCCAACAAGGCCCGCGACCAGTACCGCCACCCGAAGGAAACGCTGGCCTTCTTCGGATTCGGCCCGGGCCTCAAGGTGATCGAGATCACCCCGGGGGCAGGCTGGTTCACCGAGGTGCTGGCACCGGCGCTCAAGGGCGACGGCAAGCTGGTCGTGGCGGTGGTCGACCCGGCGACCGCCGGCAGCGACAGCGCCAAGGCCTACTACGAGAAGAACAACAAGGCCTATGCCGACAAGCTCTCCGCCGACGCGGCCAGCTACGGTGAGGTCGAGGTGGTCTCTTTCGACCAGAAGGCGCCCAGCTTCGGCGCCGCCGGCTCGGCCGATGCGGTCTACACCTTCCGCAACGTGCACAACTTCACCAACTCGGGCAGCGACGGCGCGATGTTCAAGGCCTTCTTCGACGTGCTCAAGGCCGGCGGCACCCTCGGCGTGGAGGAACACCGCGCCAATCCGGGCACCGATTCGGCCACCAGCGCCAAGAGTGGCTACGTGACCGAGGACTACGTGATCCAGCTCGCCACCGCTGCCGGCTTCGAGCTGGTCGACCGGAGCGAGGTCAACGCCAACCCGAAGGACACCAAGGACTACGAGGGCGGCGTCTGGACCCTGCCGCCTTCGCTGCGCGGGGGCGAGAAGGACAAGGACAAGTACCTCGCGATTGGCGAGAGCGATCGCATGACGCTCAAGTTCCGCAAGCCCGACACGGCGGCGCTGGCGCCGGGCGACAAGAGCGATTCCTTCGAGGCCAACGCGGCCAAGCCCGCGGGCTGAGCGTCGTATCGATGCAGGCACGTCGCGGCCACGC
>JAGOEZ010000293.1 GCA_017997455.1 Lysobacterales bacterium | reverse complement strand
CCCCGTTTGCGCAGTGCAGCACCGCGCTGGTACCATCTCCGACCGGGTTTTCCCTGATTCATCAAGGTTTTGCGAGGATTCCATGGCACGTATCACGGTCGAGGACTGCCTCGAAGTCGTCAACAACCGCTTCGAGCTGGTCCTGATGGCCACCAAGCGGGCGCGTCAATTGGCCAATGGCGCCGAGCCGCTGGTGGAAAGCACCAACGACAAGCCCACGGTGCTGTCGCTGCGCGAGATCGCCGAGCGCAAGGTCACGCCGGAGTTGCTGGCCGAGATCGAGCGCCAGGAACGCGAGAAGGCCGAGCGCGAGGCGCTGGAATGGGCCGCGGCCGAAGTGGTCGACGACGACCTCTCCAAGGGCGGCGACGAAGCCTGAGGTCGCGCTGCACAGGGATCCACCGCTCCCATGCCCGATGACTGTATCCACAAGCTCCCGCATCCGGCCGCCACGCGGTCGGACGCCGGCGCGTCCGGGCCCCGTGGGCTGAGGCGCAGGGAACCCGCGCGACCGCAACCGGTACGCGGCTGAGCCGGTCCGGCGCGGCATGAACGCGGCAGGCGCCACGCTCGTACCCGCTGCGGAGCAACTGCCGAGCTGGCTGCTCGCGCTCGAGGACAAGCTCGGCACCTATCTCGCCCCCGAGGTGGTGGCGCGCGTGCGCGAGGCCTACCGGCTGGGCGCCCGCGCGCACGAGGGCCAGACCCGCAAGAGCGGCGAGCCCTACATCACCCACCCGGTCGCGGTGGCCGGCATCCTCGCCGACCTGCGCCTCGATGCCGAGGCCGTGATCGCGGCGATCCTGCACGACACCATCGAGGACACCCCGGTCAAGCGCGCCGACATCGCCGGCGCCTTCGGCGAGGAAGTGGCGGAACTGGTCGACGGCGTCACCAAGCTCGACCGCGTGCAGTTCCGCTCGACCCAGGAAGCCAACGCCGAGAGTTTCCGCAAGATGCTGCTGGCGATGGCGCGCGACCTGCGCGTGATCCTGATCAAGCTCGCCGACCGCCTGCACAACATGCGCACGCTGCAGTCGATGGCGGCCGAGTCGCGCCGCCGCATCGCGCGCGAGACGCTCGAGATCTATGCGCCGATCGCGCAGCGCCTGGGCATGAACCGCTTCAAGGCCGAACTGCAGGACCTGGCCTTCCGCGCGCTGCACCCGATGCGTTACCGCGTGCTGGAGCAGCGCCTGCGCCAGACCTACGGCACGCGGCGCGACAGCGTCGCGCGGGTCGAGGTCCAGGTCGCGGCGCGCCTCGAGCAGGCCGGCATCCCCGCGCGCCTGGTGAGCCGGGTCAAGTCGCCCTACAGCATCTATTCGAAGATGCGCAGCGAGCACAAGTCGCTGACCCAGGTGCTGGACGTGTACGGCGTGCGCGTGGTGGTCCACGACGTGATGCAGTGCTACGTCGCGCTGGGCATCGCGCATTCGCTCTACAAGCCGCTCGACGCGCGCTTCAAGGATTTCATCGCGATTCCCAAGGCCAACGGCTACCAGTCCCTGCACACCATGCTGTTCGGGCCCAACGGCACGCCGATCGAGGTCCAGATCCGGACCGAGGAGATGGACCTGCTGGCCGAGAAGGGCGTGGCCGCGCATTGGGCCTACAAGACCGAGGCGCTGCCGGCCAACGCGGCGCAGGCGCGCGCGCGCGAGTGGCTCACCAACCTGGTCTCGGCGCAGTCGAGCGCGGACTCGGCGCTGGAGTTCGTCGAGAACGTCAAGGTCGACCTGTTCCCGGACGAGGTCTATCTCTTCACGCCCAAGGGCGACATCCTGGCCCTGCCGCGCAATGCCACGGCACTGGACTTCGCCTACGCGGTGCATACCGACGTGGGCGACCATGCGGTGGCGGCGCGGGTGGATCGCAAGCTGGTGCCGTTGCGGTCGCGCTTGCAATCCGGGCAAAGCGTGGAGGTGATTACTGCCCCTTCCGCGTCACCTTCTCCGAACTGGCTCGAGTACGTGGTCAGCGCGAAGGCGCGCACGGCGATCCGGCATTTCCTCAAGCGCCTGCAGCACGAGGACGCGATCGAGCTCGGCCATCGCATGCTCGACAACGCGCTCGACGAGTTGCAGTCCTCGCTCGATTCGATCGCGCCCGAGGCACTCGACGCCTACCTCGCCGAGCACCGCCTGCGCCGCCTCGAGGACCTGTTGGCCGACATCGCGCTCGGCAACCGCATGCCGGCCCAGGTCGCGCAGCAACTCGCCAGCGGTCGCGCGATGCTCGACCTCGACCATGTGCCACGCAGCGGCGAGAAGATCCTGATCACCGGCGCCGAGCGCGGGGTGCTGACCTTCGGCGCCTGCTGCCACCCGATCCCGGGCGACGAGATCATGGGTTTCCTTTCCGCCGGCAAGGGCGTGGTCGTGCACCGCGCCGATTGCCACAATGTCGCCGAGTTCCGCAAGACGCCGGATCGCTGCGTCGCGATCGCCTGGGACCGGAACGTGCAGGGCGAGTTCAAGACCCTGCTCAAGGTCGTGGTCGACAACCGGCCCGGCGTGCTGGCGACCATCGCCGCGGCCATCGCCGAAGCCGGCTCCAACATCGAGAACGTCGAGTACCAGGAACGCGACGGCAGCTCCGCGACCCTGCAGTTCACGCTCGAAGTCCGCGACCGCAAGCACCTCGCCCAGGTCATGCGCCGCGTGCGCCGCGCCGGCGTGGTCCATGCGGTGCATCGCGCCACGACCTGAGCGGAACCGCCGTCCGGCTTCTGCCGGGCCGCGTCTGGGCAACTCCCGCACTGCAGGAGCGGCT
>JAGOEZ010000089.1 GCA_017997455.1 Lysobacterales bacterium | reverse complement strand
GGCGCAGTTCGCTCAACTGCAGGTTGCAGTAGGGGCACCAGCCGCCGCGATAGAACACCAGGACCGTGGGCTTGCCGGCCAGTTGCGCATGCAGGGTGGTGGCCTGGTCATCGAGGGTGCGCAGCGGTGCGTCCGGCGCCGCGCTGCCGACCAGCACCGGGCGGACCTCCTGGGGGCTGGGCGCCACCACGGCGAAGGCGAACTGCGGCAGCAGGCACAGCAAGGCGGCGAGGATTCGGTGCATGGCGGTTCCGGATGGGGGCAGGCTCGTTCTTGACCGGGCGGGGCCAGATCCCATTGCAGCCATCGTCGCCGCAATGCGGCCACGATACCGCGCGGCGGTGCGCCTATTCGAAACCGTTGGCGAACATCGAGTCGGCGACGCTGTCGGCGGTGACGAGGAAGCTGCGGCTCGCGCTGCTCGGACCGAGGTTTCCCCCACCGGCGTATTGCGCGCTCAAGGTGTAGACGCCCGCGGCGGGCGCGATGGCCGTGCAGTTGGCGATGCCGTTGGCATTGGTGCTGGCGGCGCAGGCCGCGCCGCTGAAGCCGAACTGCACGGTCGCGCCTGCCACCGGGGTCGCCGGTTCGGTGGCACGGTCGACCAGGCGCGCGGTCAATGGCACCTGGCGGCCGGCGATGCCCGCGCCGGGCGCGAGGCTGAGGTCGAGCGCGGTCGTGCGCAAGCCTGCCACCCAGGTGATGCGTGCCGGGTTGGACAGCATCTCGACGCCGTTGCGTACGGTGTGCGCGCGCACCGAATCGGTGCCCACGGACAGGCCGGTGTAGCTGAATTCGGCGCGGCCATTCGCATCGAATGGCACCACCTGCAACGCCGTGTTGGCCCCGGTGACCTGGATCGACACGCCCTGGCCCGGCTCCGGATCGGCATTGTGCAACTGGGCCACGAACTGCAACGCGCTGCCCTGCAACGGCGCCGGCTGCACGCTGGGCGGCGACAGCGCCAGCGCTGGCGTGGGATTGGTGGCACTGAAGCCACAGGCGCCGGACGCGGGCGTGATCTTGTAGACCGTGTCGCTCGCCTGCGCGTAGAGGCAACCGTCGGGACCGATGGTGCCGGAGCTGACGGCATTGGTGGTCAGCGGCGTCAACGTGGGCGGATCGGTGCCGAGGTCCGCGAGTCGCAGCGGGAATGGGGCCGCGCTGCCGAGCACGATCAGCGACTTCGCCGAGCCGTCGGGATTGACCTCGCCCACGTTGACCCAGAACTGTGCGGTGAGATTCGGAATCGGCGCGAATGCCGCCGGCTGCGGCTGGTCGGTGCCAGCGACGCGATACACCTGGCGCACGGACTCATAGCCGACCATCACGTAGATCGTGCCGTCGGGTGAAAAGGCGATCGCGCCATTGGGCGTGTGCGGGAACGTGGCGTAGGTCACCACTTCGGTCGGCCGGCCTGCATCGGTGCCCGCCGGGTCGGTGATGCGGAACAACTGCGGGCGGTCGGAGCCGACACCGAAGCAGGCGCCGTCGAAGAACAGGTCACCGCTGAGCGGATCGACCGCCAGTCCGTTCGGACAAGTCAGGTTGGCCGCGACCACGCGCAACGTGGCGCCGGTTTGCGGGTCCAACTCGACGATGTTGCCGGTGGTGAAGTTCCCGGTGGTGGCGCCATGGGTCGCGTACAGTCGTCCGTCGAGGCCAAAGGTCGGCTGGCCGATCGTGAGCCCGGCGTTGGCCAACGGCGAGGTCGCCGCGCCACCGTCGAGACCGAACCGGAACAGGTCGCCGGTGCGGAAGTTGGTGATCAACACGTTGCCCTGGGTGTCGAAGGTCGGGTTCGATGCACCCGGGCAGCCGCCCCAGTTGACGTTGCCGAAGTTGAAGTCCCCGGCCACGAAGCCGGTGGAGAAGGACGTCACCGTGTAGCCCGCGGCGGCGATGGGCGGCACGGCGCATGAAGGATTGTTCGAACTGGTGTAGACCACGGTCGCCGAACCCGGGATCGGCAGGTCGCCGTCCGTGACATCGACGGCGGTGAAGGTCACGCTCTCGGCGACCCGGTTGCTGGCCTGGAACTCGATCAGGCCGAAGGCGTTGGTGACGGGCGGGCTGGGCCCCGTCACCTGCGCGCGCCCGCCACCCTGTTGCAGGGTGATGCGCTTGCCGGTTGCCGGCAGTCCTCGCGCGTCCTGCAACGCAATCAGGATCGTCGCCGTGCTGATGCCGTCGGCAGGCACTGGGCTCGGGAAGGCATTGATCGAGCCTGCGGTGGCCGGCGGCGACACGAAGCGGATGCTGGCAGCGGCGAGCGGCAGGTTATCGGTGACGTTGGTCGCGGTAAAGGCCACGTCCTCGATCGTGGCGTCGCGGACCTGGAACTGCACCGCGCCATTCGCATTGCTGGTCACCGCGCTGGCGGGAGTCACCAGCGCCTGCGTGCCAGGCGCGGCTACCAGGCTCACGGTCTTGCCGGGAACGGGCAGCCCGCGATCGTCGCGCAGTTGCACCACCACAGTGCCCGCGCTCACGCCGTCGGCAGCGACCTCGGCCGGCATGCCGACCACGTCGCTGTTGGCGGCACTGACGGCGCCGAGACTCTCGCCGGCAAGACGCAGGTACAGCTGGACCATGTTGGGCGAACCCAGGCCCACGTGGGCGAAGTCGCTCGCGAGTTCGCCGGCACCGTGCAGCGCCGGCGTGCCGGCCAGCGGATAGATCTGCGGGTTGAGCCAGCCGAGGTTGCTGCCGAGTCCGGCATTGAGATTGGCGATGATCGCCGCCCACAGTGGCGCCGCCACGCTGGTGCCGCCATAGAACAGACCCGAGGGACAACCGCCCTTGGACGCCTGGCAGATCGGCTTGCCGTTGGTCACCGGGTCGGCAGCGGCCACCACGTCGGGGATCGAGCGGAACGACGAGGCAGTGAAACCACTCTGGAACGCGGGGCGCGCATAGTGGCGACTGACCCCGAAGCCCCCCTGCCCCGTCGGCGGGTTTGATGCGGCCCCGTTCCACCAGCGCTCGGTGCCGGTGTACAGCGGTGCCGGGCCCCAGGTGTAGCTGGAGCCGCCGACCGCGGTGGCGTGCGGGCTGCCGGCCGGCACGCCGATGGTGTTGGGCGCGCCGCTGAGACAGGTGCTGCCGGTGTCGCCACTGGCATTGAGTACGGTGATGCCCGAGGCCGCGAGTGAGGCCAGCACGCTGTCCATGCTGGTGAGGTCGGCGGCCGAGGTCTGGTCCTCGCAATAGCTCCAGCTGTTGCTGACCACGGTCATGCCGTCGGTGAGCATGCGGTTGAACATCGCCTGGTAGCTGCCCAGCGCAAAGGGAATGCTGTAGACCACCACGTCGGCGCCCGGGCTGAGCGTGATCACCTGCGCGATATCGAGCAGCACTTCGTCCTGGTCGGCGCCCAAGGGTGCGCCGCCGCTGAGTTTGACCTCGCTGATGCGCGCGAGTTGTCCGGCAGGCGAGCCCACGAGTCGGGTGAAGTTGGCGACATCGCTGGGCACGAACGAATCGAAGGCTACGATGCCGACCTTCTGCCCGCTGCCGGGAAGCGCCGGCGGTCCAGTGGGCAGGTTGGCGCCGGTCACCGCATCGATGCCCGGCGTCGGCCCGCCCGGATAAACGAAGTGGCAACCGGTGATGCGATTGACCACGCCACCCGCCACCGCCGCGCCGACGCCGGTGAGGCCGAGGTCAAGCGTGATCGCCACCACGATGAAGGCACAGGCGATGTCGTAGAGCGCGGCATCGAGCGCGTAGACCAGCGTGCAGGCCAGCTGCAGGTCGGGCGTGTAGACCCCCTGCGCGTTGCGCATGCAACGGTCCAGCGACTGGAAGGTCGAATTGAGGCGCTCCGGCCGGGCGAGGTCCGACAGGCCCGTGATCGCCTCGATGCGCGAAGCGACCTCCCGCGGCAGGCTGGGCTCGCGGTCGTTGGCGCGGAAGGTCCGGCCCGCCAGTTCGTAGTCGTGCAATTCCAGCGCCAACGCCGACTCGACCTGCGCGCGCGTGCCCATCACGCGCAGGGTCAGCCGGTTCGGCGCTTCCTCCAGGACCACGAAGCCGCTGCCGGCGAAGTAATCGCGCACGATCGCGTAGTCGTCGGCGCCGGGACCAAAGCGATCTGACAGCTCGACAGGCCCCAGGTAGCGGCGGAAGCTCGGCGCGTTCGGGTCGTAGGCGCCGGCCAGGAAATCCCGGAAGCCCGCGGGATCGTCGCGCCGCAACACCACCGTGAGCGCGAGCAGTTCACTGCCGCGGGCGGCGGAGATCGTGGCGGCCGCGGCGCCCTCGGGATCGATGCGTCGGGCTGACGCCAGCGCCGGCAGCAGGTGACCGTCGACCTGGATGCGCGCCGGCGATTGCGCCAGCGCGGGACCGGGCACGGCGAGCAACATCGCGAGCAACAGCAGGACGCTGGCGCAGGATCTACGCATGACGACCCCCTTGGGCGGGCAGCGACCAGCGGGGACGGACCCGCACATTTCGTTGCCGGAAACCGATTCTAGGCCTTGCGCAGCAGCGCGCAACGTCTACGGACACCCAACTAGGACTGACTCTGGCCGTGCGCGGTGACCGCGGTGATGCGGCGGTAGCCCTCAATGCTGGGGAAGTCGGACTCGCGTCGAGCTGGCCGTACTGGGTGTAGCGCACCAACACGCTGTCGCCCGAGGGATGGATGAGCTGCTTGGGCCGGCCGTAGTTGCCGTCGTAGACGGTGTCGGTGACGAAGGTCTGGGTAGTGCCGCCGCCCTGATTCTGCTGGCTGCTGCGACGGGAGGGGCGGGCGAGGGGGTCGTAGGTGTAGGTGCTGCGCTTCTCGAGCACTGAGTTGATCTGGCGCTGGGCGATCCAAAGCTGGCCCAGGGCGCCGGGGGGATCGAAGAGCCAGGTGTCGACCACGGCATCGGGCGTGCCATTGGCGTCGACGTCGACGCTGGCGGACTTGTAGGTGGTGCGGCCGAGCTTGTCGTAGCAGAAGAGGGTGGTGACGTTGCGCGCGTCGCGGCGCGTGAGCACCTCGCCGAGCGCGCTGTCGGTGTAGGTCCAGACGCCCATGGTGGGGTTAGAGGTGCTGGTGCTGTCGAAAAGTGTCTCGTAGGAGTCGGGCTAGTCGACCATCGACTCGTCGAAGGTCAGCCGCATCTCCAGGGCGCGAGTCGCCACGTGATGCCTGACAATCGCGCCCAGTGGCCGCCCTGTTTCAGGATCCGAGCACTGGTCAAAGATAACCTTGAATGTCCTGGCATCGCTGTCAGGTACGTTGTTCGCAAAGTACTCCCAGAATGAATGCACTTGAAGTCGAGATGCCGATTTGGCGCATCCGAGTGCCTGCTCGGCATCGCTCGTCACAGTGAACCGATCTGACGAACTGAGCCCGCTGCTACGCCACCTGTGGAGAGAACCAAGGAAGTGGCTGACCACCATCTCCTGGGTACCCGCGAGAAGCCCAGGAAGAAAGTAGTATTGCGATGACCCACATTGGCCTACTTCTTCGGCAAAAGCGTACTCGGCGCGAACTCCAAATCTGGACAGCGCCTCGCCGAGGCCTAAGCGCGACGCACCACCTGGCAGAGGCGCGAGCGGTACCACCGCGCGCTTGCAGTAGCCGTCAATATAGACTGATGGCGTGACGAGGCGTGGCGACATACTCCCGGCTTTGTCCGGTCCTGTTTCAAGCGCTCCAAGCGGTTCCTGCGCGTCGCCAACAACTGCGATCACGAGATCGCTCGCCTCCACTTGGCCGGCAAATACAGCGAGCACCGAATACATGAAGGCGATGCAGTTGCGCTTGAACATGGTAGACCTCGGACACGTACAGGGGTCAGTTGTCGTAGAGCCGACGCAACGCAGCAGCGTCTTCAGGCGTATACGTTCGATCCTTTCTATAACTCATGATTCCGCTGTCCTGATGACTCCGTCCAAGGTAGTGACCGACCTCGTGCGGACCAGTGTAGGGTAGGAATGAGAATGGCGAAACAGTATTGATGAGAATTTCGCCCCTCTGTCGATCGGCGTACCCACCAATAAGCATTGCCGCCAAGCAGTCGCAGAGCTGTGTCCGAGCCGCCAGTTCCTTGAGACCCGCGCCGACTAGCGTCAGGTTTGGAGACTCTCCCTTACCCGCACGTCGCATATTCACGGCATCGCCGTACTGGCTCATCTGGGTCGAGACGTCATCAGCAATTGCAATCGCTCGCCCCTTGGACATGGTGCGTGTGTCGTAAACGATCTCCGCATGAACCATTCCATCCTCAGAAACTCGAACATGCCCACTGCTAGCGAGGGCAGCGTTTTGCGAATCCGGCTGACCGACACCGTCTGGCTTATCAATCACTCCAAAAAGCTTGGAAGTCGGGGTGCAGGAGCCTGCCGCCGAATACCCCGCACACATGCGCTCGTAGCGCCCGCGTGCAGGGCCAAGCTCGTCCAGCTTCTTGTCGAGACCCGGGTGTAATGGTGTTGCGTCGGCATTCGCAATCGCCCCCTTCGATTGTGTAGGGGAGCCTTGATTCTTACGGCCTCCTGCTCCCGTTGAACTCGCTCCGGTCGTGGCACCATTTGACGCACCACCGTAGACGGAAACCGACGATGCGCCTCCGACCACCGTATACGTTTTGGAGATGTGAGACCCAAGTTGAGTCACGGTTTCAGTGCAACTCTCGCCCTCTGCCGGCGTTCCAAAGCAGGTAGCGTATCCGCTGGGATCCGTCCCGCTCAACGGGTTGTTGAGGATGTAGCTATAGGGATTCAGGCTCTGGCTGTTGGTCGGGAACTGGATCACCGCATCCACGCTGAGGAAGCGTCCGAGCTGGTAATCGTACGCCCGCCCGTTCATGTGGATGAGCGCCACCGCATTGAGGTGCTCATGCTGCGTGAACCCCCGCGGCGTGTTGGCGATCGTCCCGAGCTTGGGCGGATTGGCATCCGCCCAGGTCCCCTGCCGCGGCTTACCGAAGGCATCCGAGCCGCGGGTCTCGACCAGGGTGCCCGACGAGTCGGTCACCGCATCGACCGAGCCCAGGCGGTCCTTCAGCAGGTAGTTCACCCGAAGGAGCCCGCCCACCGGGCGGGTCAGCACGGCGTAGTCGCCCAGATAGATCTTGTGCTCGACCGCCGGCGACAGCAGCTTCTCGTAGGCGCCATCGTAGAGCCGCGTGCCGTCCGCCCCGCTCTGGCGCACGCGGGCGCCGTCGGCATCGTAGGTGAGGTCCACCGTGAAGCCGCCCCGCTCGGTGCGGTATGGCAGGTTGTCGTGGTCGTAGCGCGCGGCGAAGACCTCGCCGTTGCCGCCGGCGGTGGTGGTGAATCCGGTGAGGTTACCGTTGGGGTCGTAGCACATCGTGCGCGTGCCGCCGCCCACGGCAGGGGCCAGGGTGATGCGCTTGACCGCGTTGGGGCCGCCGCCGCAGGAACCGCCGGTATAGACGTAGGCATCGGCAATGGTGGTGCTGTAGTCGGACTTGTATCGGAAATTGCCGACCCCGTCGTAATCGTAGGTGACTGCCCCCACGACGCCCCCCGCGCGGGTGGCGGACTTGAGCCGCATCAGCTTGTCGTAGGCATAGGTCTCGGTGGTCGAGGCGCTGGTGCCGAGCTCCTGCTTCGTGACATTGCCGAACACGTCGTACTGGTAGCCCAGCTGGCGCACCGTGCTGCCGGCCTTGGTGTAGATCGCGCTGGTCATTTGGCCGGTGTTGCCGGTGTAGGCGTAGCTCGCGGTCAGCGCCGCGCCCAGGTACTCGGTCTGGCTCTGGCCGCGTTCGGTCACCGCGGTGATGCGGCGGTAGTCCTGGGTGTTGGGGAAGTCGGACTCCTGGTTGAGTTGGCCGTACTTGGTGTAGCGCAGCCACACGCTGTCGCCCGAGGGGTGGATGAGCTGCTTGGGCCGGCCGTAGTTGCCGTCGTAGACGGTGTCGGTGACGAAGGTCTGGGTGACGCCGCCGCCCTGGTTCTGCTGGCTGCTGCGACGGGTGGGGCGGGCGAGGGTGTCGTAGGTGTAGGTGCTGCGCTTCTCGAGCACGGCGTTGATCTGGCGCGTCGCGCTCCATAGCTGGCCCAGGGCGCCGGGGGGATCGAAGAGCCAGGTGTCGACCACGGCAGGGTCCAGGGTGATGCACTTGACCGCGTTGGGGTCTCCCAGCGCGCCGGCTCCCACAGGGCCCGCAAGCGCGTTGGAGGGCGGCAGGCACCGCGCATCGCGGCGACGAAACACCTGCATCGACCGCAGCGCAGGTCAGCCGCCGCGAAGCACACCAGGATCCGACGGCAGCAGCTGCCGGTAATGCATCACCGTGACGACCTCGATGCCGGCAGAGGTCACTGCATAGATGATCCGGTATGGTCGCTCCAACAGCTCGCGCAGATCGATCCCGAGATACTCCGGCAGCCGCCGTCCTGCGAGAGGAGGCTGGGCAAGCGTGCGCGATCGGCGGAGCAGCGTCGCCGCGACGTGGCGCGCCGCGCTGGGCGACTCCTTGGCGATATAGGTGGAGATCTCGCGCAATCGGCGGGCTGCTTCTTGCGACCAGTAGACCCTCATTCGGCCGCGCCGAATTCCCGGATCAGGTCTTCGACCGCGATCACACGGCCGGCCTCGACGTCGGCTAGCCCGCGCTCGATCGAGGCGCGCAGTTCGACCTGATAGCGCACATCGTCCCAGGTCGCTTCCGGTGGCAAAGCGTCGGCAATCTGGTGCACGTGCTGACGCAGGGTCGAGGAGGTCATCGGGCCAGCTCCATGTATTGGGCCATTCTACGCCACCGGTCCCGGTAGGTCGCTAGCGCGGGCCACGTCCTGCACGTCTGCCTCAATCGCTTCGATCGGCGCCTCGCATCTGCGATCGTCGCTCTGGTGAGCGCGGGTGGTCATTCGCGTTCATGTAATGGCTGAGAGTGCATGGCTGAATCCCGACTCCAGACCTCGCCGATGACCGCGTGATGCCCGTGGGCAGGTAGGCTTGGGCCGGAGCGGGGTCCGCCGGGGGCAGGCATGCGCGCAGGCTGGTGGAAGAACCTGTACCTGCAGGTGCTGGTCGCGATCGTGGCCGGCGTGCTGCTGGGGCATTTCCAGCCCGATCTCGGCGCCGCGATGAAGCCGCTGGGCGATGGCTTCATCAAACTGGTCAAGATGATCATCGCGCCGGTGATCTTCCTCACCATCGTGGTCGGGATCGCGAAGATGGGCGACCTGCGCCATGTCGGGCGCATTGGCCTCAAGGCGCTGATCTATTTCGAGCTGCTCACGACCGCGGCGCTGGTCATTGGCCTGGTGGTCGCCAACACGCTGCAGCCCGGCGCC
Organism: Lysobacterales bacterium; assembly: GCA_017997455.1. Classification (GTDB taxonomy): domain Bacteria; phylum Pseudomonadota; class Gammaproteobacteria; order Xanthomonadales; family Ahniellaceae; genus JAGOEZ01. The sequence goes on along the minus strand of JAGOEZ010000089.1, from coordinate 931 downwards.
GGCATGGGCATCGACCCGGCCGTGCTCGACAGCGGCGCGGTGGCGCAGTATCGCAAGAGCGCCGAGCAGCAGGGCGTGGTGCCCTTCCTGCTCAACATCATCCCGCACGATTTCCTCGCGGCCTTCACCGAGGGCCAGTTGCTGCAGGTGCTGCTGGTGGCGCTGCTCGCCGGCATCGCGCTGACCCGCATCGGCGCCAGCGGCGAACGCCTGCTGGGCGTGGCCGAGGACCTGTCGCATGTGTTCTTCGCCATCGTCGGCATGATCATGCGCCTCGCGCCGATCGGCGCGTTTGGCGCGATGGCATTCACGATCGGCAAGTTCGGGCTCGGTTCGCTCGCCTCGCTGGGCTGGCTGCTGGTCGCGGTGTACCTGACCTGCGCGCTGTTCGTGTTCGTGGTGCTGGGCCTGGTTTCGCGGCTGGCCGGCTTTTCGCTGTGGCAGTTCCTGGTCTACATCCGCGGCGAGCTGCTGCTGGTGCTGGGCACCTCGTCCTCCGAATCGGCGCTGCCGCGGATGTTGAAGCGGCTCGAGCACCTCGGCTGCGACCGCGGCGTGGTCGGACTGGTGCTGCCGACCGGCTACTCCTTCAATCTCGATGGCACCTGCATCTATCTCACCATGGCCGCGGTGTTCGTCGCGCAGGCCGTGGGCGTGGACCTCACGCTGGGCGAGGAGCTCACCTTGCTGGGCGTGCTGCTGCTCACCTCCAAGGGTGCGGCGGGCGTGACCGGTTCGGGATTCGTCACGCTGGCCGCCACGCTGGGCGCGCTCGGTGGCCGCGTGCCGGTCGAGGGCGTGGCCCTGATCCTGGGCGTGGACCGCTTCATGTCGGAGGCGCGCGCGATCACCAACGTGATCGGCAACGGCGTGGCCTCGATGGTGGTGGCGAAGTGGGAAGGGCTGCGCGACGACGAGGCCATGCATCGCG
>JAGOEZ010000292.1 GCA_017997455.1 Lysobacterales bacterium | reverse complement strand
CGAACCCTCGCGCGCGCGGCTGCGCTGTGCCTGTTGCTGCTTGCCCACGCCGTGTCGGCGGAGGCCGTGCTCAAGCCCCTGCCCCCGGGCGACCTCTCGAAGCTACCGGAACCGGTGCGGCTGGAACTGCAGCAGAAGCGTGCGGGATTCGACCAGATCCGCGTCGGCCTGGTCGGCGAACAGCTCGCCAATGGGTACGGATTGCTGGGCGCGCTGTATGCACGCGCGGGCGTGCTCGACGTGGCGCGCGTGGCGCTGGCCAACGCCACCGAACTCTCGCCGTACGACGGCCGCTGGTTCTACCTGCTGGGCGTGTTCCACGGGCAGGCCGGCGACAACGTCGCCGCGCGCACGGCCCTGGCGCGCGCGCTCGAGCTCGACCAGGTCTACCTGCCGATCCGCTACCGCCTGGCCCAGGTCCAGGTCGCGCTCAACGACCCAGCGGGCGCCCGCCGCACGCTCGCCGACACGCTGAGCAAGCGGCCTGAACTCGCGCCCGCCCATGCGATCGTCGGCGAAGCCGCGCTCAAGGAACGCAAGTACCCCGAGGCCATCGCCGAGTTCGAGCGCGCGCTCAAGATCGACCCCAATGCCAACGTGCTCTATGCCCTGCTCGCGCAGGCCAGGCAGGGCCAGGGCGACGCGGCCGGCGCGGCTGCCGCGAAGGCCAAGGCCGGCTCCGTGACCGTGGCCTTCGCCGATCCGCTGCTCTACAACATCTACGCGGAGGGCACCCAGGATCCTGCGCGCGCCGCGCTCGAGCTTGCGGCGCAGGGTCGCACGCCCGCCGCGCGCGTGGCGCTCGATGGCGCGCTCGCCGCCAGGCCCAACGACGCCAGCCTGCTGGCCGCCTATGCGCGGATCGAGGCCAACGCCGGCAACGCCGGCGCGGCGCGGGCGCGCGCCGACGCGGCGGTCAAGGCGTCGCCGAACGACGCCAACGCCAATCTCGCCATGGCGATCGTGCTCGAGACCAGCGGCCAGGACGCGCAGGCGCTGCCGTACTACGAGAAGGCCGTGCGCGGGGACCTCAAGATGGGCGAGGCGCGGCTCCTGCTCGGCAATGCCTACCTGCGCCGCCAGCAGTACGCGGCGGCGGCTGAACAGTATCGCCAGCTCACCGTCATCGCGCCGGACGACGGCGGCGCGTGGGCGCGCCTGGCGGTGAGCCAGGCGCTCGCCGGCCGCTGCGCCGATGCGCTGCGCGAGGTCAACACCGCGCTGCGCACGCGGCCCAAGGACGGCGGCCTGCTGCAGACCTTCGTGCGCCTCGCCGCCAGTTGCCCCGCGGCATCGGCGGAGGAGAAGCGCATGGCGGTCGACTACGGCAAGGCGCTATACGGCCAGCGGCCCGACGTCGCGCACTCCGAGGCGCTCGCCATGGCGATGGCGGCGACCGGCCAGGCCCAGGATGCAGTCGACTTCGAGGCGCAGGCGATCTTCGAGGCGGTGCGCGCCAAGGACGATGCCGCGGTCGCGCGCATGCAGCCCATGCTGCAGCGCTTCAAGGCCGGCCAGCCCGCGACCCAGCCCTGGCCCGCCGGCCATCCCTTCGTCGCGCCGCCGAAGCTTGCGCCCAGCGCCGCGCCGGTGGCGCCGAACTAGGCAAGACACCGCGCATTCCTGTGGGACCGGCTTCAGTCGCGGCCAGGCCTATCGCGCGCAGAGCGCGCTCCTACGGAGCTGGGGTTGTAGGAGCGCGCTCTGCGCGCGATAGGCCTGGCCGCGGCTGAAGCGGCTCCTGCACAGGCATAACGACGCCTGCCGGCACGACCGCTAGGTCTGCAGACGGAGACCTCGCCAATCCCGCGGCCGATGACGGGCGGGCGCGGGCCGGGCCCAATCAGCAGTTGTCGTCCATCCGCCGCGACGGTTCCCGGGAAACGAGTCGAATGAATCGCTGCATCGCCACGGCGCTGCTCGCGCTGGCGCCATCGACGGTTGGCGCCGCTGCGGATCCGGACCCGGAGCCGCAGCGCAAGGAACGGGAGCTCGGCGCCATCCAGGTCACCGCGACGCGGCGGCCCGAATCCACGCTCGACGTGCCGATCGCCACCACCGTGGTGACCCAGGACGAGATCCGTGCGCGCGCCGGCCAGACCGTGATGGACGCCCTGCACGGCGAAACCGGGACCTTCGTGCAGCAGACCACGCCCGGCCAGGGTGTCGTGATCGTGCGCGGCCTCAAGGGCTCGGAGGTACTGCAACTGGTCGACGGCTTCCGGCTCAACAACGCGATCTTCCGCAACGCGCCGAACCAGTACGTGGCGCTGGTCGACGCGCAGATGCTCGGCCGCATCGAGGTGGTGCGCGGGCCGATGTCCACGCTCTACGGCAGCGATGCCATGGGCGGCGTGGTGCACCTGATTTCCGAGGAGCCGTCGGTGGAGGACGCCGACTGGAGCGGCGGCGGCAGCGTGCGCTTCCAGTACGGCAGCGCCGATCGCTCGACCCTGACGCGCGCGGAGGGCAAAGCCGGGCGCGAGCAGCTGGTCTTCAGCGGCGGCGTTACCTACCAGGACGTCAACGACCTGCGCGTGGGCGGCGGCGACGAGCTGCCCTACACGAGCTACAGCGCCCGCGGCGGCAACGCGCGGGTGCGCGCGCAGCTCGGCGACGGCCACGAACTGTCGTTCCAGCTGCAGTCGATGGAGCAGCCGCGCACGCCGCGCTTCGACGAGCTGGTGCCGGGCTTCGGCCAGGCCACGCCGACCTCGTCCACGTTCTACTTCGAGCCGCAGGTCCGCGACTTCGCCCAGCTGCGCTGGCGCGGCAGCAATCCCA
>JAGOEZ010000291.1 GCA_017997455.1 Lysobacterales bacterium | reverse complement strand
TGGTTGGCGGCCGGGTTGCCATGCATGCCGAGCATGCCCAGGTACAGCGGATCGGCCGGTTCGACCGCGCCCAGCCCCTTGAGCGTGCACACGCTGGGCAGGCGCGTGGTGGCCAGGAAGGCGCGCAGCTCGGCCTCGGCGCCGGCGATGCCGACGCCGCCACCGATGTAGGCCACCGGCCGTTGCGCTGCCGCCATCAGCCGCCGCGCATGCGCGAGCGCGGGCGCGTCGGCTGGCGCGGTCGCCGTGGCGTCGGGGCGGCGCGCCGGCGCGCGCTGGTCGGCGATGCCGGCCGCGACGTCCTTGGGCAGGTCGATCAGGACCGGGCCCGGCCGCCCTTCGCGCGCGATCCGGAAGGCCTCGTGCACGGTCGCGCCCACGTCGGCGGCGTCGCGCACCAGGAAGCTGTGCTTGACGATCGGCAGGGTGATCCCGAAGGTGTCCACTTCCTGGAATGCATCGGTGCCCATCAGCGGCGTGCCGACCTGCCCGGTGATCGCCACCATCGGGACCGAATCCAGGAAGGCGTTGGCGATGCCGGTCACCAGGTTGGTCGCGCCCGGCCCGCTGGTGGCCATGCAAACGCCGACCTTGCCGCTGGCGCGGGCGTAGCCGTCGGCCGCCAGCGCCGCGCCCTGCTCGTGCCGCACCAAAATGTGCTTGAGCGAGCTGCCGACCAGCGCGTCGTACACCGGCATGATCGCGCCGCCCGGGTAGCCGAAGACATATTCGACGCCTTCGGCTTCGAGCGCGCGCACCAGCGCCTGCGCGCCACTGATCGCGGCCTGTGCGGTACGGGCGCCGTCGGAGGAGGCGTCGGCCATGGTCGTGTCCTCAGGCGGTCGCGGCGGATTTCGGCGCAGCGGGCTTGGCTGGAGCCTCCGCCGGGGCGGCAGCAACGGCCGGCCGGATCGGCGTCGGGCGCGTGGCCTCGAGCCAGGGCATCTGCGCGCGCAACTTCGCCCCGACCTGCTCGATCGGATGCGCGAGGTCGGCGGCCTTGAGCGCCTGGTACTTCGGGTTGCCGGCGCGATACTCGGCCACCCACTCGCGCGCGAACTGGCCATTGCGGATCTCGGCCAGGATCTCGCGCATGCGCTCGCGCGCACCGGCATCGATCACGCGCGGGCCGCGGGTGAGGTCGCCGTACTGCGCGGTCTCGCTGATGTAGCGGTGCATCTTGGCCATGCCGCCCTCGTGCAGCAGGTCGACGATGAGCTTGAGCTCGTGCATGCACTCGAAGTACGCGACCTCGGGCTGGTAGCCGGCCTCGCACAGGGTCTCGAAACCCTGCACCACGAGTTCGGTCACGCCACCGCACAGCACGGCCTGTTCGCCGAACAGGTCGGTCTCGGTCTCCTCCGCGAAGCTCGTGGTGATGAGGCCGCCACGCGCGCCGCCGATGCCGTGCGCGTAACCCTGCGCGCGATTGATCGCCTTGCCGGTCGCGTCCTGGTGCACCGCGATCAGGCAGGGCACGCCATGGCCGGCCTGGTACTCGCGCCGCACCAGCGCGCCGGGACCCTTGGGCGCGACCAGGATCACGTCCCAGCGGGCGTCGGGCTCGATCTGCTTGAAGTGCACGTTGAAGCCGTGCGCGAACAGCAACGCACCGCCCGGGCGCAGGTTCGGCGCGATCGCGCTGCGATAGACCTCGGGCTGCTGCATGTCGGGCGTGAGCAGCGCCGCGAGGTCGGCCTCGGCGGCGGCGGTCGCGGGCTCGGCCACGCGCAGGCCGTCGGCCTTGGCCTGTTCCCAGCTCGGGCCGCCGCGGCGCGCGCCGACCACGACGTCGTGGCCCGAGTCGCGCAGGTTCTGCGCATGCGCGCGGCCCTGGCTGCCGTAGCCGATGATGGCGATGCGCTGGCCCTTCAGGGGATTGTTCGAATCGTTGGCGTGGCTCATGACGGTTCTCCTGCGAGTGCGGTTTCGGATTGGCGGGTGTGGGTTTTCGAGGCGGGCGCGGCGGTCGCACCGGGCCTGGCAATGGGATTCGTGACCGCGCCGTAGGCGGCCGAGCCGACCAGGCTGGCGTACTTGGCCAGCACGCCGCGGGTCGCGCGCGGCGGCGGCGCGATCCAGCCGGCGCGGCGCGCCTCGAGGTCGGCGTCGGTTGAAAGGGTCCCGGTGTTGACATCGATCAGCACGCGATCGCCCTCGCGCAACAGCGCGATCGGGCCGCCGCGCGCCGCCTCTGGCGCGACGTGGCCGACCATGAGGCCGCGGGTGGCGCCGCTGAAGCGACCGTCGGTGATGAGAGCCACGTCGTCGCCGAGGCCGCGCCCCATCAGCGCCGCGGTCACCGCCAGCATCTCCGGCATGCCGGGCGCGCCGGCGGGGCCCTCATGGCGGATCACGACGACGTCGCCTTTGCGGATCGCGCCGGACTGCACCGCGGCGAAGGCGCTGGCCTCGTCGTCGTACACGCGCGCCGGGCCCTCGTGGCGATCGCGCCCAGGACCCGCGAGTTTCACCACGCAGCCCTCGGGCGAGAGGTTGCCGCGCAGGATGCCGAAGCCCCCGCGCGGCTTGAGCGGTTGCGCCAGGCTGCGCACCACGGGCTCGGTCGCCGGCGGCAGCGCGATGGCATCGAGCAGCGCATGGAGACTGCGCCCCTCGATGGTCGGATGGTCCTCGAGGCGGGTGCCGGCGTGCAGCGCCTGCATCACGCGCGCCGTGCCGCCGTTGGCCGAAAGCTCCACCGCGGTGTAGCGGCCGGCGGGACGCAGGTCGGCAATCACCGGCGTGGCACGGGCGGCCTGGTCGAAATCGGCCAGCGCCAGCG
>JAGOEZ010000290.1 GCA_017997455.1 Lysobacterales bacterium | reverse complement strand
CGGTGCCGTCGTAGTAGCGGTCGCGCACGTACTGGAGGAAGTTCTCGACGCTCTTGGGCGCCTTGTCCGGGTACAGCTCGATGGTGAAGTCGCCGAGCGAGGTCTTGAACAGCACGCGCGGGCTGGGCGCCGGCGCGACCTCGGCCGCGGGCGCGGCGGCGGCATCAGCCGCGGGCGCGGCCTGTTCCGCGGGCGCGGGCGTCGTCGCCGGTGGCGCGGCCTGGCCCTGCGCATGCGCAATGCCGGCAACAGCGAAGGCGGCGGCGAAGAGGAAGGACTTGAGCATGGCTGGCGGCTCCGTCGGATCGGCCATTGGGGGACCCGAAGGATACCGCAGAGCGCATTGTCCGAGCCGCGCTGCCGCCGGCCTTGCAAGGGCGGCTTCGGCAGGGACCAACGCCTATCGCCCGCAGAGCGGGCTCCTACAATGCCGGCTTCGTAGGAGCCCGCTCTGCGGGCGATAGGCGCTCAACGCAGGGCAACGCCCTGCCCGCGAAGCGGTGCCCCTGGATCAGGCGCGACGGACGCGGCCGCGCAGGCGCGCCAGCAGGCCGGTCGCACCCGCTTCGGCGGCGGCCGGCATCGACGCGCCTTCCATCTCGATCGCGCCGGCGACCATGTACGCGTTGACGAAGTCGATCACGTCCGGCAGCGCGGCGGTGGACTGCTCGCTGATCTCCGCCAGGGTCGCGGTGCCGCGCATCATCACGGTCGCGATGCGGAAATGGCGCGGGAATTCGCGCTCGGCCTGCGGCCAGCGCGTCAGGCGGTAGCGGCCGTTCATCTCGAGCCCGGCCAGCAGCTGGCCCTTCGAGGACACCAGCGTGTAGAGCCACAACAGGCGGCTCAGCGGCTGGCTGCCGCCGGCTTCACGCAATCCGGCCAGGACCGGGGAGGAAACCACTTCCCACTCCTCGCGGCGGATCGCGCCCTCGCAATAGTCGCTGAGCGGCTTGAGGACGTTCGGGCCGTAATAGCAGTCGTTCTCGACGTCGACGGTGATCGCGGGCAACTCGCCGCGCTGCAGGCGCATGACCCGGCCCAGCGCGCCGGGCACGCACCACTCGGCCAGCGTGCGCAGCGGCGACTGGTCGCTGGGCGGCTCGGGCAGGCGGATGACGTTGCTGACCGGCGCCGGCGCCGCGGCGATGGCGGCGGCGGTCACGGCCGGCACCTGCACGGTGATCGGCTGCACCTTGGCAACGAAGGGCTCCGCGGCAACTGCGTCTCCCGCAGCTGGCTCCTTCAGTTCCGGCGCGGCCTGCGGCGCGAGCTCGTAGGCGCGCAGCGCGGCGACCAGGCCCTCGAGCGTGGCGGGGCGCAGCAGCAGCAGGTCGTGTTCGGCGGCGGGGTTGGCGCTGAGCGAAATGACGCGGCGTCCCGAGCCGTGGGCCCGCAGCCAGTCCATGTGCCCGTAGACCGAGTCCACGTCGATCAGCAGGACATCCGCTTCGCCTTCGCTGGACCAGATCCACGGCCGCTGCAGGCGCGGGCGGGCCCGGTCCAGGAGCTGCTGCAGGTGGTCGAGTTCGGCGGCGGGAATGCTGACGCTGGCAATGCGCTTGGCGAGGGCCATGGAAATCTCCTGTCGTGGTCAGGTGCTGTGTCGACCACGATGCAAGGGGCGTGCCGGACTCGGGGCCGGCCGGTCGCGGCGCCGGGCTGGGGCCGGACCGGCCCAATGGAACAAGGACTTGGGCCGCGATGCGGGCCACCGTGCGCCGTCGGCTGTCGCGCCACGTCAGTTCCTGACCCGCCGCAATGGCATGGCCGTGGACCGCCCTGCGCTGTCATCCCGCCGCAGGGGCGGATTCGGGCGCCTGCTGCTGGAGTTGCCACATCTGGGCGTAACGACCGCCACGGGCCAGCAGTTCCTCGTGCCGGCCGCGCTCGACGATGCGGCCCTGGTCCATCACCAGGATCTGGTCGGCATCGACGATGGTCGAGAGGCGATGGGCGATGACCAGCGTGGTGCGGTTGCGCGAGATCTCGTCCAGTTCGGCCTGGATCGCGCGCTCGGTGCGGGTGTCCAGCGCCGACGTGGCTTCGTCGAGGATCAGCAGCGGCGGGTTCTTGAGCACGGTGCGGGCGATGGCCACGCGCTGCTTCTCGCCGCCCGAAAGCTTGAGGCCGCGCTCGCCGACCGAGGTCTCGTAGCCGTCGGGCAGGCTGGCGATGAAGTCGTGGATGTGCGCCGCGCGTGCCGCGGCGACCACGTCCTCGCGGCTTGCGTCCGGCCGGCCGTAGGCGATGTTGTAGTAGATGCTCTCGTTGAACAGCACCGTGTCCTGCGGGACGATGCCGATCGCCGCCCGCAGGCTGGCCTGCGACACCGCGCGCAGGTCCTGGCCGTCGATGCGGATGGCGCCGCCCTGCACGTCGAAGAAGCGATAGAGCAGTCGCGCCAGCGTGGACTTGCCCGAGCCGGTGTGCCCGACCACGGCCACGGTCGCGCCGGCCGGCACCTCGAAGCTGATGCCGTGCAGCACGCGGCGGCGTTCGTCGTAGGCGAAGTCGACCGCGTCGAACTCGACGCGGGCGCCGCGCGCCGCCAGCGCCGGCGCATCCGGCGGATCCTTGACGTCCATCGGCTCGGCCAGCAGCCCGAACATGCGCTCGATGTTGGCCAGTGCCTGCTTGACCTCGCGGTAGACCATGCCGAGGAAGTTGAGCGGGGCCGAGAGCTGCAGCAGGAAGGCGTTGACCAGCACGAGGTCGCCGATGCTCATGCGGCCATCGACCACGCCCGAGGCGGCGCGGAACAGCAGCAGGGTGAGCCCGATCGCGATGATCG
>JAGOEZ010000088.1:8971-10361 GCA_017997455.1 Lysobacterales bacterium | reverse complement strand
TCGCCGGCACGCCATCGCTGCCGGCCTGCTCGGCCGGCTCCAGCGCGGCGAGCGGCGCGTCGCCGTCGATCGGGGCGGATTCGACGTAGCGGGTCGGGCTCTGGACGCAGCCGGCCAGCACCGTGACCAGCGCGGCGACGACCAGGGGCAGCGGGTATTGCAGTCGCATGGTCGATGTCACTCCGCGAATCCGGTTGTGCGGGGCCGGGCCGAGCATGCGCTGCAATGCCGCGCCGTGCACGTCGGCGGACAGGTCCAGGGTTGTTTGCGGCGGCATGGGCAAGGTCACTGCGCGATATCACTCATTGGCTTTCGTTCTGTTCGAGCATGCGCTGCGCTTCCTCGCGCAACTGGCGCCGGCGTTCCTCGATCCGGCGCCGGATCTCGTCCGCGTTGGCGGGTTGTCCCGGGGCCTGCGCCGGCGCCGCCGGGGTTCCGGCGGCCGGCTGGGCGTTCGCAGCCGCCGGGGCCGCGGCCGCCGCTGGAGCCGCGGGCGGCGCGACCGGCGGAGGGGCCGTGCCCTTGGTGTCGACCGTCAATTCCAGTTCCTGGCGGCCGAGGCCCGCACCATCGAAGACCGCAAGCCGCGGTTTCAGTTCAACCAGCGTCCAGCCCGCCATCGCGCCTTCCAGCGGCTTGCCGACCCGGACCCGGGCGGTTTCGCCATTGGTGTTGTCGCGGACCAGCGCCAGCTGCAGGTCCTGCGACAGGATCACGCCGGTCAGCTGGACGTTGAGCGGCTGGGCCGCGCCTTCGGCCGTCGCGTCGGCGCTTTCGGGCTGCGCCTCGGGCGCGCGCGATTCGTTGAACAGCGGGCGCGCCACCAGCTCGCCGAACTCGACCCAGGCGCGCAGCTTGGGCGGTTCGCCGCGGATCGGGCCGAATGCCAGCGCCGGCGCGGGGCCGGCGTCCTCCGCCAGCCGGTAGCCCGAGCCCAGGCCCAGGCGCAGCGCCACCGCGAGCAGCGCCAGCACCGCCGCCACCGCGCCCACCACGATCGCCGTGCGGCGCCCCCGGCTCACGACGCCGCCTTGGGTGCGCCGGGCTTGCGCAGGTAGCCCGACAGGGTGAACTGGATGTCGAGGTAGCTGGCGACCTGGTTCGAGCCCGGCGCGCGATAGCCGGTCTGCTTCCAGACCTGCACCTCGTCGATCAGCAGCATCGGGCTGCCGCCCTCGAGGTCGTGCAGGATCGGGCCGAATTCCTCCAGGCTGCAACGCAGGCGCACGCGGATCGCGGCGCGCTCGAACAACTCCTTGTCGGTCGGGCGCTGGTACTGGTTCATGATGATCTGGCAGCTCTGCGCGTCGCGCGCGTGGGTCTGCACGATCTGCTTGAGGCGCTGGCTCAGGCCCGCGGCCGCGGAATCGAAGTCGCCCTCGGCGAGGAA
>JAGOEZ010000088.1:0-8871 GCA_017997455.1 Lysobacterales bacterium | reverse complement strand
GCGCCGGGTAAGGTCGAGCATCACGTCGATGGTGGGCGGCCGCGCGCTCTTGCGCTCGGTCAGGAAGCTGGCGCCGTCGATGGCCTGCTTGAGCGTGTTGCGCAAGGCGGCGACGCTGCGCGCCTCGACCTGGGCCTTGTCGGTACGGGCCTCGAGCGCGGCGAGCGCGCGCTCGCGGTTGGCCACCGACTGCGCCATCACCGCGCCGAGCAGCAGCAGCGCCAGCGCGGCCAGGGCCAGGTTGACCTTGAGCCAGAAGCGCGCGCGCGGCGCACGACGCTCGCGCGGGAGCAGGTTGAAGCCGAAGCGCTCCCCGTTGGCATCGACGCCATCCATCGCTTCCAGCGGCACGCCGGCGGCCTCCAGGGTCGCCAGCTCGGCATCGACGGCCGCGCGCGGCACCAGCGCGAATTCGGCGACCAACTGGCGCGCTGCGAGGTCGCGCCGCTGCACCCGGCAATCGAAGTAGACCTGCTCGGCGCGGAACGGCGTCTGCCGGTCGAGCTCGAAGCCCAGCACCTGGCGCAGGTTCTCCTCGGCCGCCATCGGCAGCTCGAGGGTGCGCCGCAGGACGCGCGCGCCCGGCAGCGCGAGGACCACCGCGGGCGGCTCCTCGTCGCGGACCAGCGCCTGCGCCACCAGCGGCCGCGCCGCGGCCGCCTCGGGCACGAGCGCGATCCGCAGCGGCGTTGCCGGCGCCGGCGGCGTCAGCACCAGCTCGCCGCCCTCGATGCCGGCACGCACTTCCTCGCGCCGCTCCATGAACCAGTCGCGCACGCGCACGGGCACCAGCGCCGCCAGCTCGCGCCCCCACCAGGTGAGGAAGCGGTGCAGCGCCGTTCCGGCGTAGGCGACCCGCACGCGGGCCAGTTGGCTGGTCAGCACCGATTCGGACATGAGGATTTACCTGACGCTCCCCGGGCGCCAGCGGAGGATGCTGAAGGCGCGCCCGCCGGGGGCGCCGCCAAGACGGATCGTCGCATCCAGGACGGTCCACGCCCCGTTGGGCAGCGTGGCCTTCGAGCGCAGAGTATACGTGACCCCTCCGCCGGCCGGCACCAGCGGGGTTCCGTCGGGCAGGACCAGGGGCTCGGCCGCCTGCCCTGGCGGCACCTGGCGCCGCAGGTCCACCAGCGCCGCCGCCACGTCCGGCGTGATGCCGGGCAGCGCCTGCAGCACCGTGGCGGAGGCGAAGGCCGGGTTCGGGCGATTGGTGCGCGCATAGACCGTGACGTGCGGTTCCATCAGCCGGTACAGGTCATAGTCCATGCCCAGCACCTGTTGCAGTTCCTCGACCGTGCCGAAATTGCGGTTCGCCGGGTAGTAGCCCAGTCCGGCGGCATCGTATTCGGGATCCTCGGCGCCGTTGGCGCGCACCAGGTCGTCGGGATCGCGGAAGTCCAGCACCGCGTCCGCGAGCTGGGTCGCGCGCTGCTCGTCGACGCCGACGGTGCGGAACAGCGCCGCCAGGATCAGTTCGTCGGCGCCGTTGATGTCGACCTTGCCGGATTCGTCGGTGATCTCGATCTCGATCTTCGCGCCCTCGAAATCGAAGGCGTAGCGGCGTCCGTCCGGCACCCAGCGCAGTTCGGGATTGGCCCGGCGCAGCTCCAGCGCCGCCAACGCCAGCCCGGCCTCGGCGGCGTAGCGCGCGCGCGCGCTGTCGAACAGGTGGCGGGTCTGCAGGTTCTCGGTCCGGGCCAGCACCACGAAGCCGCCCAGCACGATCACCAGCAGCGCGATCACCCACAGCACCAGCACCAGGGCGATGCCGCGGGCGCGCGCGATTCGTGCTCGAGGGGTCGGGGCGTGCATCAGCCGCTGAAGAAGCTCGGTTCGCCGGAGGCCGTGGCGGCCGAGGGATCGACCATCAGCGGGATCACGAGTTCCGGCCAGTCCATGTTGGCGTCGCGCTCGAACTCGAGCTCGACCCGCACCAGCAGCGGCAACTGGCCCGGCTTGTCCCACTCGTCGCGCCAGTCGCCGAGCTCGCCGCGCTCGTCGATCGCGCGGAACTGGAAACGCGCGCTGCGGATGCGGTCGAGCAGCACCACCGGCTCGCTGCGGCGCTCGACCGACTCCTCGCGCGCGTCGTAGCCGTTGAGCAGCGCATGGTGGAACACCAGCTGGCGCCCGCCGTTGCCGCTGACGAAGGACAGCTGCTGGACGTAGGGCCCGCCGCGCCCGAGGTAGCCCGGCATCGGCGCCACGAAGGTGAGCTGGTCGCGCTCGCCGCCGAACATCAGGCGCTGGCCGGTGCCGACTTCCTCCTCGTAGGCCAGCGCGAGGCTCTGGGTGAGCTCGCGGCGCAGGAACTCCTGCGCGACCCGCACGCGGTTGGTGCGCTCGATCAGTTCCTCGCCGCTGGACGCGGCCCGGGTCGCAGTGCGGATTCCCGACCACGCGCCCGCCACCAGCAACGCGAGCAGCACCGTGGCCAGCAGCAGCTCGACCAGGGTGAAGCCGCGCGCGGCGCGTGGGCAGGGCATGGCCGGCATCACCCGCCCTTGATGCCCTGGTCGGCGCCCGGCTGCTGCGCGCGCAGGGTCACGAAGCTGGCCGACTGCTCGCGCGGGCCATCGCGCCAGCGCACCACCAGTTCGATCCGGTAGAGATCCACGATGCCGGTTTCCAGGGTGCCATCGCTGGCCGGCGGCGGCTCGGACTTGCGGATGTCCAGCTCCCAGTCGTAGTCCTCGTTGTAGCGGCCGTTGTCGCGGCCATCGACCAGCGGCGCGCCGATGCCGACCGCGTCGAGTTGCGACTGCGCCAGCAGCGCGGCCTGGGTATAGGCGGCGGAACGCCGCGCGGCGCGCATCGAACTGGTCGCGATCTCCATCAGCACGCCGAAGGCCAGCGCGAACACCACGAAGGAGGTGACGAGCTCGATCAGGGTGAAGCCGCGCGCGCGCGGCGGCAGCGCGCGCGGACGCGGCGGCCGGCCCGCCACGCCGCTCATGGGGTGGCCTCGCGCAGCCGCACTTCGCCGGTGAGCCAGCCGACCTGCACCTGCCATTCGCGTTCGCCCGAGATCAGGCGCACCTTGCCGCCGGTGGAACTGCCGTCGGGATAGAAGCGGATGCGACCGCTGGTCTGGCTGGTCTGCTCATCGGCCGCGGTCACCAGGCGCAACTCCATCTTGCCGGGCAGCTCCTCTGCGGACCGTCCGGGCGCGGTGTAGGTCCTGGCCTCGATGTCGAGCTCCAGCGCCTGCTCCTCGCCACTGACGATCGCGTGGCCGCGGGTGTAGCGCAGCGCCGCGACCAGGTCCTTGCCGGCGGCGCGCACGCGCGCGGCATTGATGGTCTGCGAGAAGCCGAAGCTGGCCACGCCCAGCAGCAGCGCGATCAGGACCAGCACCACCATGATCTCGACCAGGGTGAAGCCACGGACGCGCTGCAACCCTGGAGGAGCGGCGTCGGCCGCGAGCGAGGTCCATCGGGCGCAGAGCGCGCTCCTACGAAGCCGGCTCGGTAGGAGCGCGCTCTGCGCGCGATGGGCCTCGCTCGCAACTGCGGCCGCTCCTGCAGGAGCGAGGCCGGCGTGATCGAATGGGCGAAACACGGGGAATTCCCGCGCGCGGCCGCGTGCCTACCAGTTGCCGATGTCCGCGCCCTTGAGCCCTTCGCCGCCTTCCTTGCCGTCGGGACCGAGCGAATAGAGGTCGAAGTCGCCGCCCTTGTCGCCCGGATAGCGGTACACGAAGGGATGGTTCCAGGGATCCTTGAGTTCCTTCTCCTTCGCGTACGGGCCCTGCCAGTTGCTGGCGTCGCCGGGCTTCTGCACCAGGTCCTCGATGCGCTGCGGCGGCGCGCCGTTGTCGAGCGAGTAGGTCTCGACCTTGCCGGCCAGGGAGTCGATCGCGATCCGGGTCGCGTTGACCTTGCCGCGCACCGCGCCGTCGCCGATGCGGTTGGCGACCAGCGCGATGACGATGCCGATCAGGGCCATCACGACCAGGATCTCGATCAGGCTGAAGCCGCGCGCCATGCGGCGCGGCAGTGCGGGGAAGCTCGGGCGCGTCATGTTCGGGTTCCTTGTCACTGGATGTTGCGGCTGAGGTCGAGGATCGGCAGCAGGATGGCCAGCATGATGAACGCCACCAGCAGCGCCATCACGATGGTGAGCATGGGGACCAGCGCGGCCAGCGAACGGTCGATCGAGCGCTTGACCTCGCCGTCGAAGGTGTCGGCCACCTTGAGCAGCATGCCGTCGAGCTCGCCGGATTCCTCGCCGACCGAGATCATCTGCAGCGCGAGGCTGGGAAAGCGCTTGCTCCGGCCCAGCGCCCAGGCCAGCCCGCCGCCGGTCTTGACCTCGTCCGCCGCGGCATCGACCGCGGCCACCAGCGCCGCGTTGCCGAGCACGTTGCGCCCGATCGCGAGGCTGGTCAGCAATGGAACGCCATTGGTGAGCAAAGTTCCCAGAGTGCGGGCCAGGCGCGCGGTCTCGATCTTGGCCACCAGGCCGCCGATCCAGCGCGCGCCGAGCAGGCGGGTATCGAAGGCCAGGCGCGACCGCGGCTGCTGGAGCTGGTTCTGCGCCCACAGCACGAAGCCGGCCGCGGCTGCCGCCATCACCCACCACCAGCCGGCGAGGAAGTCGCCCATGGCGAGCACGAAGCGCGTGATCAACGGCAGCTCCACGCCCATGTCCTCGAACAGGGGCACGAACTGCGGCACCACGTAGATCAGCAGCAGCGCCAGCGCGCCGACCACCAGCACGAGCAGGATCGCGGGATAGATCAGGGCGCTGACCACGCCCTCGCGCATGGCCCGGCTGCGCTCGAGGTACTCGGCCAGGCGGCGCAGGGTCTCCTGCAGCGAACCCGAGGCCTCGCCGGCGCGGACCATGTTGACGTACAGGCGCGAGAACACGCCGTGCTGCTGCTCCAGCGCCGAGGACAGCGGCGTGCCGCCGCGCACCGACTCGCGCACGCGCTCGAGCAGCTTCTTCGCGCGTTCGCTGTCGGGCAGCTCGAGCAGGATCTGCAGCGCGCGGTCGAGCGGCTGGCCGGCGCCCAGCAGCACCGCCAGCTGCTGGGTGAAGACCACGATCTCGCCCTGGTTGAGGTCGGCGCGGCGGAACAGCGCCGAGAGCCCGCTGCCCGCGCCCGCGGCCGCCTCGCGCGCCTCGATCGGGATGTTGCCGCCTTCCTGCAGGCGGCCGATGACCTCCTCGCGCGAGGTCGCTTCCATCTGGCCTTCGATGGTCTCGCCGGTGGAGGCGACGGCTTTGTAGCGGAATAGCGCCATGTTCTACGTGCTGCCTCGGTTCAACGGGCGACCGCGGGACGGGACTGCGGCGGTCGTGACACATTCGTGGCGTCATCCCGGCGCACGCCGGGATCCAGTAGCGCGGGCTCGAATGAATGCGCGCCGCGCCTTGTACAGGTCCGCGAAACCGGATCCCGGCGTGCGCCGGGATGACGCCGCCCGACTGCCCGGTGGCTCCGGATACCTCGCCGCGGCGTCAATTCTCCTGTGTGACGCGCAGCACTTCCTCGATCGTGGTCACGCCCGACAGCGCCTTGACCAGCCCGTCCTCGTACATGGTGCGCATGCCCTCGGCGCGCGCTGCTTCCTCGATCTCGCCCATGCCGGCGTGCTGCATGACCAACCGCCGCAGCGGGTCGCTCATCACCAGGAACTCCATGATCGTGGTGCGGCCGAGGTAGCCGGTGGGCGTGAGCGCGGAGGGCACCGGCTTGTACAGGTAGATGGTGCCCTCGGGCTGGAAGCGGCGCAGGCCGAACTGCTCGATCACCTCGGGCATGGCCTCGTAGCGCTGCGCATGGGTCGGCTCGAGCCGCCGCACCAGGCGCTGCGCGAGGATGCCGTTGACGGTCGAGGTCAGCAGGTAATCCTCCACGCCCATGTCGAGCACGCGGGTGACGCCGCCGGCCGCGTTGTTGGTGTGCAGCGTGGACAGCACGAGGTGCCCGGTGAGCGCGGACTGGATCGCGATCTTCGCGGTCTCGAGGTCGCGCATCTCGCCGATCATGATGATGTCGGGGTCCTGGCGCACGATCGAGCGCAACGCGTGCGAGAAGTCGAGCCCGATCGCCGGCTTGGCCTGGATCTGGTTGACGCCCTCGAGCTGGTACTCGACCGGGTCCTCGACCGTGATGATCTTGACGTCGGGCGTGTTGAGCTTGCTCAGCGCGGTGTAGAGCGTGGTGGTCTTGCCCGAGCCGGTCGGACCCGTGACGAGCAGGATGCCGTGCGGCATCTCCAGCACGCTGATGAACTTGCCGAGGAACTCGTCGGTGAAGCCGAGGGCGTGGAAATCCAGCACCACGCTCTCGCGGTCGAGGATGCGCATGACCACCGACTCGCCCCAGGCGGTGGGCACCGTGGACACGCGCAGGTCGAGCTCCTTGCCCTGCACGCGCAGCATGATGCGGCCGTCCTGCGGCAGGCGGCGCTCGGCGATGTTGAGCTTGGCCATGATCTTGATGCGGCTGATCACCGCGGCGGTCGAGGCCGCCGGCGGCGATTCCACTTCCTCGAGCACGCCGTCGATGCGGTAGCGCACCTTGAGCCGGTTCTCGAACGGCTCGATGTGGATGTCGGAGGCGCGCGCTTCCACCGCGCGCTGGATCACCAGGTTGACCAGCCGGATCACCGGCGCCTCGGAAGCGAGGTCGCGCAGGTGCTCGACGTCGTCCTCGCTGCGGTTGGCCTCGTCGGAGAGGTTCTCGACGATGGTGCCCATGGCGCTGCGGCCGGAGCCGTAATAGCGCTCGATGAGATCGTCGATCTCGCTCTGCAGCCCGAGCTTGGTCGCGATGCGCTTGCCGGTGGCCAGCTGCATCGCCTCGACCGGATAACGGTCGAGCGGGTTGGCGACCAGCAGCCCGACCTCGTCGTCGCTCTCGCCCACCGGCACCACGTGGTGGGCCTTGAGGAACTTGACCGAGACCTGCACCCCCGCCGGCGGGCCGTCGGGGCAATCCTTGGCCGCCAGCAACGGCAGGCCCAGCACTTCGCCGGTGGCCTCGACCAGGTCGCGCTCGGAGATCAGGCCCAGGCGCGCCAGCAGCATCACGAAACTGCCGCGCGGATCCTCGTCGTAGAGACGCCGCGCGCGCACCACGTCGGTCTCCTTGAGCCGCCCACGGCTCTGCAGGAGGTGCGAGATGCGCTCGTCCAGCGCCGGCATGTCGAGTGCGGCGTGGGCGTGGGCGGGGGCTACGGCGAGGGCGCTGGCGGTCATGCGGGCGGCGGGCTCAGGAGTCGCTTGGACCACGAGCGGGGCCCGCGGGTTCCGTCATCGACCGCCCTTCGAGCGTGAGCGCCTCGATGAAGCGCCGGTTGAAGGCGACCCAGATCACCACCGGCGCGATCGCCGGCAACGCCAGGTAGGCGAATTGATAGGCCACCCCGACCAGCTCCGCGGACAGTCCATTGGCGGCCAGTGTAGCGGCGCCGGCGCTGGCGGCCGTCTGCGCGGCCGCGGAAGCGGCGTCGGGGTAGCCGGCATCCACCAGCCCCGAGGCCACGGCACCACCGAGGCCGAAGTAGATGTCGCGGAAGGCTTCGAACACCAGGCCGAAGGCCTGCACCGGCACCAGCAGCGCCCAGCCGCCGAGCAGTTGCGCGAAGGTGTGCTTCCAGTCCAGCGGCGTCGCCATCACCAGGCCGACCAGCACCGGCAGGCCGTAGCAGTACTGCAGCGCATTGACGTCGAGCGCGATCTCGAGCGTGCCGGCCGGCAGTCCCTCGACCCCGGCCACGTTGGCCGCGATCGCGTAGATGAAGCGCTCGTACTCCTGCGCGCCGGAGCGGAACAACTCGGGCATCCAGCGCGTGAGCACCGCGCTGGCGACCCGGATCGGCGCGAACACCACCACCGAACGCATCACGTACCAGAGGAAAAAAGCCGCCGGCAGCCACAGCAACGCGGCCAGGAAGAATGCCCTGAGCGTCGGCGCGGGCTCGGTCGCTGCCACGGCGGGATCGGGCGCCTGCATCGCTCAGGCGACCCACGCGCGGGCATTGCGGAACATGCGCATCCACGGCGAATCCTCGCCCCACTGCGGCGGGCGCCACGACATCTGCACGCTGCGGAAAACGCGCTCGGGATGCGGCATCAGGATCGTGACCCGGCCGTCGGCATTGGTCAGCCCGGTGATCCCGCCGGGCGAGCCATTGGGATTGGCGGGGTAATGTTCGGCGGCCGCGCCGCGCGCGTCGACGTAGCGCGCGCAGGCCAGCGCCGCCGCCGCCCCGGCCGGACCGTCGAAGGCCGCGCGGCCCTCGCCGTGCGCGACCGCCACCGGGATGCGCGAACCCTCCATCCCGCGCAGGAACAGCGACGGCGAGGGCAGGATCTCGAGCAGCGACAGGCGCGCCTCGAACTGCTCCGAGCGGTTGCGCAGGAAGCGCGGCCAGCCCTGCGCGCCCGGGATCAGGTCCTTGAGCGCGGCCAGCGCCTGGCAGCCGTTGCAGACCCCGAGCGCGAAGCGCGCGCGGTCGGCGAAGTAGCGCTCGAACTGCGCGGCAAGCCCGGCGCGATGGCGGATCGAGGTCGCCCAGCCGCGCCCCGCGCCAAGCACGTCGCCGTAGGAGAAACCGCCGCAGGCCACCAGCCCCGCATAGTCCGCCAGGCGCGCGCGGCCCTCGATCAGGTCGCTCATGTGCACGTCGTCGGCGTCGAATCCGGCACGGGTGAAGGCGGCCGCCATCTCGACCTGCCCGTTGACGCCCTGCTCGCGCAGGATCGCGACCCGCGGGCGGGCGCCGGTGGCGATGTACGGCGCGGCGACGTCGAGCGCCGGGTCGAAACCCAGCCGCGGCACGAGGCCCGGATCGTCGGCCGCGCACAGCGCCTCGCGTTCCTCGTCGGCGCAGGCGGGATCGTCGCGCA
>JAGOEZ010000087.1:9209-10368 GCA_017997455.1 Lysobacterales bacterium | reverse complement strand
TCGCCGGTCCGCGCGGCGCGCGCCACGCGCGACTCGCCGCCGCCGTCGCGCGCCGCCCTGCCGAGGGCCCGCAGCAGCATTTCCACGCTGCCGCCGAGCTCGTGGCACAGGGCATCGAGCGGGATGCGCAACGGGGCGATTTCGGCGTCCCATTCACCGAGGCGTTCGTCGACCCGGAACGCATGGCGTCCGAGGTCGGAGAAGCCGTAGGCGGGTGCCGAACCGGCCAGCCGGTGCACCAGCAATTGCAGCGCTTCCTTGGCCGGGATCGAATCGGGCGCCGCCAGCCAGCGTTCCCAGGCCAGCGCCAACTCGCGCAGCTTGTCCGGCAACGTCGTGCGGAAGCGCGCCACCAGGGCGTCGGTCGCCGGACTGCTGTCGCTGCGCTGGTCCATGACACCCCCGGAAGGGCCAGATTAGCACCGCCAGCCGGCGGCGCAGCGCGCAATTCACGCGCCCGCGACGAGCAGCAGCCCAGCGTCGGGCGTTCGCAGCCGCGATATCCTTTCGCCCGTACCTTTCCGGAGGATTTGCCATGAGCAGCCTGATCGACCAAGTGCTGGGTTCACTGGACGGCAACACGATCAACCAGATCGCCGCGCAACTCGGCACCAGTCCGCGCCATGCGGAAGGCGCGATCCAGGCGGCGCTGCCCCTGCTGATCGGCGCGATGGGCCGCAACAGCGCCCAGCCCGACGGCGCGCAATCGCTGTACCGCGCGATCGAGCGCGACCACGCCAACGTCGACCTCGGCTCGCTCCTGGGTGGACTGTTCGGCGGGTCCGGCAGCGCGCAACCGGGACTCGGCCAGGGCGGCGCCATCCTCGGCCACATCTTTGGTGGCCGCCAGCAACGCGCCGCCACGGGCCTGGGCAAGATGGCCGGCCTCGAGAGCGCCGACGCCGCCAAGCTGATGGCCATGCTCGCCCCGATCCTGATGGGCGTGCTGGGCCAGCAAACCACCCGCGGCGGCCTCGACCCCAATGCGCTGGGCGGCCTCCTGGGCCAGGAAACGCAGCGCGTCACCCAGGGCCTCGGCGGCGGCCTCCTCGGCGCCGTCCTCGATCGCGACGGCGACGGCGACGTCGACTTCCAGGACCTCATGCAAGCCGGCGGCGGCCTCCTCGGCAACCTCCTCGGCGGCAATTCCCCCCGTTGA
>JAGOEZ010000087.1:0-9109 GCA_017997455.1 Lysobacterales bacterium | reverse complement strand
TGGTGCTGGCAGTCAGAGTCGAACTGACGACCTGCCGCTTACAAGGCGGCTGCTCTGCCAACTGAGCTATGCCAGCGCGGCCGCGATTCTCGCATGTCCTGCCCCGTGCTCAGAAACAGGCCGCCGGCTTCTCGCCGACCTCGAGCAGGTCGGGCAGGCGATCGCGCCAGTTGAAGGCGCTGTCCTTGCTCACGGCGAAATCCAGCCAATAGACCGGCAGCTCCTCCAGCCGCTCGGTGATGGCCGGGGTGAAGCCCATCGCCGCGATCTCGGCCCGGCGGCGCTCGGCGTTGTTGCGGTCGCGGAAGAGGCCGAGCGAGATCGTGTTCTGCTGCTCGCCCGCGGTCACCACGTAGTAGTCGCGCACGCCGCGCCCGTAGAGTTCGCGCGCCACCGAGAGGGCTTGCTCGCGGCTGGCCGGCGCCGGCAGGTAGACCAGGAATCCACGCGACTGCGAAGTCCGCGTCTCGCGCGTCCGCGTGCGCTTGACCACCGGCGTCAGCGCATTCAGCGCGCGCCGCAGGTCGCTCTGGGTCGGGAACGGCCCAAGGCTCAGGCAGCGATCGTCGCGCGCTGCGCCCGCGGGCTCCGGCGCGCTGGCGAGTTCCTCGGCGTTGGCGGCCGACGTGCCTTCGCGCTCCGACAGCAGCACCAGCGGCGCGACGCCGGGATCGGCCGCCACCGGCGCCGGCGTGCCCGCCCGCGGGGTCATGAACAGCCAGGCAGCGACACCCAGGTTGGCGGCCAGCAGCAGCAGCACGAGCAGTCGCGAAAGCATCGGGGGGCGGGATTCCGGCGGCGGTACCCGGCAATTCTAGCGGGCGTGGCGCAACATCCCCTCGAAGACCAGCGCGGGAACGATGCGCGCGCCCGGGTCGAGCAGTTGCGCCAGGGGCTCGGCGTCGCCGCCATGCAGGAACACCGGCGGCGCCACGCCCAGTTCCCGCGTCGCCACCGACAGTGCGCGCCCGACCAGCGCCGCGGCGGCCTGCCAGCAGCCCGACTGCAGCGCGTCCTCGGTGCCGGCGCCGAAGGCCAGCACCTGCCCCTCGCGTTGCCAGCCGACCCGGCCGGTGCGGCCCAGGATCGATTCGCGCATCAACGCCGGTCCCGGCGCGATCAGGCCGCCACGGTGCAGGCCCTGCGCATCCACCAGGTCGATGGCCACGGCGGTGCCGCAACCCGCCACGAGGACCGCCCCGGGCTGCAGGGCCATCGCGCCGCGCATCGCCAGGTAACGATCCACGCCCAGCCGCGCCGGCTCGGCGTAGGCCGAACGCCATTCGCCGGCATGCGCGGGACTCGCGAGGCGCTCGACCTCGATGCCGGCGAAACGACGCGCCAGCGCGGCGCGCAGCGCGTCCACGGCTGCCGGCGCCGCAACCGCGGCCAGCAGGATGCGTTGTGGTTCCGGACCGGCGTCCCAGTCCGCGCCGGCCTCCTGCAGCCAGCCCGTTCGATCGTGGGCCACGGCCGCCACGGCGCCGAGGCGGCCATCGGTCGCCCAAGCCCACTTGAGGCGCGTGTTGCCGAGGTCAAGCAGCAGCCAGCGTCGCGCGGGAGCGGGGATCATCCTGCGCTTGTGCCTGCTTTCGCCGCCTGCCGCAAGCCCAGGCGGATGCTCAAGCGCGCGTCGCGGCGCGGCGGCCGAACTCGGCGCTGGACACGGCGCGCTCACGCCCGGCGGCATCACGCACCCGCAGCCGTCCCTGCGCGTCGACGCCCAATACCGTCACCGTTTCGCGTCGCGCGCCCTCGACCAGTTCCACCTCGCACCCGGCCAACGCATCGCTCCGGCGCCATTCGGCAAGGAACGGCGCCAGCCCTTCGCGCGCATAGCGATCGAGCGCCGGCAGGATCCCGTCGACCAGCGCCGTCGCGAGCGCCGTCCGCGGCGGGCGCGAGGCACCCGGCAGCGTGGCGAGGTCGATCCAGGGCTGGTCGATCGCCGCGCCCTGCCCCGCGGCCAACTGCACGTTGAGGCCCACGCCGACCACCGCGTGGCACGGTCCCGACGGCTCGCCGCCGGCCTCGACCAGCACGCCGGCCAGCTTGCGCCCGTCGGCGACCACGTCGTTCGGCCACTTGAGCGCGATCGCGGCGCCGCCCGGTTGCGCCACGGCGCGTTGCACCGCCACGCCCATCGCCAGGCTCAGGCCCGCCAGCGCGGCCGGACCCTGTTCGAAGCGCCACAGCACCGAGAGGCAGACCTGCGCCGCGAACGGCGAGTGCCACGCGCGCCCGCGACGCCCTCGGCCCGCATGCTGGTGCTCGGCCAGCAGCACCGTGCCCGCGGGTGCGCCGGCGGCGGCGCGACGCAGCAGTTCGCTGCTGGTGGAATCGATCGTCAGCGCGACCTCGAGTGTGGCCAGCAGGCGCCGGGCCGGCGCCGACAACGCGCGCTGCAGCGCCGCGGCATCGAGCAGGTCCAGGTCTCGCGCCAGGCGGTAGCCTGCGCCGCGCCGGGCTTCGATCGCCACGCCGAGGCCGCGCGCGCGCGCCAGCTGCGCCCGCACGGCCGCAGGCGCCAGCCCGGATCGTCGCGCCAGTTCGGCGACGGGCAGGCTGCGTGCGGGATCGAGCGCGCGCAGCAAGGCGCGCAGGCTCACGGACCGCCGCCGCGCCCCAGCCAGCGTCCGAGGATGCGCGCCCGTTCGAAGCGATGCTCGGTGCCGGCGGCGAGCCGCGAAAGGTTGCTGCGGTGGGTCCACGCGATGAGCAACGCGCAGGCAGACATCGCGACCAGCAGCGCGGGCCGATCGGCGCTCGCGGCGAACCAGGGCACCGTCAGCGGCAGCACCAGCGCCGCCGCCACGGTGGATGGGCCGACGTAGCCGCTGAATCCCAGCCCCAGCAGCCAGACCGGCACCACGACCAGCAGCGCGGCCGGCAGGATCACCGCGACGGCGCCGACCACGACCGCCGCGCCCTTGCCGCCACGGAATCCGAAGTACAGCGGCCACACATGGCCGACCGCGCAGGCGAAGGCGAGCAGTCCGGCCACGGGCAGCGCGGCATGGCCGCCGTCCGGCGGCAACCACGCAAGGCCCGCCGCCAGCGCGCCCTTGCCGATGTCGATCGCCACCACGCCCAGCGCGAAGCGCCAGCCCTGGGTGCGCAGCGCGTTGGTGCCGCCGGCATTGCCACTGCCCTGGGTGCGGATGTCGACCCCGCGCAGGCCGCCCAGGATCAGGCTGCCCGAGAGCGAACCCAGCAGGTAGGCCGCGAGCACCTTCGCCAGCAGGATCACCACGCTCACGCGCCGGCCTCGGCGACGAGCGGCACGGCCTCCTGCACGCCGACCACCAGCGAGCCCGGTCCCGCATGCGCGCCGATCGCCACGCCGGTCTCGATCAGCCAGTCGCCCTCGATCGAAGGCAGCAGCGCGCGC
This sequence comes from Lysobacterales bacterium, assembly GCA_017997455.1. Classification (GTDB taxonomy): domain Bacteria; phylum Pseudomonadota; class Gammaproteobacteria; order Xanthomonadales; family Ahniellaceae; genus JAGOEZ01. The sequence continues at coordinate 5,718 of JAGOEZ010000087.1, read as the reverse complement.
AAGGCCGCGCGCAGGCGCGCGCCCTCCTCGGCGCAATCGCAATGGCCCACCAGCACCCGCCAGCGCCGGGTGGCGTCGAGCCGGCGCGCGACCGCGGCGGCGAAGCGCTCGGCGAGGCGCTCGCGCCCCCACAGGGCGCCGCCGACGCCGAGCCGGCCATTGGCCTTGCCGCGGATGATCGGCTGCATGCGCAGCAGGCGCGACAGGGGCAGCGCCAGCGCCGGCGCGCGCCCCCCGCGCACGCCGTAGGAAAGGTCGCGCACCACCGCGTAGAAGTGCGTGCGCGGCACCATGTGCCGGACCCGCGCCACGATGCGTTCGGCGCTCCACCCCGCGAGCGCCGCGGCCGCGGCATCCATCGCCAGCAAGCCCTGCGCGGCCGCGCCGATGCGGCTGTCGACGATGTGGGTGCGGCCGCTGGCGATGCGGGCCGCGGCGCTCTCGGCCGATTGCAGCGTGCCCGAGAGCGCGCGCGACAGGCCCACGTACACCAGCTCGGCATGGTGCGAGAGCAGGAACTCGAACATGCGGCGGAAATCGCCCGGCGGCGGCTGCGAGGTGCGCGGCGGTACCGGTGCGTCGCGCAGCTCGGTGTAGAACTCGCGCGGCGACAGGGAGACCTTGTCGAGGAAGTCGCGCGCGCCCAGGCTGATGCGCACCGGGACCATGTGGATCGACAGCCGCTCCATCTCCTCGGGCGGGATGTCGGCGCCGGAGTCGACCACGATCGCGACGCGCTCGCGCGACTGCGCCGCGCTCTCGGCCTGCAGGTGCATGTCGTCGGCCTTCTGGCTCGAGAGCCGGCCGAAGCGCGCACAGGCCTCGAACAGCTGCGCCGGGTGGTCGACGTGCGCATGCACGCGCACCTTCTCGCGCGTGCCGGCCAGCACCAGGCTGTCGAGCGTGAGCGCGAGCAGCGCGGCCTTGAGCCCGCCACGGTCGACCGGGTCGGCACTGACCACGCATTCGGTGCAGTAGCCGTGCACTTCGCCGCCGCCGTGCAGGGCGGCGGGCATGGCGTCGACGCCCGACTCGGCGAGCTCGCCGCCCGCGTCGGCCTCGTCCACCGCATGCCCGGCGCGGATGTAGTCGCCGATGCCCTCGAGCAGGTCGACGAAACCCAGCGCCCCCGCGTCGACCACGCCGGCGCTGCGCAACACGGCGAGTTGTTGCGGCGTGTCGCGCAACGCCTGCTGCGCCCGCGCGAGCGCGCGCTCGAAGGAACTGCGGAAGTCGCGCGCGCCGTCGTCGACCGCATGCCCCCACTCGGCGGCGAAGGCCTGGATGACCGACAGGATGGTGCCCTCGCGCGGCTCGGCCAGCGCCTCGCGCGCCAGTCGCGATCCCTCGGCCGCGGCGGCGGCCAGGGCCGCGGGCGTCAGGCGCGCGCTGCCGGCGAGGCGTTCGGACAGGCCCTGGAAGAACTGGGCCATGATCGCGCCGGAGTTGCCGCGCGCGCCGTCGATGGCCTCCGAGGCCACCCGGCGCAGGACCTCGCCGGCGTGGCCGCGGCGACGCTCGCGCACCACGCCCAGCATCGCGCCCAGGGTGAAGGCGAGGTTGGTGCCGGTGTCACCGTCGGGCACCGGGAACACGTTGATGCGGTTGATCTCGTCGCGGCGCGCGATCACGCGCTGGATTCCGGCGGCGAGCGCGCGGCGCAAGGCGTAGCCCGACGTGCGTTGTCCTTCCGAACGACGCGGCAGCGGCATGGCGGGTACGGTGCCGAGTGCGACGGTCTGCATCGAGCCTGGGATCCGGAGTGTGCGGGTCCGGACGGGGACCGAGCCGGATCGGGCCCCGATCGCGACCCGTTCCCCGCTCGATCGCGGGATTCGGCGCCACGGCCGCGGCGCGGCGAGTGTATCGGCGGCCGCGGCCGCCGGATGCTGCGTTGCAACGCGGAACTCGCGGCACGCCGGCCGGTCTATCCCCCGATGCGAGGTGCTTGCGGGTGCCTGCCGCTTGCAGCGGCCCGCGGCACGCGTCACGCTTCGCCCCCCGCCGGGTCCACCGGCCGGGTGTCAACGAGGATCTGCACGCATGAAGCACCTGGCGGGATGGCTCGTTCCGGCAATCGTCGCGTGCGGCCTGTACGCCCCGGCCGCGGGCGCGGCGGGCGTGGGCCTGTCCGCGGCCGTCCGTGGACAGGGCGCCGCCATACCCGCGCCACTCGCCGATTCCACCGTCGGCGGCGCCGCGCCGGTTGCGATCAGGCCGCCGGCGTGCGAGTCCGCGGTGTCGTCCGCTGACGAATCGCTGCCGGGCCAGGAAGCGCCAGGGCGGGTCGTGGGCGATCCGGCCGAGCCGCCACGCGGTCCGGGCCGTCCGCTGGGTTGGCGCGCGCTGCTGCCCGGCGCGCTGCGCTGAGGCACGGGCCGGTCGCGCCGCGGCCGGCCGCTTGCCCGCTGGCACCGGTCTCGCGCACGCTGGCGCCATGCGCTCCTGGTTCCGCCGCCTGCGTTCCGCACCCGAGCCCGTCGATGACGCGGCCTGGCGCGCCACCGTGGCCGCCATGCGCCTGCTCGACGCGCGCGCCCCGGCCGAACTCGCGGCCTTGCGCCAGCGGGTCGAATGGTTCCTGGGCCGCTTCCGCTTCAGCGGCGCGCACGGCCTCGAGGTCACGCCGCGCATGCGCCTGCTGGTCGCGGCGCAGGCCTGCCTGCCGATGCTGCACCTGCCCGACGATCACCTCGGGCACTGGCACGAGCTGATCCTGTATCCGGGGCAGTTCCGCGTGCGCCGCAGCCACCACGATTCCGACACCGAGGTGGTGAGCGAATGGGACGACGAGCTCGCCGGCGAAGCCTGGTCGCAGGGGCCGGTGATCCTGTCGTGGGCCGACATCGAGCAGGACCTGGCCGAGCCCTTCGAGGGCTTCAACGTCGTGATCCACGAGATCGCGCACAAGATCGACATGGCAGATGGCTACAGCGACGGCGTGCCCCCGCTGCCGGCCGCGCAGCGCGGCGAGTGGCTGCGGGTCATGCAGGGCGCCTTCGACGCGCTGGCCGCGGCGGTGGAGGCGGGTCGCGAGACCGTGCTCGACCCTTACGCCGCCGAGGCCGCGGACGAGTTCCATGCCGTGGTGAGCGAGTACTATTTCACCGCGCCCGACGTACTCGCCGAACACCATCCCGAGGTCCACGCGGCCTTCGCGCGGTATTACGGCGCGGTTCCGCCGCCGGCGGCCTGACACCCACGCTCGCAGGGGACGCCGGACCGATGCTCAACTGCTACGGACGCGACGCCGCAGGCGCCCACCTCGTCGCCTGCGGCAACGCCGATGCCGCGCTCGAGTCCGCGCTGTGGGTCGACCTGCTCGAGCCCACCGAGGAGGAGAAGGCCCGGGTCGGCGCGCGCTTCGGCATCGAGGTCCCGACGCGCGAGGAAATGGCCGAGATCGAGCCCTCGAGCCGCTTCTACGAGGAACGCGGCACCCTGTTCATGACCATCTCGGTGGTGGTGAGGCTGGATTCGGACGAGCCCGACACCGGCGCCGTGACCTTCATCCTGCAGCCCGATCGCCTGATCACGCTGCGCTACGTCGACCCGATCTCGCTGCGCGGCGCGCTGCAGCGGATCGAGCGCGGGCAATTGACCCAGATGCGCCCGGCGCTGCTCTACATCGAGCTGCTCGATGCCGTGATCAACCGCTTCGCGGATTCGCTCGAGCGCATCAGCGCCGACATCGACCGGCTCTCGCGCCAGGTCTTCGACACCGGCGGCAGCGCCGCGGTGCGCCTGTCGCTCGACCAGCAGGTGGTCGGCATCGGCCGCGCCGGCGACCTCGCCAGCCGCGTGCGCGAATCGCTGGTCAGCGTGTCGCGCGCGGTGACCTACTTCGGCTACGCGCCCTTCGGCTATTCCGAGGACCCGCTGGTGCGCGAGAACGTCAAGACCCTGGCGCGCGACATCGCCTCGCTCACCGACCATGCCGGCTTCCAGAGCGGCAAGGTCAATTTCCTGCTCGATGCGACCCTGGGCCGGATCAACATCGAGCAGAACAACATCATCAAGATCTTCTCGGTCGCCGCGGTGGTGTTCCTGCCGCCGACCCTGGTGGCCAGCATCTACGGCATGAACTTCCGCCACATGCCCGAGCTGGACTGGCTTGCGGGATACCCGATGGCGATCGTGTTCATGGTGCTGTCGGCGGTGGTGCCCTACGCCTACTTCAAGCGCAAGCGCTGGTTGTGACGCCCATCGCCCGCAGAGCGGGCTCCTACAGAGCCGGCTCTGTAGGAGCCCGCTCTGCGGGCGATGGGCCACGAGGCGACGTTGCCGGTTGAGTCGATACGCGATCGCGGCTGAAGGCGCGCCTGCGGGGCCTCAGGCCGCGAGCTGGCCCCGCACTGCCTCGACCACCGCCTCGACCGTGAAGCCGAAGTGCTGGTAGAGCTGCTCCGCCGGCGCGCTGGCGCCGAAGCTGTCGATGCCGATGACGGCGCCATCGAGCCCGACATACTTGCGCCAGTAATCGCGCACGCCGGCCTCGACCGCCACGCGCACGCGGCACCACGATGGCAGCACGCCCTCGCGGTATTCGAGCGGCTGGCGGTCGTAGAGCTCGGCGCAGGGCATCGAGACCACGCGCACGGCCAGCCCGTGGCCATCCAGCACCCGCGCCGCCTGCATCGCCAGTTCGACCTCCGAGCCGGTGGCGATCAGGATCGCCTGCGGCCGCGCCGATAGCGGCTCCAGCAGCACATAGCCGCCGCGGGCAATGTCCGCCAGCTGCCGCGGGTCGCGCGCCTGGTGCGCGAGCGTCTGGCGCGAAAACACCAGGCAGCTCGGGCCGGCGCGGTGCTCGATCGCGGACTGCCAGGCCACCGCGCTTTCGACCGCGTCGCACGGGCGCCAGACCCGGTTGCCGGGGATGTAGCGCAGGCTGGCCAGGTGCTCGACCGGCTGGTGGGTGGGGCCGTCCTCGCCGAGGCCGATCGAGTCGTGGGTGTAGACGTGGATCGCGGCGGCCGGGATCAGCGCGCTCATGCGCACCGCGTTGCGCGCATAGTCGCTGAACACGAGGAAGGTCGCGTCGTAGGGCACGAACCCGCCGTGCAGCGCGAGGCCGTTGCTGATCGCGCTCATGCCGAATTCGCGCACGCCGTAGTAGACGTAATTGGCGCCCGGATCGGCGCTGGTGGCGGCCTTCGAGCCCTTCCACAACGTGAGGTTGGAATGCGCGAGGTCGGCCGAACCGCCGACCAGCTCCGGCAGCAGCGGGCCGAATGCGTCGAGCGCCATCTGCGAGGCCTTGCGCGAGGCCACCGCGGGACCCTCGGCCTGCAGCCGGGACACGTACGCCTTCGCGCTGGCGGCGAACTCCGCCGGCAAATCGCCGCGCAGGCGGCGCTCCAACTCGGCCGCGAGTTCGGGGAATTCGCTGCGATAGCGCGCCATCAGGTCGGTCCACTCCGCCGACCAGCGCGCGCCCTTCGCGCGCGCATCCCAACCCGCGCGGATCGCGTCCGGCACCTCGAACGGCGGGTGCGGCCATTGCAGCCGCTCGCGCGCCGCGGCCACCTCGTCCTTGCCCAGCGGTGCGCCATGCGCGCCCTCGGTGTCCTGCTTCTTCGGCGCGCCATAGCCGATGAGGGTCCGGCAGCAGACCAGGGTCGGCTTGTCCGGATCGATCGCTGCCGACACCAGGGCGGCCTTGATCGCCTCGGGATTGTGGCCGTCGACCTCGGGGATCACTTCCCAGCCATAGGC
>JAGOEZ010000289.1 GCA_017997455.1 Lysobacterales bacterium | reverse complement strand
GGCGCGCCGTCGAGCGCGCGGCGCAGGTGCGCGACCGAATCGAACACGTAGGGCAGCGAGAGGATGCGCGTTGCCGGGAACATGTTGTTGAGCGCGGCCATGTTGACGCGGGTCAGGTCGAGCGCGCCGAAGCGCGCGAGGCTGACCGTGTCGCCTTCGCGGCCGAGCTGGCCGGCGTGGTAGACGCGCGTCCCGAGCCGGCCGCCGGTTTCGCGCGCGAGGATCTCGCCGATCCGGCGCACCGCCATCACGGTCGGGTAGCCGTCGACGTGCACGTCGGCGGCGGTCAGCACGGTCGCCGGCGCGGCGCCCGCGTTGCGCGCGAGCGCCAGGGCCGCGCCTCCGGCCAGCAGCGCGCGCCGGCTCAGCATGCCGCGTTCGCAGCGCCGCCACGCATGGGCACGGCGCGGCAATGCAGGGTGCCAGCGGCACCGAAATCGACCCGCGCGCTTTCGCCGGCGCGGATATCGTGGATGCCGGTCGCGGCACCGGTGCTGACCAGGTCCCCGGCCCGCAGCGGACGCCCGCGACGTGCAAGCCGCGCGAGGGCGAAGGCCAGCGCGCCCATCGGCCCGCCCTCCAGCGCGGCGGCGCCGCCGCGGCCCACGCAGCGGTTGTCGATCCAGGTTTCGCAACGCAGTGATTCCAGCGCCGGGCCGCGCCAGTCGGCGATCTCCGGCCCGAGGATCAGCCCGGCGTTGTTGCCGAAATCGGAAACCACGACGGTGGGGCCGAGCTGGTTGATGGTTGCCAGCGGACTGCCCGCGGTCTCGATGCCCACGTGCAGCGCGCCAGCCAGAGCGGCCGCCTCGCCCGCCGTCCAGTCCCGCTTGCCGGGCGGCGCATCCGCGCCGAGGCGCACGACGTATTCGGCCTCGACCGCGGCGAAGCCGCCATCGAACACCGGGAACTCGGTGATCGTGCCCGGATGCGCCGTGCGCAGCATGGCGCCGAAGATGGGGCCGACCAGGCGATCGTCGCCGGAAGCGTCGCGCCGGTTGGAGGCGATATAGCCGACTTTCCAGCCGATCACGCGATCAGGCCACAGGGCGATGGCCGCATCCTGGCACGCATAACCGCCTTCGAGGTCGGCCGGCACGCGACCCGGGTACGCGCCCAACGCCCTGCCGGCGAGCCGCGCCTGCACGAAAGCCTCCGCGATCCGGCGGGCATCCGCCGGGCTGGTCGTTGCACTGGATTCCGTCCCCTGCCCCATCACGTGCCTGTCCTCCGGATGCGCTGCCATGGCCCTCGGCAGGCGCAAAACACGCTCGCAGCTTGTATAAAGGAAACCGGTGTCATTTACAATCCAACCGCTCCGGCTTCCCACCCATCCGCATTCGACGCACGATTGGAACCATGGCCATGTCGACCCGCTATGCGCGCACTCGCGCCTGCGCCCACCGTGCCGGCGCGATCCTCGCGCTGGCCTGCGTCCTGTACGCCGCTGCCGTGCCGGCCGCCGGCGCCGACCGGCCCCTCGCCTTCCCGGGCGCGGTCGGTTGGGCCGCGCATACGCCGGGGGGTCGCGGCGGCGCGATCCTGCGCGTGACCACGCTGGCCGAGAGCGGACCCGGCTCGCTGCGCGCCGCGATCGAGACCGCGGGGCCGCGCATCGTGGTGTTCGAGGTCGGCGGCGTGATCGACCTGGCCAAGACCCGGCTGGCCGTGACCGAGCCCTTCCTCACGATCGCGGGCCAGACCGCGCCCGCGCCCGGCATCACCCTCATCCGCGGCGGCATCGTGGTCAGCACGCACGACGTGGTGGTGCGCCACATCGCCGTGCGCGCCGGCTCGGCCGAAACGCCGCGCATGGGCGGCTGGGACATCGACACCTTCTCGACCCAGGCCGGCGCGCGCGACGTGATCGTCGACCACTGCTCCTTCACCTGGGCCACCGACGAGAACCTGTCGGCCTCCGGCGCGCGCTTCGAGGGTGCCGACCCCGATGCGTGGCGCGAGCGCATGTCGCATCGCATCACCTACAGCAACAACCTCATTGCCGAGGGACTGGCGGAATCCAGCCACAGCAAGGGCGAACACTCCAAGGGCACGCTGGTCCACGACAACGCCAGCGACATCCTCATCATCGGCAACCTGTACGCGCACAATTACGAGCGCAGCCCCATGTTCAAGGGCGGCGCGCGCGGCATGGTGGTCAACAACCTGATCTACAACCCTGGCCCGCGCGCCGTGCACTACAACCTGATCGCCGAGGAATGGATCGAGCATCCCTACGAAGTCGGGAAGCTGGCCTTGATCGGCAACGTGCTGCGCGCCGGACCCTCGACCCCGCCGGACCTCGCCTTCTTCATGCTCGGCGGCTCCGGCGACCTCGAGCTCTACCGCGCCGACAACCTCGCGGTCGACCGCATCGGCCAACCGCTGCCGCAGCTCGGCTTCTACACCACCGGCCGCGCGCGCCTGGTCGAACTGGAACAGCGGCCGGCGCTGCCACCCGGCGTGGTCCCGCTGGCGGCGATCGACGTGCAGGACGCGGTGATCCGCGAGGCGGGCGCGCGCCCCTGGGACCGCGACCCGATCGACCGCCGCATCGTCGCCGACACCATCGAGGGCCGCGGCCGCATCATCGACGACCAGTCCGAAGTCGGCGGCTATCCGGTGCGCCCGGAAACCCGGCGCGCCTTCGTGCCCGCCGAATGGAACCTCGACGACATGAGCCCGCGCACGCCGCACGCGCGCAGCGCGCCGCCGCGCTGAGGATGGCGGCGCGACGTCGCCGCGCGGCACGCGCGCCTTCCTAGGCATCGCCAGGGCGCCAGTCGCCGAACATCTGCTCCGCCGCCGCAGCGTGCCTCGCGGCGGCGTCGAGCTGC
>JAGOEZ010000288.1 GCA_017997455.1 Lysobacterales bacterium | reverse complement strand
CCATCGGGCCGAACCACTCGGAGTTGAACCGCACCTCGGTCCGCGCCGGGTCCAGCACCTTGAACACCTGCGCCTCGTAGGTCCGGGCGTTGGCCTCGATCTGTTCGCGCGTGAGCGGCTTGCGGGTGATGTTCTTGCCGGTCGGGTCGCCGATCATCCCGGTGAAGTCGCCGATCAGGAAGATCACCTGGTGCCCGAGGTCCTGGAACTGGCGCATCTTGTTCAGCAGCACGGTGTGGCCGACGTGGAGGTCGGGCGCGGTCGGATCGAAGCCCGCCTTGACCCGCAGCGGGCGGCCGAGCTTGAGCCGCGCCTCGAGGTCCTCGGGCTTGATGACCTCGTCGGCGCCGCGGCCGATGAGTTCCAGGGCGTGGCTGATCTGGGACATGGTTGTACTGTGATCGGGTTCGCGGCAGTGGGCGCCAGGCAAGGCCGGCGATGCTACGCGAGGCGGCCCGGGGGCGCACGCTAGTGTTAAGAACCCGTTAACGGCGCGGTCCAAAAAACCCCAATCGATACAAAGGTTTGACGCCCGTTCTTCGACGTGGTTATCGTACGGCGCTCGAATACGGAACACCCGCGTGAACCTGCCGCCGAACGCCGACCACGTACCGTCCCACCCGCATCGCCGCCAGGCGGTGCGGCGGCAGGCGCAACATCGCCACTGGCGCTTCTACCTGTCGCGCGCGAACTGGCATTTCATCCCCAACTTCGCCCGCGCGCCGATCGACTGGCGCAATGAGCACCTGGTGATCGGCGCCGCCGTGGCGCTGCTGCTGCTGCTGGGTTTCGTCGTCCTGCCCGGCTGGGCCAGCGCCGCCCGCGTGGAACTGGCGCCGGCGGCCGGCACGCTGAGCTCGCAGGCGATCGCGTTGCCGCCGCAGGCCCGCGTGTCCGCCGCCGCGGTGGACGCCGCGCCGGCCTGGACCTACGTCGAGGTCAAGCCCGGCCAGACCATGGGCGACATCTTCGACGGCCTCGGCCTCAAGCCGGCGACCTTGCACGCCGTGCTCGCCCGCAGCAGCCACCGCGACGAACTGGTCAAGATCCGCCCGGGCGAGCGCTTCGGCTTCAAGCTCGCGGCGCCCGGCAAACTCGAGGCGGTGGAGTTCGATGCCGGCGATGACCGCCGCGTCACGCTCGAGGTCGGCGGCGCCGAAGTGCGCGAGTCGGTCGCCGAGCGCGCGCTGCAGCGCCGGGTCGGCAGCGCCAGCGGCACCATCACCCATTCGCTGTTCGGCGCCGGCGAGAAGGCCGGACTCGACGACAGCGTGATCCTCAAGATGGCCGAGGTGTTCGGCTACGACATCGACTTCGCGCAGGACCTCCGCCGCGGCGACCACTTCGCGGTGATCTACGACGAGGTCTACCGCGACGGCGAGCGCCTGCGCAGCGGCGACATCCTCGCCGCCACCTTCGTCAACGGCGGCAAGCGCTACGTGGCGCTGCGCCATCCGCAGGCCGACGGCACCACCGGCTACTACGACGCCGAGGGCCGCCCGCTGAAGAAGGCATTCCTGCGCACGCCGGTGGAGTTCTCGCGCATCAGCTCGCGCTTCTCCAGCGCGCGCCGCCACCCGATCCTGGGCAGCACCCGCGCGCACCGCGGCGTCGACTACGCCGCGCCCAAGGGCACGCCGATCCGCACCGCCGGCAATGGCCGCGTGATCTTCCGCGGCTGGAAGTCCGGGTACGGCAACTGCGTGATCGTGCAGCATCCCAACAACGTCACTACGCTCTACGCCCACATGTCGCGCTTCGCGGCGGGCCGTGGGGTCGGCACCAGGGTCAGCCAGGGCGAGGTCGTGGGCTATGTCGGCATGACCGGCCTGGCGACCGCGCCGCACCTGCACTACGAATTCCGCGTCGGCGGCGTGCACCGCGACCCGCTGACCGTGCCATTGCCCAAGGCCGAGCCGCTGGGCCCCGCCGAACTGCTTGCGTTCCGCCGCTCCAGCACGCCGGTCATGGCGCGCCTGACGTTGATCGAGCAGCGCGAGCCGGCGGCGAGCGCGCTCGCCGCGCGTTGATGCGTCGCTGAGCGATGGCGCGGGATCCCGCCGCGCCCTTCCTCGGGCTGATCTCGGGCACCAGCGCCGACGCCATCGATGCCGCGCTGGTGCGCTTCGACCCGGCGCCGCGCGTGGTCGCGGCGCGCGCGTTTCCCTACGATCCGGCGTTGCGCGCCCGGGTGCTCGCGCTGTCGCAGGCCGCGGCCGACGCGCGCGCGCCCCTGGACGAGATCGCCGCGCTCGACGTGGCGCTGGGCCAGGCCTTCGCCGCCGCCGCCCTGGCGCTGCTGGCGCAGGCCGGCATCGCGCCGGCCGCGGTGGCCGCCATCGGGAGCCACGGCCAGACCCTGCGCCATCGTCCGGCCGGGCCACAGCCGTTCACGTGGCAGCTCGGCGACCCCAACGTGATCGCCGAGCGCTGCGGCATCACCACCGTGGCCGACTTCCGCCGCCGCGACGTCGCCGCCGGCGGCCAGGGCGCGCCGCTGATGCCGGCCTTCCACGTCGCGGCCTTCGCCGATCCCGGCGAGGCCCGCGCCGTGCTCAACCTCGGCGGCATCGCCAACCTGACCCTGATGCGCGGCGACCGGCCGGTGGTCGGGTTCGACACCGGGCCGGCCAACGCGCTGCTGGACGCCTGGTCGCTGGCCGAGCGCGGCACCGCCTGCGACGAGGACGGCGCATGGGCGCGCAGTGGCCGCATCGACGCAGCCCTGCTGGCGCGCCTGATGGCGGACCCGTACTTCCGCCTGCCCGCGCCCAAGAGCACCGGGCGCGACGCCTTCCACCTCGACTGGTTGCGCAGCGCGCTGGCCGTGGTCGGGCC
>JAGOEZ010000287.1 GCA_017997455.1 Lysobacterales bacterium | reverse complement strand
GGCGTGCGCGAGATCAGCGGCACCAACATCGTGCTGGCCACGGGCTCGGTGCCGATCGAGCTGCCGTTCGCGAAGTTCGACGGCCAACGCATCGTCGACAACGTCGGCGCGCTGGACTTCAGCGAGATCCCGAAGCGACTCGGCGTGATCGGCGCCGGCGTGATCGGCCTGGAACTGGGCTCGGTGTGGCGGCGCCTCGGCGCCGAGGTCACGATCCTCGAGGCGCTGCCCGATTTCCTCGCCGCGGCGGATGCCGACATCGCCAGGGCGGCGGCGCGCGAATTCAAGAAGCAGGGCCTCGACATCCGCCTCGGCGCCAAGGTCACCCAGGCCGAAGTGAAGCAGGACGAGGTCCATGTCGGTTACGTCGACGGCAAGGGCGAGCAATCGCTCGTGGTCGACCGGCTGCTGGTCGCGGTCGGCCGTCGCGCGGCGACCCACGGACTGCTGGCCGAAGGCACGGGCGTGCAACTGGACGAACGCGGTCGCGTGGTGGTCGATGCACACTGCTGGACCGGCGTCGAGGGCGTGTGGGCCGTGGGCGACTGCGTGCGTGGCCCGATGCTCGCCCACAAGGGCTCCGAGGAAGGCATTGCCGTCGCCGAACTGATCGCCGGCAAGCCGGGCCACGTCAACCTCGATACGGTGCCGTGGGTGATCTACACCGAACCCGAAGTGGCGTGGGTCGGCAAGACCGAGGCCGAGCTCAAGGCAGCCGGGATTCCGTACCGCACCGGCAGCTTCCCGTTCGCCGCGATCGGCCGCGCGGTGGCGATGAACGAGACCGCCGGCATGGTCAAGGTCATCGCGCATGCCGAGACCGACCGCCTGCTGGGCGTGCACCTGGTCGGCGCCTGCGCCTCCGAGCTGGTCGCCGAATGCGTCGTCGCGATGGAGTTCCACGGCTCCGCCGAAGACCTCGCCCGCATCGTCCACGCCCACCCGACCCTGTCAGAGGCCGTGCACGAAGCCGCCCTCGCCACCGACAAACGCGCCATCCACAAGGCCAATTGAGCACAGGATGTGCTCACCCCGTGCAGGCCATGGATGGCCGATGACACGGGGTCCAGTTGCAATTACGCATCTGCTCACCCCGGACAGCCCATGGATGGGCGTTGATCCGGGGTCCAGTTGCATTTACGCATCTGCTCACCCCGTGCAGGCCATGGATGGCCGATGACACGGGGTCCAGTTGCAACTACGCATGCGCGCACCCCGCGCAAGCCCCGCCCTGCGCGCACCCCCTCCCCCCAGCCACCCATCGACCATTTCCAACCACAGATCGCATCACGCCCACGGCGCTTGACAGCGCCCCGGCCATGCGCCGGAATGTCCATCGGGGAGTGGGTCGCGGCGCCATGCAGCGGCTGGGAATCATGTCGAAGACAATCGGATACGGCCTGCTCGCGGGCATGGCACTCGTGGCCGCGACTGCCGGCGCGGCGTGCCCGCTGCGCGACATCACCGTGGACGGCGCGGTCGTCGATGCGGCCGGCCAGCCGGTGGCCGGCGCGACCATCGAGACGCGCTGGATCGAGAAGGGACCGGGACAGATCAGCAACCGGCGCCAGTCCGGCACCGACGGCCGCTTCCAGGCGCGCGTGCAGTTCGACCCCTTCGCCGGCAAGTCCTTCACCGGCAAGGACCGCTGCGACTTCCCGCTCGAGCAGATCGAGCTCGCGATCACCCGCGACGGCTACCTGCCGTTGACGCAGCGCTTCGAGCCCGACAAGCTGCCGGCCGCGCTGGTGCTCACGCTCGAAGCGTCGCGCTGAGCGCACGGCTCCCGCGCGGCTGGCCCGGAGACCCCCGATGAGCAATCCCGATTCGTTCCGCGCGTTCCGCATCCGCTCCGACGGCAAGTCCCACGCCGCCGCCGTCGAGACCATGCAGGCCGCGGAGCTCTCGCCCGGCGAAGTCCTGGTCCGGGTCGCATGGTCGAGTTGCAACTACAAGGATGCGCTCGCCGGCACCGGCCAGGGCCGGATCCTGCGCCGCTTCCCGCTCAACGGCGGCATCGACCTCGCCGGCCACGTCGCCGCGTCGACCGACCCGCGCTTCAAGGAAGGCGATGCGGTGCTGTGCACCGGTTGCGGCCTCTCCGAGACCCGCGACGGCGGCTATGCCGAATACGCGCGGATCGAGTCGACCTGGACCATCCCCCTTCCCGCCGGCCTCGACCTGCGCGAGTCCATGGCGCTGGGCACCGCGGGCTTCACCGCCGCGCTGTCGCTATATCGCATGCAGGCCAACGGCCAGACGCCCGCGATGGGTCCTGTCGTGGTCACCGGCGCGACCGGCGGCGTGGGCATGCTTGCGATCGACATCTTTACCCGGGCCGGCTACGAAACCCATGCGATCAGCGGCAAGCCCGAACAGTTCGACCTGCTCAAGGAGATCGGCGCGCGCCAATGCGTGTCGCGCAAGGAGCTCTGGTGGGGACAACGCCCGCTCGAGACCACGCGCTGGGCCGGGGCCGTCGACAGCGTCGGCGGCGAGATGCTGGCCGGCCTGACCCGCGTGATCCATCCCTACGGCAACATCGCCAGCTGCGGCCTCGCCGGCGGCCATGAGCTCAACACCACGGTGATGCCCTTCATCATCCGCGGCGTCAGCCTGCTGGGCATCGCCTCGGCCGGCACGGCGCTGCCGATCCGGCGCCTGCTATGGGAGCACCTCGCGAGCGACTGGAAACCGGCCCACCTCGAGCGCATCGCCGGCGCCGAAACGGGTCTGGACGACCTGCCCGGCGTTTTTGCTAGGATGCTGGCAGGGGGTTCACTCGGACGGACCGTGGTGCGGGTCTGATCGCGGCACGCGATCGCCGTACCAGCCGATCCGCCCGC
>JAGOEZ010000286.1 GCA_017997455.1 Lysobacterales bacterium | reverse complement strand
ACGGCGCCGGCCGCGACCGCGCCCAATTTCGGCTGGCCCTGCTACGAGGGCAATGGCCGCCAGGGCGGCTACGACGGCGCCAACATCGCGTTGTGCGAGACCCTGTACGGCGCGGGCGCCGGCGCGCACCGGGTGCCGTTCTACGCTTATCGCCACGCGCAGGCACCGGGTTGCGGCGGCGTCGGTTCCGCGATCAGCGGGCTGGCCTTCTACACCGGCGCCTCGTATCCGGCCGAATGGCGCGATGCGCTGTTCTTCGCCGACTACAACCGCGACCAGGTATTCGCGTTCAAGGATGGCGACGCCGACGGACTGCCCGACCCGCCCGCCCAGTCGGGGTGCGGCGCCACGGCGGAGCCCACGCCCTATCTGTTCGCCGGCAGTTCCAGCGACATCAACGTGGTCGACCTCGTTGCCGGCCCGGGCGGCGACCTGTTCTACGCCAACCTCGATTCGGGGACCATCCGCCGCATCCATTTCGGGGCCAATCGCCCGCCTTCGGCCGCGTTGCGGCTCGGTGCCGGCAGCACCAGCACCGGCGGCGACCGCGTGGTGGACCTCGACGCCAGCGCCAGCGCCGACCCCGACGCCGGCACCACCCTGCAGTACGCCTGGGACCTCGACGAGGACGGCCTCTACGACGACCTCGTGGGCGCCGGCGCGAGCAGCGCCAGCGTGATGCTGGCCGGCAACGTGATCCGGCGCGTGGGCGTGCAGGTCGGCGACGGCGCGGGCGGCGTCGACAGCGCGTCGATCCGCCTCGTCGCGGGCAATTCCGCGCCCACCGCGCAGGTGCTGGCGCCGCTGCCGCCACTGCTGTGGCGGGTCGGAGACGTGATCGAGCTCACCGGCGCCGGCAACGATCCGGAGCAGGGCAACCTCACCGGCGACGCGCTGGAATGGGAGATGATCCTGCGCCACTGCAGCGACGAGACCTTCACCGACTGCCACTCGCACCCGGTCAGCGGCGCCAGCGGCAACCACGTGGCCTTCGACGCGCCGGACCACGAATACCCGAGCTACCTGCGCTTCCGGCTCACCGCGCGCGACGCCAGCGACGCGACCGGCAGCGCCCAGGTGGACCTGTTCCCCGCGGTGACCGTCGTCACCCTGGCCACGGTGCCGCCGGGCCTGCAACTGGTCGTGGGCGGTGCCGCCGCGCGCACCACGCCCTTCGTGCACATGGCCATCGCCAACGGCAGCTTCTCGGTCAGCGCGACCTCGCCGCAGCAACTCGGCGGCAACACCTGGAACTTCCTCAGCTGGTCGGATGGCGGCGCGGCGTCGCACCTGGTCAGCATCCCGAACCCGGGACCGGTGACGCTGACCGCGACCTACGACGCGGACCGCCTGTTCCGCGACGGCTTCGAGTAGAACGCGGCGCGCGTTGCCGTTGCGTCAGGGCCGGCGGATAATCCGCGCATGCGCCTGCTTCCCCGTTCGAACCCTTTCGCAGCGGCCGTGCTCGTCGCCTGCGCGTTGCCGGCCCTGGCGGTGCCGCCGGGCGACCTCACCCTGACGCCGGTGGTCACCACGGTGATCGCGCAGCCGATCGCCGTGCGCAATGCCGCCGACGGCAGCAACCGGCTGTTCATCGTCGGGCGCAACGGACAGGTCTGGATCCGCAGCGCCGCGGGCACGATGTTGTCCACGCCCTTCCTCAACATCGGCCCGGGCGGCACCGCGCCACCATCGGGATTCACGGTGTCGAACGAGGGCGGCCTGCTCGGGCTGGCCTTCCACCCGAACTACGAGAGCAACCGCCAGTTCTACATCAGCTACACCGACGCCAACGGCGACGCCCAGGTGGTGCGCTACCTGGCGCAGGCCGGCAACCCCAGCATTGCCGACACCAGCACGGCGCAGATCGTCCTGCGCGTCGACCAGGACGAGACCTACCACATCGGCGGCGACCTCCACTTCGGTCCCGGCGGATACCTCTACATCGCGCGCGGCGAGGGCAAGACGCCGTGCGACCGCGCCCAGACCCTGCGCCCCGCGCAGTTGCCGGCCAACGACGACAACGACCCCTTGTGCCCGGCCGATCCGGCCTTCTCCAACGCCGGCGGCAACCCGAATTCGCGCGCCCTGCAGGGCAAGATCCTGCGCATCGACGTCAACGCGACCACGCCCGCGGGCAGCAACGAATTGTGCGCCTCCAGCGCCGGCGGCTCGGCCAACTACGAGATCCCGCCGGGCAATCCCTATGCCGGCAGTGCCGGAACCACCGGCAATTGCGACGAGATCTGGGCCTACGGCCTGCGCAATCCGTTCCGCTTCAGCTTCGACCGCGCCACCGGTGACATGTACATCGGCGACGTCGGCGAGGGCGACATGGAGGAAGTCGACTTCGAGCCCGCCAGTTCGACCGGCGGGCGCAATTACGGCTGGTTCGGCTGCGAAGGGACGATCGGCAATTGCGCCGGCAGCGTGGCGCCGATCCTCACCTATACCCACATCGCCAACAACGGGCCCTGCGCCTCGATCACCGGCGGCTTCCGCTATCGCGGCGCCATCGCCGGCATGGATGGGCTCTATTTCTACTCGGACTACTGCAGCGGCAGGATCCAGTACGGGACCTTCAACGGCAGCACCTGGTCGGCCACCCTGTGGCAGAACGGCACCGACCTGATGCACACCAGCTTCGGCGAGGACGAGGCCGGCGAGCTGTACCTGGCCGAGATCAACAACGACCGGGTGCTGAAGTTCACCTCGGCATCCGCGCCCGCGAGCCTGGTCTTCGCCAACGGCTTCGAATAGGTGCGGCTGCCGCCGCTGTCAGGCCCATCGCGCGCAGAGCGCGCTCCTACAGAGCCGGCATTGTAGGAGCGCGCTCTGCGCGCGAG
>JAGOEZ010000285.1 GCA_017997455.1 Lysobacterales bacterium | reverse complement strand
CCAGCAATGCAGCCACCAGGTCATCGGCGCGCTGCGCGAATCACTGGTCGCGCCGCGCGATCCGGGCGCGGTGCTGCAGCGGCTGGCCGCGCCCGGCATCCATGCCGTCACGCTCACCGTGACCGAGAAGGGCTATTGCCTCGGCGCCGACGGCGCGCTCGACCTCGCCCGCCCCGACCTGCAGCAGGACCTTGCGACGCCACACTCACCCAGCACCCTGATCGGATTCCTGGTCGAGGGCCTGTCGCGGCGGCGTGCCGCCGGCACCGCGCCGCCGGCGATCCTGAGCTGCGACAACCTGTCCGACAACGGCCCGCGACTGCGCGCGGCGATCGTGGCCATGGCGCAAGCCCGCGACCGCGGACTGGCCGACTGGATCGCGCAGGAAGTGGCGTTTCCGCGCAGCATGGTCGACAGCATCACGCCCGCGACCACGGACGCGCTGCGCGCCGAGGTCGCGGCCGCGACCGGGCTCGAGGATCGCTGGCCGGTGCAGCGCGAAGCCTTCGTGCAATGGGTGATCGAGGACCATCGCGCCGCCGCCGGACCCGACTGGGCCGCGGCCGGTGCGATCCTCACCGACGACGTGCCGGCCTGGGAACGGGCCAAGCTGCGCCTGCTCAACGGCGCCCACTCCACGCTGGCCTACGTGGGGCTGCTGGCGGGACACGCGACGGTGTCCGGCGCCATCGCCAATCCCGCACTGGCCGGCTTCATCGAACGCTTATGGGCGCAGGAGGTGCTGCCGGGCCTGCGCGCGCCGCGCGGGCTGGACCTGGTTGCCTATGCCGGCGCGGTGCTGGCACGCTTCCGCAATCCGGTCATCCGCCATGAGTTGGCCCAGATCGCCTGGGACGGCTCGCAGAAGTTGCCGATCCGCATCCAGGACGGCTTGGCGCAGAACCTGGCCGAGGGACGCCCCGTCACCCACCTGTTCCTGCCGCTCGCGGCCTGGATGCTGTGGGTGCGCCGCGCCGCGCGCGCGCGGCAGCGGCTGGTCGACCCGCTCGCCGATGCGCTGCACGAACTGGGCGCCGCAGCCACTGGCGAGGCGCGGCTCGATGTCTCGCGCTGGCTTGCGGAACCACGCCTGTACCGGCGCGAACTCGCCAGCGACCCCCGCTTCATTACTGGACTGATGCGCGCCTACGATCGCCTTGCAGCCGCCGATGCGGCCGGCGCGGCTGCGGTGGGCAATTGCGTTGCCAACTGGTCCTGAGCCTGTCCCTGCCGCCTACTTGAGCAGCGCCGGCAACCACAAGGTCAGCGCCGGCACGTAGGTCACCAGCATCAGCACCGCGAAGGCCGCGAGGTAGAACGGCCAGATCGAACGCAGCGCCTGGGTGATGCTGATCTGGCCGATGGCGCTGCCCACGAACAGCACCGAGCCGACCGGCGGCGTGATCAGGCCGATGCCGCCGTTGAGGATCAGGATCACGCCGAAGTGCAACGGGTCGATCCCGAACGCGCGCGCGACCGGGAGGAAGATCGGCGTGCAGATGATGATCAATGGCGCCAGGTCCATGAAGGTGCCCAGCACCAGCAGGACGAGGTTCAGCAGCATCAGGATCGCGTACTTGTTGTCGGCGATCGCGCGCAGCGCCTCGACCGCCGCCGCCGGCACCTGCAGGTAGGCCAGCAGCCAGCCGAACGAGGTCGCCGCGGCGATCACGAACAGGATCACGCCGGTGGTGCGCGCCGCGCCGCCCAGGGTCTCGAGGACGGCATGGCGGTCGAGGCCGCGATAGACCAGCGTCGTGACCAGCAATGCGTACACCACCGCGATCGAGGCGCTCTCGATCGCGGTGAAGATGCCGGCCTTGATGCCGACGAAGATCAGCGCCACCAGCAGCAGGCCCGGCAGCGCGGCGACCAGGCGCACCAGGACCGCGCGCCCGCCGGGAAAGGACTCGGTCGCGTAGCCGCGCCGCCGCGCGATGGCCCAGCCGGTGAGCATCAGGGTCAGGGTCATCAGCAACGCCGGCACGATGCCGGCGGCGAACAGGTCGGCGATCGAGATGCCGCCGCCGGCCGAGGCCGAGTACAGGATCAGGTTATGCGACGGCGGCACCAGCAGCGCGACCAGCGCCGCGGTGATGGTGACGTTGACGGCGAAGTCGCGATCGAAGCCGCGCTTGACCATCTGCGGGATCATCGCGCCGCCGATCGCCGAGACGTCGGCGATGGCCGAGCCCGACACGCCGCCGAACAGCAGCGAGGACACGATGCTGACCTGGCCGAGGCCGCCGCGCAGGTGCCCGACCAGCGCCGAGGCGAAGGCGATCAGGCGCTCGGAAATGCCGCCGCGCATCATCAGCTCGCCGGCGAAGATGAAGAGCGGAATCGCGATCAGCGAAGCCGAGCCGGCGCCGGCGGCGGTCTCGATCACGACCACGATCGGCGGCAGGCCCAGGTAAAGCACCGTGGCCAGCGAGGCGCTCACCAGCGCGAAGGCCACCGGCACGCCGATCGCCAGCAGCAGGGCGAACACCCCGAACAGGATCGCGACGGCCATGGCTCAGGCGCTCCCCGGCGCGGCGCGCCGGTACAGCGCGAGCAGGCGCTCGAGGGCGAACAACAGGATCAGCGCACCGCCCAGGCACATCGGCGCATAGGCGATGCCCTGGGGCAGCGAGGCGCCGGCCATCGGCACGTCCCAGGCGTCGAGCATGAGGGTCCCGCCCCACCACGACAGCACCGCGCCGATCGCGCCGGCGACGGCGCAGGCGATCGCGCGCAACAGGCGCTGGAGTCCGGCCGGCGCCGCCTGCACCGCGATGAAGAAGCCGAAATGGGCGTCGTTGCGCACGCCCACCGCGGCGCCGAACATCATCGCCACGTTCAGGCACAGCA
>JAGOEZ010000284.1 GCA_017997455.1 Lysobacterales bacterium | reverse complement strand
GCGGTCGAGCGCGGCGAGGAAGTCACGATCACGCGCCGCGGCGAGCCGGTGGCACGATTGGTCGCGATCCGGGCGGGCGACGAGAAGGCGCGGATCCGGGCGTTGATCGAGGAGATCAAGGCCACGCGCAAGGGCCTGACCCTGGGCGGTGGCGTTACCGTGAAGCAACTGATCGAGGAAGGGCGGCGCTACAAGGGCTGAGCGCCCGCGCCACCGGCCATTGCCATGTCGATCGTCCTGCCCGAAGCGCTGGTGCTCGATTGCACGGTCACCGTGCCGTGGTACCTCACCGACGAGTCCAGCGAGTTGTCGGAAGCGCTTTTCCACGCGTTGGACTCGCATCGGCTGGTGGTGCCGGTGCTGTGGCGGCTGGAGTTCGTCAGTGCCATGCGCGCGGCGTTCCGGCGCGGCCGGGTGCCGGCGGCACGTTTCGACCTCGTGATGCGCCAGGCGGCGCAACTGCCGCTGCAGCAGGATCCCTTGCAGCTCGACGTGGCCGACATAGCGCTCGGCTGCGACGAGTACGGGCTCACGCCTTACGACTTCGTGTACCTCGCGCTGGCGCGCCATTTGCGCCTGCCACTGGCGACCTTCGATGGCGCGCTGGTGCGCGCGTGTCGCAAGGCGGGCATTCCGGTGCTGACCCAGGCCGACCGCATCGCCGAGCCGGGCGAGCCATATGGCGCGGTGATCGAGCCGCGGCGTGCGGTGCGAGGTGCCGCGACGGCGCGTCCGGCGCGGGTGCGGCGATGAGCGCCGTGGCATTTGACATCTGCGGTCGCGGTTTCTGTGGAGTTGATCGCGCGCAGAGCGCGCTCCTACAGGGGCGCGTGATCTGCGCGCGCATGACTTCCCACCCATTCGCACACGCCTAGCCCGAGACCCCGCCATGGCCGCCGTCCTCTCCCCGATCGTCGATCCGCAGTACACCCTCGACGACAAGTACACGCGCGGCGAAGGCCGCATCTTCCTCTCCGGCGTGCAGGCCCTGGTGCGGCTGCCGCTGATGCAGGCGATGCGCGATGCCGCGGCCGGGCTCGACACCGCGGGTTTCATCTCGGGTTACCGCGGCTCGCCGCTGGGCGGGCTCGACCAGGCCTTGTGGAAGGCGAAGAAGCACCTCAAGTCGCACCGCATCGAGTTCACCTCGGGCCTCAACGAGGACCTCGCCGCGACGATGGTTTGGGGTTCGCAACAGGTGAATCTCTTCCCCGGCGCGAAGCACCAGGGCGTGTTCGCGATGTGGTACGGCAAGGGCCCCGGGGTCGATCGCAGCGGCGACGTGTTCAAGCATGGCAACGCCGCCGGCACCTCGCAGCATGGCGGCGTGCTGGTGCTGGCCGGCGACGACCATGCCTGCCGTTCGTCGACGCTGCCGCACGGCTCCGAGCAGGAGTTCGTCTCGGCCATGATGCCGGTGCTCAATCCGGCCGGCGTGCAGGACATCCTCGACATGGGGATCCTGGGCTGGGCCATGAGCCGTTACACCGGGCGCTGGGTCGGCTTCAAGACCATCGCCGAGACGGTGGAATCCTCGGCCTCGGTGATCGTCAATCCGCACCAGCTCGACATCCGCCTGCCCACCGACCTGGTGCTGCCGCCGGGCGGGCTCAACATCCGCTGGCCCGATCCGCCGCTCGACCAGGAACTGCGCCTGCACCAGTACGCGATGCACGCGGCCCAGGCTTTCGCCCGCGCCAACCAGATCGACAAGATCATCTTCGACTCGCCGCGGGCGCGGCTGGGCATCGTCACCACCGGCAAGAGCTACCTCGACGTGCTGCAGGCACTCGAGTACCTGGGCATCGACCACCGCGCGGCCGAGGACATCGGCATCCGCGTGTACAAGGTCGGCATGACCTGGCCGCTCGAGCCCGAGGGCATCCGCGCGTTCGCGCGCGGCGTGGAAGACATCGTGGTGGTCGAGGAGAAGCGCTCCTTCCTCGAGTCGCAGATGAAGGAGTACATGTACAACTGGGACCAGGCCACGCGCCCTTCGATCGTGGGCAAGTACGACGAAGGCGGCGACTGGATCCTGCCGTCCACCGCCGAGCTCACGCCGGCGCGCATCGCGCGGGTGATCGCGCGGCGGCTCGCGCGCTTCTTCACCTCCGAGGCGATCGAATCGCGCCTGAAGTGGATCGCGGCCAAGGAGCGCGAGCTCGCGCTGCCGCGGCCGAACTTCCCGCGCGCCGCGCACTACTGCTCGGGCTGCCCGCACAACACCTCGACCGTGGTGCCGGAAGGCTCGCGCGCGCTGGGCGGCATCGGCTGCCACTACATGGTCACCTGGATGGACCGGCGCACCGACACCTTCACCCAGATGGGCGGCGAAGGCGCCACCTGGTGCGGGCAGGCGCCATTCACGAACGAGAAGCACGTGTTCCAGAACCTCGGCGACGGCACCTACTTCCATTCGGGCTCGCTCGCGATCCGCCAGGCGATCTCGGCCAAGGTCAACATCACCTACAAGATCCTCTACAACGACGCGGTGGCGATGACCGGCGGCCAGGCGGTCGACGGCACGCTGTCGGTGCCGGACCTGGCGGCGCAGGTGCATGCGGAGGGCGTGCGCAACATCGTGCTCATGTCGGATGACATCGCCAAGTGGCTGGGACGCAAGGGCGAGTTCCCGCACGGCACCGACTTCGTCGGCCGCGAGCACCTCGACGCGGTGCAGAAGCGCCTGCGCGAGACACCCGGCGTGAGCGTGCTGATCTACGAGCAGACCTGCGCGGCCGAGAAGCGCCGCCGCCGCAAGCGCAAGCTCATGCCCGATCCGCCCAAGCGCGTCTTCATCAACGAGGCCGTGTGCGAGGGCTGCGGCGATTGCGGGGTCAAGTCCAACTGCGTGTCGGTGCTGCCGGTCGAGACCGAGTTCGGGCGCAAGCGCGC
>JAGOEZ010000086.1 GCA_017997455.1 Lysobacterales bacterium | reverse complement strand
GCCTGTACGTGCTCGCCTTCGGCGCCGACGCCGGGGCCGCGGCCTGGCTCGCCGCGCCCTGGCTGCTGCCGGCCGGGCTGCTCACCCTGGTGCTGGGCATGACCGGCGTGCTCGCCGCGCGCAGCCTGGGCCAGATGGCCAGCTTCGCGGTGATCGGCTCGATGGGCATGCTGCTCGCCACCGTGGCGGTGTTCACCCCGCAGGCCACCAGCGCCGCGCTGTACTACCTCATCCACTCCACGCTCGCCGCCGGCGCGCTCTTCCTCGTCGCCGACCTCGTTGCCGAGCGCCGCGGCGCGCAGCGCGACCGCTTCGCCGCCGCGCCGCGCATCGCCCAGGGCGGGCTCGTGGGCGGCCTGTTCTTCCTCGCCGCCATCGCCATGACCGGCATGCCGCCGCTGTCCGGCTTCATCGGCAAGCTGCTGGTGCTCGACGGCGTGCGCGCCTCGGCGCACGCGGCCTGGTTCTGGGCGCTGATCCTGACGACCTCGCTGATCGCCATCGTCGGCTTCGCGCGCGCCGGCAGCTTCGTGTTCTGGAAGGCGCACGCGCTGCCCGCCGCGCCCGCGTCCGCCTATCGCCCGGACGGCGCGCTGTCCTTCGTCGCCGTGGGCGGGCTGCTCGCCTGCCTGGTGCTGCTCACCGTGTTCGCCGGCCCGGTGCATGCCTGGCTGGAGCTCGTCGCGGCGCAGCTCTACGCCCCGGCCGGCTACATCGACGCGGTGCTCGGCACCGCACAGGGGGTGCGCTGATGGGCGCGAAGCACGACAAGCTCGACCAGCGCAGCTTCACCGAACGCTGGCTGCCGCATCCGCTCATGAGCGCGGTGCTGGTGCTGCTGTGGATGCTGCTGCTCAACAGCTTCAGCTTCGGCGGGCTGGTGGTGGGCGTGGTGCTCGCGGTGGTGATCACGCGGGTGACGAGCAACTTCTGGCCCGAGCGCCCGCCGGTCAAGTCCTGGACCAAGGCCTTCGCCTACCTCGGCGTGGTGGCCTGGGACGTGGTGGTCGCCAACCTGCAGGTCACCCGCCTGATCCTGTTCCGGCCGGTGGGCAGCCTGGCCACGCGCTGGGTGGTGGTGCCGCTCGAGCTGCGCTCGCCCGAGGCCATCACCGTGCTCGCCGGCACCATCACGATGACGCCCGGAACGGTGTCCTGCGACCTCTCCGCCGACGGCCGCAGCCTGCTCGTGCACTGCCTCGACGCGCCCGACGCCGAGGAGGCCGTGCGCCAGATGAAGGAACGCTACGAGGACCGCCTCCAGGAGATCTTCCCGTGATCGAATACGCCCTGCAGTTCGGCTTCGCCACCGCCTCGCTCGCGCTGCTGCTCAACCTGTGGCGGCTGCTGCGCGGCCCCGCGCTCATGGACCGCGTGCTCGCGGTCGATACCATGGTCATCAACATCATCGCGCTGATCGTGCTCGCCGGCATCCAGCAGCGCGCCACCCACTTCTTCGAGGCCGCGCTGCTGTTCGCGATGTTCGGCTTCATCTCCACCGTCGCCTACTGCCGCTTCATCCTGCGCGGCGACGTCATCGAGTGAGCGGAGACCCCTCATGACCTTCGTGCTCGAACTCCTCGTCTCGCTGCTGATCGTCGCCGGCGGCAGCTTCCTGCTCATCGGCTCCATCGGCATGGTCAAGCTGCCCGACCTGCTCACCCGCCTGCACGCGCCCACCAAGGCGACCACGCTCGGCGTGGGCGGCGCGCTCGCTGCGTCCATGGTGTTCTTCGCCGGGCTGGAGGGCACGCTGTCCATCCACGAGGTGCTGATCACCGCCTTCCTGTTCATGACCGCACCGCTCAGCGCCCACTTCATCGCCAAGGCCCACCTGCACGAGCACACCGAACTGCGCGACGGCCTCCCGCCCACCGGCCGCCCCTACGGCTGGAGCACCTTCGACGCCGCCCCCGGCCCCAGCGAGCCCGACGACGAAGACGAGCGCCGCGGCGCCCACGACTGAGCCCCGCCAGTCGCCCGATCGCGACTCGCGTCGCTCCCACAGCGCCGCGGTTCCCCGTAGGAGCGACGCAAGTCGCGATCACAGCCTTCCCGCCTCGACCACGCCCCTCGCCTCCCCACCGCCCGATCGCGACTCGCGTCGCTCCCACAGCCCCTCCCGAAGCGCCGCGGTTCTCTGCCCGATCGCGACTCGCGTCGCTCCCACAACACCCCCCGAAGCGCGGCGGTTCCCCGTAGGAGCGACGCAAGTCGCGATCACAGCCTTCCCGCCTCGACCACGCCCCTCGCCTCCCCACCGCCCGATCGCGACTCGCGTCGCTCCCACAGCGCCTCCCGAAGCGCCGCGGTTCTCCGCCCGATCGCGACTCGCGTCGCTCCCACACAGCCTCCCGAAGCGCCGCGGTTCTCTGCCCGATCGCGACTCGCGTCGCTCCCACAACACCCCCCGAAGCACGGCGGTTCCCCGTAGGAGCGACGCAAGTCGCGATCACAGCGCCCCCGCAGGCGCGGCGGTTCTCCGCAGGAGCGGCGGGCGCGCTCGGATGTCATCCGAAGCGCTCGTCCTCGCGCAGGAAGCGCCACTGCCCGAGCGGCAGGTCGCCGAGCTTCACGCGGCCGATGCGGACGCGCTTGAGGCCCACCACCTTCAGCCCCACCAACTCGCACATGCGGCGGATCTGGCGTTTGCGGCCCTCGCGCAGCACGAAGCGCAGCTGGTCGTCGTTGATCCATTCGACCTCGGCCGGGCGCAGCGGGCGGTCGTCCAGCCACAGCCCGTGGTTGAGCAGCGCCAGCCCGTTCTCGGCCAGCGCGCCCTCGACGCGGACGATGTATTCCTTTTCGACCTTCGAGTCCTCGCCGATGAGCTGGCGAGCGATGCGGCCGTCCTGGGTGAGGACCAGCAGGCCGGTGGAGTCGATGTCGAGCCGGCCCGCGGGGGCGAGGTTCTTCAGGTGGCTGGGGTGGAAGCGCTGGGCGACGTCGCGGTCGGCCTGGTTGTCGGGGCCGATCAGGCTCACCGCGGGGGAATAGCCCGGCTCGGGCTGCCCGGAGACATAGCCCACCGGCTTGTGCAGCAGGATGGTGGCGCGCTGCTGCTGGGTGCGCGTGGCCTCGGGGGCGAGGGTGACGCGGGCGTCCTGGCCGACGCGCACGCCGAGCTCCGACACGCGCCGGCCATCGACGAAGACCCAGCCGCGCTCGATGAACTCGTCGGCCTCGCGCCGCGAGCACAGACCGCGCTCGGCCATCAGCTTCGACAGCCGCACACCCTCGACGGCGGCCCGCGCCTGCGCGGCCTCGGCGATGGCGGCCGCGGAGGCCGCGCGCGCTTCGAACGTGGCCGCGGCGGGGGGAGACGGGCGCTGGTCGCCTCTGCGCTCCGGCGCGGATTCTCGGCGCTGGGGACGCTCCTCGCCCGTGCGTTGCGGACCCGACGAGCGCGGCGCGACGCGTCCGGCATCCTCGCGATTCGAGGAGAAGTCGCGCCGTGGCGCACGTTCGTCGTCCCGGCGGCCCTGGGCGGACTCCCGGCGCGGGGCGCGTTCGTCCGCACCGCGTGCCGGCGTCCCGTCCCGGCGTGGCGGACGTGCTTCTCCGCGCGGTGCGCGATCCTCGGCGCTGCGGCGCGGCGCGAAGTCGCCACGCGGGGCGCGCTCCTGATCGCGTCCGCTGACGCCCGGAGTACGCGGCGTGCGTTCCTTGTCGCGTGGAGCGACGCCCGGAGTACGCGACGTACGCTCCTGGTCGCGTGGGGCAGCGCCCGGAGTACGTGGTGTGCGTTCCTTGTCGCGTGGAGCGGCGCCCGGAGTACGCGGTGCGCGATCTTGGTCACGCGGGACGGTGCCTGGAGTACGCGGTGTGCGATCGCCACGTGCCGGCTTGGCGCCGTCTTCGCGGCGCGCGGGTTTGGCGCCTTCGTCCCGACGCGGGGCGCGTTCGTTTCGTTCCGGCTTCGCGGCACGCTCGGGGCGCCGCGAGGGCCGCTCGCCGGCGGCGGGCCTCGTGGGGGCAGGGTCCCGCGGCGTGCGCGATTCGGCCGCGGACTCGCGCCCGGAAGGCGCCTCCTCGGCAGGCGCTTCGTCGTCCGCAGGCTTGCGCACGCCGAGCGTGCCCTGGATGCGCGAGGGTTGAGGGGTGGGCGGCTTTCTGCGGATGGTGTTCAACGTGATTCCCCGACGGTTCGAGAGCGCATTATCGCCGATGGCCGTGGCGATCACGAACGCGCGTGAGCGGCCAGCGGCCGCTGATCGCGACTGTGGGAGCGACGCAAGTCGCGATCGGGCGGTGCGGTGGCGGTGGGGCGTGGTCGGGGCGGGAAAGCTGTGATCGCGACTTGCGTCGCTCCCACGGGAAACCGCCGTGCTTCGGGGGGTGTTGTGGGAGCGACGCGAGTCGCGATGGGGCGGAGAACCGCGGCGCTTCGGGAGGGGTTGTGGGAGCGACGCGAGTCGCGATCGTGCGGTGCGGTGGCGAGGAGCAGGGTCGGGGCGGGAAGGCTGTGATCGCGACTTGCGTCGCTCCTACATCTCGCTTCGGGCGTTGTGGTGTGGCGGAGATGCGTTCCCTTCGGCTTCCGCGAGTGCGTCTCCGAGCGCGCCGGTGATCGGGGCGATGCCCGCGCGGTGCGCGGCGCGGGACATGGCGTGGGCGGCGAGGGGGGCGGTGGCGAGGAGGACGAGCATCGCGAACAGCGCGGCGAGTGCGAAGCCGCCTTCGCTCGCGGCGGCCACGCCGGCGAGGATCAGCGCGGCGCCGAGCGCGCCGGCCTTGCTGGCGGCGTGCATGCGGGTGTAGCTGTCGGGCAGGCGCAGCACGCCGATCGCGCCGATCAGGCCGATCGACGCGCCGAGCAGCAGCAGGGCCGAGGATAGCCAGGCAAGGAATCCACTCATCGCGCAGCCTCCCCGTTCGCGCAAGGTTCCCGCTCCGCGACCGCGCCGCCGCGCGTTTCCCGCACCGCGGATGCCAATCCAGCGACCGTACCGCCACTCGTTCCCCGCTCCGCGACCGCACCGCCACTCGCTTCCCACTCCGCCCGCTCCGTCCCCGCCGCCTCCCCACCCCCCGGCGCGCGACCCTGCGGGCCCGCTGCCGGGTCGGCCTCGCGGCCGCGGCGGCGGAAGAGGAGGATGAAGGCGGTGGTGCCGAGGAAGGACACCAGGGACAGCACCACCGCGGCGTCGAGCAGCATGGGTTGGCCGGTGGACAAGGCGAGCAGGGCGATCGTGGCGATGGCGATCATGCTCAGCGCGTCGATCGCCACCACGCGGTCGGGCGCGCGCGGGCCGCGCACCAGGCGCAGCAGGATCAGCGCGGCGGCGAGGGCGAGCAGCGCGAAGGTGAGCGGCAGCACCCACGCCGCCCCGGCGATGCCGGCGTTCATGGCGTGTCCCTCCCGGTCGCATCCCCGGCATCCGCAGGCGCGCCGGCGTCGAGCCAGCGCAGCAGGCGGCGCTCGATCTCGCGCACCCCGGCCTCGACCTCGGCGGCCGTGCGCACGTCGAGCGCGTAGATGTACATGAGGCCGGATTCCGGCCGGTAGTCGAGCGCCATCGTGCCCGGCGTGAGCGTCAGCAGGCAGCCGAGCAGGGTGGCGAAGCGATCGTCCGGACGCGCCAGGCGCATCGCCACCACTGCCGGTTGCGGCGCCGCGGCGCGGCCGAGCACGATGCGCGCCACCCCCACGCTGGCGCGGAAGATCTCGCCGACGAACCACAGCGCGAACGCGCTGCCGAGCTCGAGCCGGCGCAGGTAGCGGCGGATGCCCAGGAGGTCGATCGCCAGGCGCAGCGCGACGTACACGGCGACGAAGGCGGCGCACACGCCCAGCGGCCGCAGCGCGTCGGCATAGGCCGCGAGGCCGATCGCGAGCAGGAGGTGCAGGCCCAGCATGTTCAGTTTCCTCCCGCGCGCACGACCGCGTCGATGTAGGCCGCCGGGGCGGCGAGCTGCTGCGCCGCGGCCACCGCGTAGTCCATCACCGGCCCGGCCGCGAGGCCGATCGCCACCGTCATCGCCGCCAGCGCGCCCACCGCCCACAGCGCGGGCCGCAGCCCGTCCGCGCTGCGCAGGCCGCCCCCGCTCCCGCTCCCAGCGCTCCCGCTCCCCTCGCCGGCCGGATGCGGCTTCAGGAAGGCCTCGTTCCAGATCTTGCTCATCGACAGCAGCGTGAACAGGCCGGTGAGCAGCGCCACGCCGGCGGCGACCCAGGCGCGCGCGTCCAGGCTGGCCTCGACCAGCACGAACTTGGCCCAGAAGCCCGACAGCGGCGGAATGCCGGCCAGCGACAGCGCGGGAATCGCGAACAGCACCGCCAGCCAGGGCGCGTGCGCGTACAGCCCGCCCATCGCCGCCAGGCGCTCCGAGCCGGTCAGGCGCGCGGCGATGCCGCCGATGAAGAACAGGTTGGCCTTCACCACGATATGGTGGATCAGGTAGAACACCGCGCCGGCGAGCGCGAGCGGCGTCGCCAGCGCCAGCCCCAGGATCATGTAGCCGACCTGGCTGACGATGTGGAAGGACAGGATGCGCCGCACCTCGACCTGCGCCGCGGCGCCGAGCACGCCGATCAGCATGGTCGCGCACGCCACCCACAGCAGCACCTCGTGGGCGATGCCCGCTTCCGGCCAGAACAGCGTGACGAGGCGGATCAGCGCATACACGCCGACCTTGGTCAGCAGGCCGGCGAAGAGCGCCGACACCGGCGTCCACGCCACGTGGTAGGAGGCCGGCAGCCAGCCGAAGACCGGGAACAGCGCGGCCTTGATCGAGAACGCGGTCAGCATCAGCACCACCGCCGCGTGCGCGGTCACGGGCACCTCGCCGGCAGCGAAGGCCTGCGCCAGCAGCGCCATGTTGAGGCTGCCGCTGGCGCCGTAGAGCAGGCCGGCGGCGAGCAGGAACATCATCGTCGCCACCAGGTTGAGCACCACATACACCACCGTGCCCGCCAGCCGGCGCCTGCCGCCGCCGAGCACCAGCAGCGCGAACGAGCCCACCAGCAGCACCTCGAACCACACGTAGAGGTTGAACACGTCGCCGGTGATGAAGGCGCCGCACACCCCCACCAGCAGCCCATGCACCAGCGCGTGGAAGTCGCGTCCGCGCGCCGGGTCCGCGTCGCGTGCCAGCGCGAACACGATGGTCGCGCTGCCGACGATGCCGGTGATCGCCACCATCGCCGCAGAGAGCCGGTCGATCACCAGCGTGATGCCGTAGGGCGCCGCCCAGCCGCCGGCCTGGCTGGCGAGGATCCCGCCCTGCGCCGCCAGCGCCACCAGCGCGAGCCCGACGCCTGTGAGGGCGAGCGCGCCGGCCAGGCTCAGCGCCGCCACCGCGCGTGGCCAAGGGCGCGCGAACAGGGTCGCCACCAGGGTGGCGAGCGGGATCAGCAGCGGGGCGACGACGAGCGCGTTCATGCGGCGTCTCGCGGCGCGGGCAGGTCCGGCGCCGGCTCCTCGGCCACCGCGGTGATGCGGTCGGTCTCGACGTGGCCGTGCAGCGCCCAGCTGCGCTCGAGCACCGCGAGCGCGAACACGAAGAGCGCGAAGCCGATCACGATCGCGGTCAGCACCAGCGCCTGGGGCAGCGGATTCGCGGCCAGCGCCGGCGTGCCCGCCGCGCTCGCGAAGGCCGCGGCGAGACCGTCGAGCCGCCCCGCGGAGAACACCGCCAGGTTCACCCCGTTGCCGAGCACCACCACCCCGAGCACCACGCGCAGCAGCCCGCGGTCGAGCATCATCCAGATCCCGATCGCCACCAGCACGCCGACGGTGAGCGCAACGACGATTTCCATCTTCAGTCCTCCCGCTCGAGCACGCCGAGCAGCACGTGCAGCACCGCGCCGAGCACGGTCAGGAACACCCCGAGGTCGAACAGCAGCGGCGTGCCCAGCGCCAGCCCCGCGGGGAAGATCCAGTGGCCGGCGAGGAAGGGGCCGCCGTGGAACAGCCCCACCAGCCCGGCGCAGGCCGCGACCCCCAGCCCGCCCGCCAGCATCGCCAGCGGCGGCACGCGCAGCAGCGCGCGCGCCCGCGTGGTGCCGAAGGCGAGCGCCACCAGCACCGCCGCGCTCGCCGCCACCAGGCCGCCGATGAAGCCGCCGCCCGGCAGGTTGTGGCCGCGCCACAGCAGCATTAGCGCCGCCAGGGCGAGCAGCGCCGACAGCGGCAGGATGCCCTGGCGCAGCAGCACCGAGCCGAAGTCCGCGCTGCCCGCGGTCGCGCCGCGCGTCGGCGTGCCGGGCTGCTGGCCGCCGCCGCCGGCGAGCAGCCCGGCCGCCGCCAGCCCGGCCAGCCCGACGACGAGGATCTCGCCGAGCGTGTCGAGCGCGCGGAAGTCCACCAGGATCACGTTCACCACGTTGGCGCCGTGGCCGCCCGGCAGGCTGTTGTCCAGGTACCAGCGCGCGATGTCGCCGGGCAGCGGCTGGCTCACCGTGGTCAGCATCATCGCCGCCACCACCGCGCCGATCACGATCGCCACCACGGCGTGGAAGCGCTTCGCCGCCGGCTTGCGCGAACCCACCAGGCGGGTCGGCGGCAGGCGGCGCAGCACCAGGGCGAGGAAGATCACCGTCAGCGTCTCGACCATCAGCTGGGTGATCGCCACGTCGGGCGCGCGCGCGGCGAGGAAGAACATCGCCATGCCCAGCCCGCTCGCACCCAGGGTGGCGACCAGCGCCACGCGGCCGGGGCTCACTGCGGCGGCGGCCGCGCCCGCGACCGCGAGCACGCAGCCGAGCAGCGCGGCGAGGTTGATCGGGCTGGTGGCCTGCGGCCAGGCGAGGCCGTCGCCGCTCGAGGCGAACAGCCCGATCAGCGCGCAGCCGGCGATCGCCAGCACCAGCGCGCTGATGTGCTGGCGCAGCGAGCCGTGCTGGAAGCGCTCGGCCACGCCGCCGGCGAACACGAACACGCGCTTGAGCAGGCGGTCCCAGATGCGGTCGCCGCTCACCCGCCACAGCACGCGCCACAGCGACAGGCGGCGGCGCAGGCGGGTGCGCTGCAGGTAGAAGAACACCCCCAGCGCCACGGTGAGCAGGCTGGCGAGCAGGGCCGGGGTGACGCCGCCCCACAGATACAGGTTCACCGGCACCGTGGCGCGCGACACCGCCTGCACCGCGGCGTCGATCAGCCACACCTCGGCGAGGTTGTTGAAGGCGCCGAACACGAAGCCGCCGATCGCCAGCAGCATCGGCCCCAGCCACATCGGCAGGCTCACCTCGTGCGGCGGCTGCGGGTAGCGCCCCTCGCGGCCGAGGAAGGCGCGCACGAAGACGAGGCCGGCGGCGGTCAGCAGCAGCGCGTTGGTGAGGATCATCACCGCGGTGGTGACCCAGCCCGCCACGCCGAGCTCGATCAGCCCGGCGTACTTGAACTCCTTGGCGATGAAGCCGAAGAAGGGCGGCAGCCCGGCGTTGGAGAAGGCCGCCAGCGCCACCGCGAAGCCGGTCAGCGGCATGTGGCGGATCAGCCCGCCCAGCAGCGCGATCTGGCGCGTGCCGGTGGCGTGGTCGATGGCGCCCACCGCCATGAACAGCGCCGCCTTGTAGAACGCGTGCGCCACCAGGTAGATCGCGAAGGCCTGCAGGCCGTAGTGCGTGTTGGTGCCGAGCAGCATGACGAGCTGGCCGAGCACGGTCACCGTGGTGTAGGCCAGCACGCGCTTGAGGTCGGTCTGGCGGATCGCCAGCACCGCGCCGACCAGCGCGGTGGCGGCGCCCACGGTGATCAGGATCGTCCCCCAGCTCGTCGAGCCGCCGAGCGCCGGGTTGAGGCGCGCGAGCAGATACACCCCGGCCTTCACCATCGTCGCCGAGTGCAGGTAGGCCGACACCGGCGTGGGCGCCGCCATCGCGTTGGGCAGCCAGAGGTGGAAGGGCAGCTGCGCCGACTTGGTGAAGGCGCCGATCAGCACCAGCGCGAGGATCGCGGGGTAGAGCGCGTGCTCGGCGATCGCCTCGCCCGACAGCCCGGAGAACTGCCAGCTCCCGCCCACGCTGCCGAGCAGGATCAGCCCCGCGAGCAGCGCCAGCCCGCCGCCACCGGTGATCAGCAGCGCCTGCAGCGCCGCGCGGCGCGACTCCGCCTTGTCGTGCTGGAAGGCGATGAGCAGGAAGGAGCAGACGCTGGTCAGCTCCCAGAACACGAACATCGCGATCAGGTCGTCCGCCAGCACCAGCCCGAGCATCGCCGCCATGAAGCCGAGCAGGTAGGCGTGGAAGCGGCCGAGGTGGTGGTGGTCGGAGAGATAGGCGCCGGCGTAGAGCACGATCAGCGTGCCGATGCCGGTGATCAGCAGCGCGAACAGCAGCGACAGCCCGTCGAGCCGGAAGGCGAGCTCCACCCCGAGCGCCGGCACCCAGGCCAGGCTGGACGTGACGACCCCGCCACCGGCGACGGTCGGCATGTGGGCGAGAAAGTGGACAAAGGCCGCCAGCGGCGCCAGCGCCAGCACCCAGCCCGCGCGCTCGCCGAGGCGGCCGACCAGCGGCACCGCGGCCAGCATCGCGAAGGCGATCAGGCCGATGCTGGCAAGCACGTCCTACCCCGGCAGGTGCTGGTCAAGATGAAGTCTCCCAAACGAAGCCAGCGCGCCGATCGGGCACGCCTTGCGTGTTTCTGTCCGGAGACTGACCGTCGGCTTGCGGGCGGGGTTCCGCAAAACGGAGGGAGGGGGAGTGGGGAGGGGGTGAAGAAGCGGGAGAAGCGGAGAAGCGGGAGAAGCGGTGAAGCGGGGCAGTGGTGAAGC
>JAGOEZ010000283.1 GCA_017997455.1 Lysobacterales bacterium | reverse complement strand
TGACGCCCGGCAGCGAGGCCAACGCCTCCACCAGCGCCGGGGTCGCGCGCACGCGCCAGGCTTCGCCGAGGTCGACTTCGGTGCTGGCGGCGTCGGCGCCGTACGAGAGGCGCAACGGCGTTTGCCCGGGACGGTGCGCGGCGAGGCGGCGCTCCAGCGCGGCGCCGAAGTCGCCTTCGACGCCATTGAGGCGCACGTACACGCGGCGCGCATAGCGCTCGCAGGCCTCGTCGAGCCCCCACGCGCGCTTGGCGCGCAGTTGGAGATTGCCGCTGAACTCGTCGAGCATCAGCGCGCCCTCCACCACCAGCATGCGGTCGCGGGTCAGGAGCGGCGCGAACTCGAGGTAGGCCTCGCGGAAGAACGCGACCTCGACCCGCCCGCCCGCGTCCTCGAGCTGCACGAAGGCCATCTGCTCGCCGCGGCGACGCTGCGCGGCGACCATGCCCGCCAGCGTGATCACCTGTTCATTGCGGCGCCGCTCGTGCGGATTGCCCTGCACCGGCCGGTAGACCTCGTCGACCTGGCCGATGCGGCAGGTCGAAAGCTGCGCCAGCCAGTCGCGGCAGGTGTCGGTGGGATGGCCGGAGAGGAAGTAGCCCAGGGTCTCGCGCTCGCCGTTGAGGCGCTGCATCAGCGGCCAGTCGGCGACCACCGGCAGCTCGATGCGCGCGGCCGCGGCGACCGGGCCCGGCGCAAACTCCCCGAACAGCGACACCTGCCCGGCCTCGCGGTCGCGCAGGCGCTGCTCCGCGGCCTTGGCCGCCTCCGGCAGTTGCGCCATCAGGGTCGCGCGATTCGGCGCCAGCCCGTCCATCGAGCCCGACAGCACCAGCGCTTCGAGCACGCGCTTGTTGACCCGCGTCGCATCGACGCGCTGGCAGAAATCGAGCAGGTCGATGTATGCCCCGCCGCGCAGGCGTTCGGCCACGATCGCCTCGACCGCCGCGCGGCCCGCGCCCTTGACCGCGCCGAGGCCGTACTGGATCTGGCCGGCATCCGTGGCCTCGAAGGGATAGGCGCTGGCGTTGACGCCCGGCGGCAGCACCACGAGGCCCGACTCGCGCGCGTCGTCGAGCAGGTGCACGACCTTGTCGGTGTTGTCCATGTCGGCCGACAGCACCGCGGCCATGAACTCGGCCGGGTAGTGCGCCTTGAGCCACGCGGTCTGGTAGGAGACCAGCGCGTAGGCGGCCGAGTGCGACTTGTTGAAGCCGTACTCGGCGAACTTCTCCATCAGGTCGAAGATCGCGCTGGCCAGCCGCGCCGGCACGCCGCGCTCGGCCGCGCCGGTCTCGAACTTGACCCGCTCCTTGGCCATTTCATCGGCCTTCTTCTTGCCCATCGCGCGCCGCAGCAGGTCGGCGCCGCCGAGCGTGTAGCCGGCCAGCACCTGCGCGATCTGCATCACCTGCTCCTGGTACACGATCACGCCGTAGGTCGGCTTGAGGATCGGTTCCAGCAGCGGGTGCGGGTAGCTGACCTCGGCGCGGCCATGCTTGCGCGCGATGAAGTCGTCGACCATGCCCGACTGCAGCGGGCCGGGGCGGAACAACGCCACCAGGGCGACGATGTCGTCGAAGGTGTCGGGCTTGAGCTTGCGCACCAGCTCCTTCATGCCGCGCGACTCGAGCTGGAAGATCGCGGTGGTGCGGCAGGTCTTGAGCAGGGCGAAGGTCGCGGCGTCGTCCATCGGGATGGTGGCGATGTCGATCGCCGCCGCGCCGCGCGCGCCGTGACGCGCGTTGATCGCCTTGACCGCCCAGTCGATGATGGTGAGCGTGCGCAGGCCGAGGAAGTCGAACTTGACCAGCCCGATCGCCTCGACGTCGTCCTTGTCGAACTGGGTGACGACGTTCTCCACGCCCTCGCCGTGCGATTCGCAGTACAGCGGCACGAAGTCGGTCAGCACCGAGGGCGCGATTACCACGCCGCTGGCGTTGCGCCCGGCGTTGCGGGTGAGATCCTCGAGCGAGCGCGCGAGGTCGACCAGTTCGCGCACCGCCTCCTCGGATTCGTAGGCCTGGCGGAAGTCGGCGCTGACGCGCTCGGGCTCCTTGCGCGACTTGTCGGACACGCCCAGCGCGTCGTCCAGCGTGATGTCCAGCGGTCGCGCCGGAATGGTCTTGGCGATGCGGTCGACGTGGCCGTAGCTCATGCCCAGCACGCGCCCGGTGTCGCGCAGCACCGCCTTGGCCGCCATGGTGCCGTAGGTGATGATCTGGCAGACCTTGTCGCGGCCGTAGCGTGCGGCCACGTACTCGATCACCTCGTCGCGGCGGTCCATGCAGAAGTCGATGTCGAAGTCCGGCATCGACACGCGTTCGGGATTGAGGAAGCGCTCGAACAGGAGCTCGTAGCGCAGCGGGTCGAGGTCGGTGATGCCCAGCGCCCACGCCACCAGCGAGCCGGCGCCGGAGCCGCGACCCGGTCCGACCGGGATGCCCTGGCGCCGCGCCCAGTTGATGAAGTCGGCGACGATGAGGAAGTAGCCGGGGAAACCCATGCGCACGATGACGTCGAGTTCGAGCGCAAGGCGCACGTCGTAGTCGGCGCGCGTGGTGCCGGGTTTGAGGCCATGGTGCTCGATCCGGCCCGCGAGCCCCTGCACGGCGTCGCGCCGCAACAGGGCTTCCTCGGTCTCGGTCTTGGCGGCCGGAAAGGCCGGGAGGAAATACTGGCCGAAGCCGAGCTCGAGGTTGCAGCGCCGCGCCAGTTCGACCGCATTGTCGAGCGCCTCGGGCAGGTCGGCGAAGCGCTCGGCCATCTCGGCCGGCGACTTCAGGTACTGCTCCGGCGTATAGGCGCGCGGGCGCTTGGGATCGTCGAGGATGTGGCCGGCGTGGATCGCGACCCGGGCCTCGTGCGCCTCGAAGTCCTCGCGCGCGAGGAAGCGCACGTCGTTGGTCGCCACCGC
>JAGOEZ010000085.1:1717-10755 GCA_017997455.1 Lysobacterales bacterium | reverse complement strand
GCGCAGCTGCATCCTGGCGCGGCGGTCCATCGAGGACAGCAAGGCCTGGTTCTGGCGTTCGCGCTTGATGTCGATGCGGGTCGAGAGCAGCGCGCTGACCTTGGCCACGCGCTCCGACAGGTCGTGCAGGCGTCGCGACACGGTGGCGCAGGTTTCCACCGCCGGGTTCAGGCGGCGCGCCATGAATTCCTCGATGGTCTGCACGCCGGGCAGGCGCCGCTCGCGCAATTCGGCGATCCGCGCCAGCACCAGGGCGTGGTAGGCGCTGCACGCGCCGAAGCGGAACTGGCTGGCGGTGAGCTCGCCCTCGACCTGGGCTGCCAGCCGCGTGAGCTCGTGCAGCAGGTCCTCGTCGTCGTCGTCGCGGTCGTCGGCCGCGATGCGACGGGTCAGGGCCGCCAGCGAAGCGTCCACCTCCAGCGTGCGCGGCCATTGCGCGCGCGCGACCGGCAGCGCCAGCAGGGCCATCATGCGGTAGGTCTCGATCTCGAACAGGCGCTGCAGCATGCGCCCAGCCTGGCGCGAGGTCAGGCTGCGATCGCAGACCAGGAAGCGGGCATAGCCATCGGCGTGGATGCGGAAATCGGTGTAGGCGAGGCCGACGCCCTCGCCGATCTCGGCGCCGATGACGATGTTGCCGTCGAAGTGCTCGGCCAGCGTGGCCGCATCGGGCAGGGCCGACGCAGCCGGGACCAGCTTGGCATGCGCGGCCACGATCGTGATGCCGGGCAATGCCGCCAGCCAGCCCTGCGGCAGGCGGACCGCGGCCGGTTCGGTGTAGGGACGCGGGCTGAGCCCGGGCGCGAACACCGTGTAGGCCGAGAATTCGCCATGGCGCTCCCAGCGGAAGCGCAGCGACCCGAGCTGCGCGCTGAACTGGGTCGCGTCCACCGGCGGCGGCGCCACGCCGTGCTGCTCGCACAGGGCCGCCACGTGCGCATGCTCGCGCGCGCGCTCGGCGGCATCGATGAGGATGGCGATGTAGGTGGCACGCAACGGCGTTTCCAGCACTTCCGGCGGCCGGGCGTGCACCTCGTCGGCGAGGATCCTGCGCTGAGGATGGTCGGGGGGCAGCATGGGAATCCGCGTGGTGCCGGGGCCGCAGGGAACGCAACCGAATTGGCCGGGAGCTAAGCATGCCGGACGTGGCGGCGATGTCTAGGCCGATACGGGCACGACCCGGGCGGGGCTTGCGCCACGGCCGGCGATTTTCCACCCTAGCGCAGCCGGTTTCCCTGCCAGTGCTCCGCGAGGCGCCACTTGTCCGACCTACCCGCCCACATGCTGTCGCCCAGCCGGATCGCACGCGCGCTCTGGCTGGGGCTCGCGGGCACTTGCGTGGTGCTGGGGGTGATCGGGATCGTCGTGCCCGGCCTGCCGACCACGCCCTTCATCCTGCTGGCCGCGTTCGCGGCGGCGCGCGGCTCGAAGCGGCTGCACGACTGGCTGCGCCATCATCGTCGCTTCGGGCCAATGGTGCGCAACTGGGAGCGCGAGGGCGCGGTCAGCCGCTCCACCAAGCGCGCCGCCAGCATCGCCATGGTCGCCTGCGCCGCGATCCTGTTCCTGGTCAGCCCGCGCTGGTGGATGCCTGCCATCGCCTGCGCCTTCATGGCCGCGACCGCAGCGTGGCTGTGGTCGCGGCCGGAGCCGCAAATGGCCGGCGGCGGAGACCACGACGCCGGGAACCCGCGCGACTAGGCGATCTTCGGCGGGACGTTCGGATTTGTGCACTTGGATTTGTGCACTTGGACACCCAGGTTTCGCAGGTTTCGATTAGCCCTTGCCCCCGCCTTCCAGCCTGGCTGGGGCAGCAGCGGCAGGGGATGGCGTGGCGTTCTTGCGAACCGGCGGCCGGAGTGGTGTATTCGGATCCTCGCGCATCGCGCGAGGAACTGCACTCCGGTTCCGGTTCTTCCGCCAGCCACGACCCCGTGCGAGCCATGGCCAACGCGACGATCCGCTTCGACGACGGCGCCAGCTACGAACGCATGATGGGTCGCTGGAGCGTGCTCGTCGGCGCCCGCTTCCTCGACTGGATCGGCGTGCCGGACGGGGCGCGCTGGCTCGACGTCGGTTGCGGCAATGGCGCCTTCACCGAGTTGCTGGTCCAGCGCTGCCGGCCAGCCAGCGTGCAGGCATTCGACACCTCGGCCGCGCAACTCGACTATGCGTGCAAGCGCTTGCCGGCGGACGCACCGGTGACCTGGACCGAGGGCGACGCGATGCGGCTGCCGGTTGCGGATGGCGCCGCCGACGCCGCGGTGATGGCGCTGGTCCTGTTCTTCGTGCCGGAGCCAGCCGTCGGCGTGGCGGAGATGTGCCGCGCGGTGCGGCCGGGCGGGGTGGTGGCGGCGTACCACTGGGACGTCCTGGGTGGCGGCTTCCCGCTGGCGGATATCGTCGCCGCGATGATCGACCTGGGCGTTCCGCCCCGCGTGCCGCCAAGCGTCGCCGCCTCGACCATCGACGCATCGGCCTCGCTGTGGCAGGCGGCCGGCCTGCGGCAGGTGCGGACCTGCCAGGTCACCGTCCGTCGCCACTTCGAGAGCTTCGACGACTACTGGGACAGCGCTGCGCCCAGCAACACGCTGCGCCCGATGTTCGAGGAGATGACGGCCGAGCGCCGCGAACTGCTCAAGGCCAACGTGCGTCGCCGCCTGCACGCCGGAGACGGCCCGCTGACCGTGGGCGCGCGCGCGAACGCGGTCTGCGGCGTCAAGCCGTAGCCATCCGCCACGCATCGCGCGCGAAGCGGTACTCTGGCCCGGTCCTGTTCTGGAGTTGGCCATGACGACGACGGGCGCGCCGTACCATGTGCACGTGTACTACGACGCGGGGAGCCGCGCCGCCGCGGCGGGGTTCCGCGAGCGGCTGCTGCGGATGGTCGTGCCGGATGGCGAAGCGGGACTCGTCTATGTTGGCGAATTGCGCGACGACAAGGTGGGACCGCACCCGGTCCCCCAGTTCGAGATCCACTTCCGCGAGTCGTTCCTGTCCACGCTGTTGCCGGTGGTGCGGGCCTCGGGGTTCACGGTGCTGGTGCATCCGCTCACCCTGGACGACCTCGCGGACCACACGTCGCTCGCGCAGTGGATCGGGGAACCGATTCCGCTCGACCTCGGCGTGCTCGATCCGCCGGGGATAAACCAGGGTTTCGATCGCTTCGGCAGGCGCGATATCTGAAATAGTGCCCGCCTGCGGCGGCGGCGGATTCTCGAAGCCGTCGCGCCGCAGGAACTGCGGCCGAAACTCCAGCGCACCGACGTGGCACGTGGCGATACCGCCGCCGCAGGGCTGGATGAATCCCGTGGGCACGAAAACCTGCGACGACATTCGCACTGCACCACACGCCGCGTCAACGCTGGGCTACATTGTCCGCCTCGCTTCGAGGACTATGCGCCGCATGCCCCGAGCCGATCCTGGGATCACCCGAGCCTGCTGCAGCGTCGCGCTGCTCGCAGCGATCGCCGCCTGCGCACTGCTCGCTGCCTGCGTCGCGGAGACCTCCGGTCCACCTTTGCCTCCGCCGGAGTTCGGCAAGGTCGCGAGCTCGCTGCTCGGTTGTCCGGCCGTGGAGGGCGTGTACGCGTGGCCGCCAGCGGCGGGCGCGCATGCCGGGCGCATGGCCACCAACCGGGAACCCTGGGCCGGGGGAATTCCGGTGCCGGTTTCTCGCGGCGAGATGCAGCTGTGGATCAGCCGGGACCGGGGTCTGCTGACGGTGCGCTCGCGCCGGGTCAACCGGCAGGCCAACGTGAGGGACGGGCTCGCACGCGGGTGGTCCTATGCCGAATACGACAGCAGCATGTATACCTGCTCGTCCGGCTTGCTCGATGTCGAACCGATCGACGTCGAGACCGGCGAGGATTACGGCGGCAAGGGCATCCGGCGCGGGTTCAGGCTCGTGCTGCTGCGCGACCGCTCGCTTGCCGTCGGCATCAGGACCATCGCCTTCGGGCGCACCGGCGCACTGTTCTCATGGGCCGATGTGAGCAGGGGGACCTATGCAATGCGCGACAAGACCTACTGGTCGTGGTCGAAACTCGCTCGAATCGGCCCGGGCGACATGGAGCCGGCGCCGATCGATGCAGGCGCGGCGCCCCCCTGACACCGACCCTCGATCCCATGCGGGTTGCGCCATGGCGCAACTGCTCCCGCGCAATTGCCCGGAGAGCCGCTGGCCACTGGCACGCCCCTGCAGGAGCAGCGAAGATGCGTCCGGCGCTCGTCCGATGGCGGCTCGGGATGCGAACCCCGCACGATCCAATCCTTGCGTTGACCCGGGCTGACGTAGCGGACGAGGCGAGAGCCGCGCCGGCCACCGTGCGGCCCCTTGCCGACGCCCGCTGGATTCGCGGCCCCGCGTGGGACCTGGTCTGGGTCCTGAACGCGCTGTGGTTGGCCCCGCTGCTGCTGTTGCTGGCTCGCGGCCACGACGACCTGCGAACCAGCCCGGTGGACGGCCTGTTCTTCCTGCTCGCGGTGCCGCTTT
Organism: Lysobacterales bacterium; assembly: GCA_017997455.1. GTDB lineage: Bacteria > Pseudomonadota > Gammaproteobacteria > Xanthomonadales > Ahniellaceae > JAGOEZ01. The sequence continues at coordinate 6,260 of JAGOEZ010000085.1, read as the reverse complement.
GGTTCGGCCACCGCGTCTCGTCGGCGTGGCTGGCTTATGCGACCCCCGCCTACCACCCCTTGCTCGCCACGCAGCGGCTGCGCTTCGTGGTGGCCCCGATCGCGATCGCCGTCGCCTGCTTCGCCGTGCTGCTCGCGCCGGAGCGACTGCTGCCAGTGCCGCTGCTCGAGCGCGTGGTCTGGCTGACCGTGCTCGACTACCTGCTGGTGAGCTACCACTTCGCCGCGCAGCACTTCGGACTGCTGAGCCTGTATCGCGCCCGCGCCGGACGCGCGGCGGATGCGGACACCCGCAAGCTCGATCGCTGGTTCGCGCTGGTCGTGGGCGGCGGCTTCGTCGTGGTGGCGGAGGGCCTGACGGGATCGATCGCCGTGCAGGAGCGCTGGATCGAACCGCTGCTGGGATCGCTCGGGTCGGATCAGCTCGCGCGCGCCCTGCACGATGGCGGCATCGCGATCGTCGTGGTCCTCACCGCGCTGATGCTGCGCGCCGAGTTGCGTGCGCAGCGCCCGTCACTGCCGCGCGTCGCTTACATCCTCAGCGTCTCGACCATGGTGCTGTTCGCGTACCTGGCACGCGATCCGTTCCTGTTCATCGTGCTGTGGAGCGTGCAGCACTGGAGCGCCGCGATGGGACTCACGTCGCTCGCGGCATCGGGCGGGCAGCAGGAGCCCGGCACGCGCTGGCAGCGCCTGCTGGCGCCGATCAACCGGCGTGGCTGGGCCGTGCTGCTCGTGCTCGCGGTCGTTTCCGTCCTCCTGCTGCCGGTGCTGGAAGTCGAGGCCGTGACCGACGAGTACGTCTACGCCGACCGCATCTTCGGCGACGTGGCGTGGTGGCTGCGCTCCTCTCCGCTCGTGCCGGTGCTGCTGGCCCTGGGTTTCGCGACCGGCTTCATCCACTACCAGCTGGATCGTGCTGCCTTCCGGTTTTCATCGCCCGAGGTGCGGCAGGCCGGCCGTGGGCTGCTCCAGGCCAGGCCCGTTCGACCCTGATGCTGGCCGCAACAGCGCGGAAGCCTCCGCGCAGTTCGGCGCGAACCGTGGCTGCGCGTCCCCCGGAGCAGCCGTCCTGCGACCGGCATCGCGGTTGCGCGTTCATGCCCGAGCCAGACTCCGGGGCGCAAATTGTCCGGGTTCCGGACCGGGAGCCCACATGACGAAGCGAATGGTTGTTGCCATGCTGCTGGTGTGCTGCGCGCCGGCACTTGCCGTCGCGGCCGAGCCCGACATGGCCGCGCTGGCCCGTGAGGCGGGCCTGACGGAACGCCAGTACCGCATGCTGGCTGGCCCATCGAGCTCCTACGCCGAATACCGCACCTCCTACGGCCACCTGCGCCGCAAGTTGCAGCTCGCGGCGATGCGGGAGGCACGCGAGGCGGAATCGTTCGAGGCCGTCGAGTCCCTCGAGTCCCCTGCCGCGACCAGCACCGAAGCCGAGACCTACGCCTTGCCCGACGACCGGTAGCCCGCGGAATCAGGGCACAATCGCGGCAACGCCTATCCGGGAACCTGCGCCTCCCGCAGCCGCCGTGCGCATTCGCCTTGACGACCTCTCCGGCCCGGAAATCCGGGCGCTGCTGGACGAGCACGTCCAGAGCATGCACAGCCTCTCGCCTCCAGGCAGCGTGCACGTGCTGGACCTCGCGGCGCTCCGCACGCCGGACATCAGCTTCTGGACGGCGTGGTCCGGGGACCAGCTGCTGGGCTGCGGTGCGCTCAAGGCACTGACCACCACCCACGGCGAAATCAAGTCCATGCGCACCGCGACGGCGCACCGCGGCAAGGGCGTCGCGCGCGCGATGCTGGCCCATCTCATCGACGAAGCCGTGGCCCGCGACTACGAGCAGCTCAGCCTCGAAACCGGCTCCATGGCGGCCTTCGCGCCCGCGCACCGGCTCTACGAAAGCCACGGCTTCGCCTACTGCGCGCCGTTCGGCGACTACACCGATGATCCGAACAGCGTCTACATGACCCGACGGCTTCGGGACGGGTAAGGCGCGCGGCCCGGACCGGGATCCAGACCGGAGTCAGGGTGCTCATTCCTGGCCCCGCCGGTCGTGCGGGACTTCGGGATCCGACGCCTTCGATGGGGCGGGCCGCAAATGGGTCGCCCGTTGTACGCTTTCGCAGCCCAGTGATTCGAGGAGAGGACATGGCCACCGGTACCGTCCGACTGCACCGCGTCCTGCGCGCGCCGCCCGAGCGCGTGTTCCGCGCGTTCCTCGATGCCGACGCGATGGCCAAATGGCTGCCGCCGAACGGCTTCACCGGCAAGGTGCACCACCTCGACGCCCGGGTCGGCGGGTCCTTCCGGATGTCCTTCACCAACTTCTCGTCCGGCGGCAGCCATGCCTTCGGCGGCGAGTACCTGGAGATCGTGCCGAACCAGCGCCTGCGCTACACCGACCGCTTCGACGACCCGAACCTGCCCGGCCAGATGGTGGCGACCATCACGCTGGCGCCGGTCTCGTGCGGCACCGAACTGCACGTGGTCCAGGAGGGGATTCCCGAAGTGATCCCGCTCGAGGCCTGCTACCTGGGTTGGCAGGAATCGCTGGTGCTGCTGGGCAAACTGGTGGAGGCCGAGATCCCGGGACCGTGAGCGGACGTCCTGGAAACGGAACGATGAAGTCGCCCGCCGCCGACGTCGCCCTGCTCACCGACCACCGCTACACCGCGGGCGTCGCCGCGCCCGGCGACTGGTACCTCGGCAACATCCTCGCCGACGACGGCCTCTTGCAGGCGGCCCTGCGCGCGCGGGGACTAAGTTCGGTGCGCGTGGACTGGGCCGATCCCGCAATCGACTGGTCGCGCTTCGGCATCGCGGTGTTTCGCACCACCTGGGACTACTTCGACCGCCAGGCCGAATTCATGGCCTGGCTCGACCGCGTCGCAGCCTGCACGCGCCTGTGCAATCCGGCCGCGCTGTTGCGCTGGAACATCGACAAGCATTACCTCGGCGACCTTGCCGCGGCAGGCGTGCCGATCGTACCCACGCGCTACCTGGAACGTGGCGACGCCACGCCGCTCGCGGCGCACCTCGAGGCTGCCGGCTGGGACCAGGCCATCGTCAAGCCCTGCATCTCCGGCGCGGCGCGCCACACCTACCGCCTGGATCGGGACAGCGCCGCCGCCATCGAACCGGTGGTGCGCGCCCTGCTGGCCGGCGAGGCGCTGATGCTGCAGCCCTTCCTGCCCGCGATCCTCGACCAGGGCGAAGACACGCTGGTGTTGATCGACGGCCACTACACGCATGCCTTGCGCAAGCGCGCCAAGGCCGGTGACTTCCGCGTGCAGGACGACCATGGCGGCACCCTGCACGCCTGCGAGCCGACCCGGGCGCAGCGGGCGCTGGCGTCGCAGGCCATGGCCGCCTGCCCGCATGCTCCGGCCTACGGCCGCGTCGACATGGTGCTCGACGCCGGGGGCAATCCCTGCGTCATGGAACTGGAGTTGATCGAGCCGGAGTTATGGCTGCGCAGGCACCCACCGGCCGCGGACGCGTTTGCCGCGGCGATCGCCGCGCGGCTGGGCGCACCCTGGGCACGCGACACGCGCGACTAGGCCAGCGATCGCACGCTGCCTGGATGTCGATGTGCGCGGCAAGCCTCCGCGCGGCGCCGCGCGCCGCAGGACTCGATGCACCGAGTGCGCCGGGCCTGGCCGCAGCCAGCCGGCGCAGCGGGCGATTCGGGGCGCATCCGCCGTCACCCGCCGCGCTTGCACGACGGATGACGATTCGACGGCGCGACGGCCTACTGGGCCGCCGGCGTGCTGGCTGCGATGCCGACCGCCGCGGTCAGCGTGGCCTGGATCTGGTCGCCGATCGCGATCAGCTTGAACTGCTCGGGATCCTTCACCGCCAGGTCGACAGTCTGCTCGGGTCCCTTGAGCGTGACGGTCTGCGTGGCCGGGTCGAGCGCGATCACGTCGCCGATGGTCGTCACCTGGGCGGCGACCATTCCGGCCGGTGCCGCACCCTGCGCGGCGCGCGCGCCGCCGCTGGCTTCCGAACGGACCACGGGCCTGCCGCCGCCCTTGATCAATTCGAGCTCGAGCTGCTCGACGTATTGCATCTGCACCTTGTCGCCGACCTTGAGCTGGTCGAAGTTCTGGACCTCCGGTCCCGCGGTCAACTCGACCATGTTGCCCTCGGGCCCCTTGAGCGTCACGCCGCGGGTTGCCGCGTCGATCGCCGTGATATCGGCGGTGATGTCGACCGTCTTGGTCGCGGTGACCTTGCCCGGCGCACGCGACACGTTCGCGGTGGCCGACTGCGCCATCGCGTGGGTGGAAATCGCCGCGCCCAGCAGCGCGGTGCAGATCAAGTGAAGGGCACGCATGGAACCTCCTGTTGGTTGAATCCGGAAGACGATGGACGCAGGCGACGCGCAGCCGGCCACGCCTGCGGGTACCGGCGTGCACGATACCAGCCGGGGCCTGCGCAGTCGGCTAGCCTCTTCGGGCACTTGGCAACCATGGGAATTTGGCGGTCCGGGAGCGAATCCGTACACCGGGAGCGAATCTGGGGAGCGAATCTG
>JAGOEZ010000085.1:0-1617 GCA_017997455.1 Lysobacterales bacterium | reverse complement strand
CGCCTTTCGCCGACGGCCTCCGCCGCCCTGACCGCGCCGCGCGTACCCCGCAGCGCTACGGCACGTCGATGATCACCTTGCCGCGCGCCCGACCGCTTTCGAGGTACGCGATGGCGGCCGGGACCTCGGCCAGGGGATAGCGCCGGTCGATCACCGGCACCAGCTTGCCCGACTGCATCATCTCGCCCAGTACCGCGAGGTCCGCCGGATTCGCGTCGGCGAGGAAGAAGCGGAAGTCCTGGCTCACGAAGGGCGAGAGCAGCTTGGCCTTGATCGGGCTGATCATGGCGCCGAGCCACGCGCCTTCGTTGGGCCCGCCGATGATGACGAAGATGCCGTCGGGCTTGAGGATGTCGGTGTAGTCCGACAGCGGGCGATTGCCGACGTTGTCGAGGACGAGGTCGTAGACCTGCCCGCCCTCGATGAAGTCCTCCTGCGTGTAGTCGACGACATGGTCCGCGCCTAGGGCCTCGACCATCGCCACATTGCGCGTGCTGCACACGCCGGTCACCTCCGCGCCGAGCGCCTTGGCGATCTGCACGGCGAAGGTGCCCACGCCACCCGATGCGCCGTTGATCAGCACCTTCTGTCCGGGCTTGAGCCGCCCCTGGTCGCGCAGCGCCTGCAGCGCGGTGACTGCCGCGATCGGCGCCGACGCCGCCTGCTCGAAGCTCACATTGGCCGGCTTGAGCACCAGCGACTGGTCTTCGGGCACCCGCACGTACTCGGCGAAGGCGCCGCGCTTGGCGCCGAACACCGCGTCGCCGGGCTTGAAGCGCGTGACGCGGCTGCCGACCGCCTCGACGGTGCCGGCGAAGTCCACGCCCAGGCGCGGGGTGCCCGGCGCGCCGAAGCCCGAACTCAGGCGCATGATGTAGGGCTTGCCGCGCAGGTAGTGCCAATCCAGCGGATTGACCCCGGCTGCGTGCACCTTGACCAGGACCTCGTTGTCCGCAGGCACCGGCTTTTCGATTTCCTCGAGCTTGAGCACCTCGGGCCCGCCATAGCAGCGATGGGCGATTGCCTTCATCCGCGGCGCATCGGCGGCGAGCGCAGGCGCCGGGGTGCAAGCCGACTCGTGGCTCAGCGCGAACGCCAGCGCCCCCAGCGCAACGGCGAGGATCAGCGCGATGCTGCCCAGGATCTTCCGGCGTCGTGTCATCGTGGCAAGTCCGTGCGAGTCGGTTGGCAGTACCTGTCCAGCCCGGTCCGGGCTGCAGGGACTGCGTGGCCCAAGACTATCGCGTAGCCGCGTCGCGCCGGACATCTGCTGCGACGAGTGGCGGCCCGGCGGGTTCGAGGCGCCGCTGCGGCCGATGGACGCCGGCGCCGCGCCAACTGGCCGTGAGGTGCCGCTTGCTCCAGACTTGCGGCATCGCGGCCACCTGCCGCCCATCCGACGAGCATGACATGGCTGCCACCCGCGACCCGACCGCAGTTTCCGCCGTGGCGCACCGGGACACGGGCGGTCGCCAGCGCCCGGCGGCCCGCATCCTGGCCGGCTTGATCGCGTTGGTCGCGTCCACGCCGGCACTGGCCGGCCGGATCGAGCGCGTCGACCCCGAGAGCTGGTGGGTGGGCATGCGCTCGGATGCGCTGCAGTTGATGGTGCATGGC
>JAGOEZ010000282.1 GCA_017997455.1 Lysobacterales bacterium | reverse complement strand
CATGCACAGCTTCGAGTTCAAGGGCGGCACCGGGACCTCGTCGCGCCGCGTGCGGGTCAAGGGCGTGGCCGACTACACCGTGGGCGTGCTGGTGCAATCGAACTTCGGCCGCCGCTGGCAGTTGCAGATCGCCGGCGTGCCGGTCGGCCGCGCCATGCCCGAGCACGCGCCCTTCACCGAGGAGGCCGGCACCAACAACGAACTGGGCTCGATCATCGCGGTGGTGGCCACCGACGCGCCGCTGCTGCCGCACCAGCTCGAGCGCGTGGCCCGCCGCGTGGCGATCGGCCTCGCGCGCGTGGGCAGCATGTCGGGCAACGGCTCGGGCGACATCTTCGTCGCCTTCAGCACCGCCAACGCGGATGCGGCCTCGTCGGGCGGCGGCATCGCCAGGCTGGAAGCGCTGGCCAACGACTCGCTGGATGGCCTGTTCGAAGCCACCGCGCTTGCCACCGAGGAGGCGATCGTCAACGCGATGGTGGCCGCGCGCACGCTCGACGGCATCGAGGGCCACGTGCTGCACGCGATCGACCACGAGCAACTGCGCGCGCAGCTGCGCAAGTACGGTCGCCTGGACGAGGCGCAATGACCCCACCCGCGACCCGCGCACTGGCCGCGACGCTGGCCATCGGGCTGTGCGCGTGCACGCCCGTGCGGCGCGACGCAGCCGGCGAATACGGACCCCCTGCCGACCAGCTCGAGATGGCGCCCGCGCAGGCCCCGGCCACGACGCGCTTGCCGCGCCGCTTCGAACCGGCGCTGCTGCGCGCACCCTCGAAGGCCCTGGTCGTGCGTCGCACGCGTCTCGATGCCGGCCAGCCCGAGTTGCAGAACTGGGAGGTCGCGCTCGATGTCGTGCGCGCCGATCCAGCCACTGCCGATGGCGACGAACTGCTGGCGCTGTGGATGAACGCGCGCACCGGCGCCGATGGCGTCAGCGACACCGGACTCTCGCTCGCGCGCAGCATCGACGGCGGGCGCAGCTTCGCGCCGGTCGCGACCACGGCGCCGCCGATGGCCGCCGGAATCCCCTTCGATCCCATGGTCGAGTCGGATCCGGTCGCCGGCGCTGTGTACGTCGGCGCGATGTCGCAATCGAGTGCCGATCGCGCGGCCTGGATCGCGCCTTCGATGGGCGCCGACAGCGCGGCATTCCAGCTTGGCCGCGTGGTCGCGACCGGCGTGCGCGTCGACAAGGGTTGGCTGGCCGCCGGACCGGCGCCCGGCGGAGGCCGCGCGCTGTACTTCATCGACCGCAGCGGCGCGCGGGCCAGCACCGATCGCGGCGTCACCTGGTCCGCTGCGGTGGACCTGCCGCAGGCGCAGGGCCTGCCGCTGCCGCGCGTGTACCCGGACGCCACCCTGGGCGTGACCTACATCCGCAGCGACCAGCCGGTCTACACGCGCAGCAACGACCTCGCGCGCTCCTTTGCCGCGCCCAGCCTCATCCACGATCCGGCCGCGCCAGCCACGGGCCTGATGGACGCGACGCCGGGCAGCTACCGCGTGGCGCCGGCCACCGTGATCGCGCGCAGCCCGGTGGATGGCACGATCTATGCGGTGCTGGCCGACGTGACCCAGCGCGTCGGCACCGAAGCCGACGTCGACCTGCTGCTGTTCGAGTCCGTGGATGGCGGCGCCACCTGGTCCGCGGGACGCAACATCACCGCCGCGGCGCCGGCCTGGAGCGACCAGTTCCTGCCGTGGATCGAGGTCGATGCGCAGGGTCGCCTGCACCTGGCGTGGTACGACACGCGGCGCCACGCCGGCAACGACGCGGCCGCCAGCGCGCCGGTGGACTTCTGGTACGCGGTCAGCGCCGATCGCGGCCGCAACTGGGAGGCGCAACGGCTCACCGAGGCACCGATCGAATCGGCCAGCACCAACTGGTCGCCGCTGGGCCCGCAACCGTTCCAGTTCCTCGGCGACTACATCACGCTGGCACTGTCCGCGCATGCCGCGTACGTGGCCCATCCGGTGGCCGAGGGCGGCGTGATCGGCATGGCCGTGAGCCGCATCGCGCTCGGCGGGGGCTCGGCGCGGCCAATCAACGATCCACGCGGGCTCACCGGCGCCTGGTACGAACCCGCCACCAGTGGCCAGGGCATCGAGCTACAGTGGCTCGCCGGCGAGCGCCTTCTGCTCTTCTTCTACGGCCATCGCGACGACGGCAGCAACCTCTTCCTGGTCGGCACCCGCGATGGTCGCTTCGACTACGGGCAGGAGATCAGCGTACCGCTGGTGGTGACGCGCGGCGGCCGCTTCAACGGCCTCGACCCGATGGCGATCCGGCGCGAGCCCTGGGGCAGCGTGCGCCTCGTCTTCGACTCCTGCGACGCTGCGACGGCGGTACTCAGCGGACTCGACGGCACCCAGGCGCTGGTGCTCGAACGCATCGCGCTCGCGCCCGGCCTGCCCTGCGATTGACTTCCCGGCGCGGCGTCGCGGTCCTTCGTCGGGCCCCGGCGCGGGGGCGGCCGCTCAGCCCCACACCTCGCCCATGACCCGGGCGAAGTTGCCGCCCAGGATCTTGCCGATGCGCGCGTCACTGTGGCCGCGCGCCGACAGCAGCACGGCGATGGCCTCGAAGCGGCGCGGCGTGTTGAGGTCGGGAATGAAGGTGTAGACGTCGTCGACCTCGCCGGGCGCGGAGATGCCGAGCTCGCGGCGCCTGCGCACGTCCTCGCGATGCGCCTCGCGGAACTTCTCGTCGAACGGGACCGGCGAAATCGGGCCGTCGCTGCCCAGCCCGACGTGGTCCTCGCCGCACACCGACACCGCATGCTCGATGTGCCGCACCAGGTCCTCGGCCATCGGCTGTCCCGACGCGCGCAGGAAGGGCATGAAGTAGATCCCCGCGACGCCGCCGCGCGCCGCCAGTGCGCGCAGTTCCTCGTCGGTCTTGTTGCGCGGCAGCGC
>JAGOEZ010000280.1 GCA_017997455.1 Lysobacterales bacterium | reverse complement strand
GCTCGCGCTGCAGGTCGTCGAGGGCAGCGACGGGGTCTCCGTCGATGCCGTCCTGTCGATCAAGGAGGCCACCCGCATCCGCGTCGACGGCGCGCCGATCACGAACGTCTTCGGCAACATCTACTCGGCCAACTGCGGCGCCGCGATCACGGCCGCCGTGCCGCCGCAACCCGGTGCATCGCCGGCGCCTGCCACGGGCATGGTGAATCCCGCGGGCGAGATCGTTCTCGAGTGCGACGTCGACAAGGGGGAAATCTACGTGCGCCCGGTGGGCGGCCCGGGCAAGCCGGTCAACCTCTTCGTGTCGACGCAGCACGCGACCTACACGCTGCTGCTGCGGCGGTCCGACACGCCGGCGGACACGATCGTCATCCGCGACAAGACAGCCCGACTGTCCCGCGCTGAGGCCGGCGGCGCAACGGCTTCCGCCCGCACGCCGCAGCACGTGCGCGCCTTGAAGGGCATGTTGGTAGCCATGGCGGCGGACCGGCCACCCACGGACATCCGGGTCGACGAGGTGAACCGTCCGATCCAGCTCTGGCAGGAGGCGAAGTTTGCCTTGGTGCGCCTGTACGAGGGACGCGGCCTGGTCGGCGAGCGCTACGTGCTCACCAACGTGTCGACCCAGGACATGGTCCTCGCCGAGCAGGAGTTCGATCGCGAGCGCGGCGGCGTGCTGGCCGTCTCGATCGAGAACCACAACCTGCGCCCGGGTGAGAGCACGTCCGTCTACGTCATCCGCCAGGGGAGCTGACCATGCCCAGCTTCGTCGACAACCTTCGCGTGCGCTGGACAGGCGTTGCCGAGCGCATGTCGCCGCGCGCGCGTCAATGGACCATGGCTGCCCTGATCTCCGGTTGCGGGGTGGGCCTGCTGTGGGCCGTGTTCTCCGCGGGCTCGGGCGACAGCGCTCAGCGCGCCGCGGCCGCCGCGGCCAAGAGCGACGTGCGACCGACCAACGTCGATCTGATGGCGCCGGGTTCGCAGGTGAAGGACTCCGAAGTCTGGATCGGCAAGGCCGGCAAGGAACTCGAAAGCTACAAGGCCGAACGCGACGAGCAACGCAAGGTCAACCGCGACCTCAACGACAAGCAGCAGGAACTGCTTCGCCGTCTCGCAGAGATGGAGGAGCGGCTCAAGTCGCGTCCCCTGGATGCGGCACGCGCGGCTTCAGCACCCGGGATGGCGGCTGCCCCCGCCAATCCTCCCCCGGCCAATCCGCCCGAGTCGACGCTGCCTCGCGCGCCGGCCGCCCTGCCGCCAGCGCCGCCGCCGCCCGTGGCCTATCAGCGTGGCGCGATGCCACCCGGGCTGCCCAACACCTCGTCCCCCAGTGGCATCGACGTCGCGGCAGCGCCGGCGCAGCCTCAGCTCACGCGTGTCACGCTGGCCGCGCCAGTGCGCGCCAGCGACCCCGCCGAGGGCAGCAGCAAGAAGCGCGAGACGCTCGACAGCTTCTTGCCGATCAGCTTCACCAAGGGTCAACTGCTCGGCGGCCTGGATGCTCCCACCGGCGGACAGGCCCAGAGCAATCCGCATCCAGTGCTGATCCGCCTGTCGGACAACTCGGTCCTGCCCAACCGCTATCGAGCCGAGTACCGCGAATGCTTCGTCATCGCCGCGGGCTACGGCGACATCGGCTCCCATCGGGCCTACCTGCGCACCGAACTGCTGTCCTGCATTCGGCCGAACGGTGAACCTTTGGAGGTCAAGATCCAGGGCTCGGTCTTCGGCGAGGACGGCAAGGTCGGCATGCGCGGCCGCCTGGTCAGCAAGCAGGGCCAGATGCTGGCCAACGCGCTGCTCGCCGGCGTGGTCAGCGGGATCGGCCAGGGCTTCTCGCAAGCCAACACGACCTACAGCACCTCGCCGCTGGGTTCGGTCGCGACGGCGACCGGCGCCGACGCCTACCGCGCCGGCGTCGGTTCGGGTGTCGGCAAGGCCCTGGACCGGCTGGCGCAGTACTACATCAAGCTGGCCGAGCAGACCTTCCCGATCATCGAGATCGATGCCGGCCGCGAGATCGATGTCGTCCTGACCAAGGGCGTGCGCATCGAGGGCTCCGACGCCAGCACGGCGTCCAACGCCCCCACCTCGCTGCCTGGCCGCACGGACCCCTCCGAGCGCTACCTGAAGGTGACCACCGATGAAGAATGAACGCCTCCTGGCCGGCGCCATCCTGGCGCTGGCCGTGCAGTCCGCCGCGGCCGGCCCGTCGACCGACGAAGCCCGGCTGCTCGCCGCCCTCAAGCGCGCGTACCCGGCGACCAGCTTCACGTCGGTCGCGGCCAGCGAGGTCCCCGGGATCTACGAGGTGTGGATGGGTCCCAACGTGGCCTTCGTGTCGCCGAAGAACCCGCGGTACTTCATCATGGGCCGCCTGCTCGACGCGAAGACGGCCACCGACATCACCGGACCGAAGCTCGCGCGGGCACAGGCCGCCCGCCCGGCCGTCGATACGGCCGACAGCACCGACCGGCCGATCGACATCGCGAAGCTGCCGCTGCAGGACGCCCTGAAGGTCGTGCACGGCAGCGGCGCGCGCACGCTCTACGCCTTCAGCGACCCCTCCTGCTCGTTCTGCCGGCGGCTCGAGCCGGAGCTGGCCAAGCTCCAGGACGTCACGGTCTACACGTTCCTGCTGCCCTTCCAGGGCCGGCAACTGCCGCAGGCGATCCTCTGCTCCACCGATCCAGCGAAGAGCTGGCAAGCGGTGATGCTCAACGCCGACACCAGCGGCCTGAACAGCCAGGCCGACTGCCCGACTGCGCTCGACCGCAACCTCCAACTGGCGCGACAACTCGGCGTCAACGGCACGCCCACGATGTTCTACGCCGATGGCACGCGGACCACCGGCTACGTCCCCGGGACCGAGGTCGAGCGCCGCATCGCCGCGGCGGCTGCCATTGGCTCACCCGTCGCGACCTCCAAGG
>JAGOEZ010000281.1 GCA_017997455.1 Lysobacterales bacterium | reverse complement strand
GCGCAGGCGCAGTTCCTGTTCGGACGGCTGCTGCCGCCGGCGCCCGCGCTCGAGGCCAATGGCCCATCGAACGCGCCCACGGTGTCGGCCAACGGCAAGGTCTTCGCGTTCTCCAGCAGCGCCACCAACTGGGTGCCGGGCAGCATCACCGGCGCAAAGATCATCTCGATCGACCTCGTCGCCGGCAACGTGGTCAACCTCTCGACCACCAGTGGCGGCACCGCCTTCAACGGCAATTCCTTTGCGCCCAGCACCTCGCGCAACGGCCGCTACACCGCCTTCGAGACCCAGGCCAACAACCTCGAGCTCGGCGTGGGCACCAACGGCTTCCAGGTCGTGCGCAAGGATCGCCAGACCGGCGCGCTGGTGCTGGCCAGCGCCAGCGCGGCGGGCGCGCCCGCCTCGGGCTCGGCTTCAGGCCAGGCGCGCGACGCCTCGATCTCCGGCGACGGGCGTTACGTGGTGTTCCGTTCCGATGCCGGCAACCTGGTCGGCGTGAACCTGCAGGGCGTGGAGGAGGCCTTCGTCAAGGACCTGCAGACCGGCGCCATCGAAGTGGCCTCGCTCAACGCGGCGGGACAACTCACCGGGGTCGGCATCGTGGCGCTCAGCGGGCAAGCGATCAGCGACGACGGCCGCTACGTGGTCTATGCCAGCAATGCCGGCAACATCGTCCCGGGCGTGGGTTCCGGCACGATCCAGGTCTACGTGCGCGACCTCGCCACCGACACGACCGCGCTCGCGAGCCGCAGCGCGGCCGGCGCCGCGGCCAACAGCCAGTCCGACCTCGGCGCGATCTCGCCCAATGGCCGCTTCGTCAGCTTCCGCTCCTTCGCCACCAACCTCGCCGGCGGCCCCTTCGCCAGCCGGGTCTACGTGCACGATCGCGTCACCCTGGCGACCAGCAGCGTGCCGCTGCCGGTGCTCAACGCGGTCACGGCCACCGGTTGTCGCGAGAACGATGTCGCCGACAACGGGGTGGTCGTGCTGACCTGCTTCTTCGGCTCGGGCCTGTTCGACCAGGTTTACCTGCACATCCCGGGCGCCGTGGGCACGCCGTTCCTCATCAGCAGCGACATCAACGACGCCGCTGGCAACCAGGTCTCGGGCACGCGCGTGGCGATCGATGCCAGCGGCCTGTCGATGATCTTCGACTCGCTCGCCAGCAACCTGGTCGGCAACGACTTCAACGGCGTGTCCGACAGTTTCATCCTGATCGACGAGGGCATCCTCGACGGGATCTTCGCCGACAGCTTCGAGTAGCCCGCCACCGCACCCCGACGCCAGGGCAACGGCGGACGCTGCGCGCAGCGCCGCGGTGCCGTATCGTTCGCGCTACCTCGTCGGACGAGCGGGACTCGCCATGGCCACAGCACGCAAGCGCGCGCCGCGATCCCCGCGCAAGTCCGCGCCGGCGCCCAAGCCGATCAACCTGGCATTGCAGGGCGGCGGCGCGCACGGCGCCTTCACCTGGGGCGTCCTCGACCGCCTGCTCGAGGATGGCCGCGTGGCCATCGACGGGATCTGCGGCACCAGCGCCGGGGCCATGAACGCGGTGCTGGTGGCGCACGGGCTCATGCACGGCGGGCACGACGGCGCGCGCGCCACGCTCGCGGATTTCTGGCAGCGCGTGAGCCGCATGGGCGCGATGCTCAATCCGGCGGCGGCGCTGGCCGGCGCCGATCCGGTGGGCAATGCCGGCGCGCATCCGGGGCTGGCGGCGCAGCACTGGGCGATGGAGTCCTTCACCCGCATGGTCTCGCCGTACCAGTTCAACCCGCTGAACCTCAATCCCCTGCGCGACCTGCTCGCGGCCTGCGTCGATTTCGAGGCCCTGCACCATTGCGGCGAGGTCAAGCTGTTCCTGTGCGCGACCAACGTGCGCAGCGGCAAGGTGCGGATCTTCGACAACGCCTCGATGTCGGTCGACGCGGTCATGGCCTCGGCCTGCCTGCCGCACCTGTTCCAGGCGGTGCAGATCGACGGCGAGCATTACTGGGACGGCGGCTACATGGGCAACCCGGTGCTGTTCCCGCTCTTCTACCAGACCGACACCCGCGACGTGGTGGTGGTGATGGTCAACCAGATCCGGCGCGAGAACGTGCCGACCACGCCGGTGGAGATCGCCGACCGCGTCGACGAGATCAGCTTCAATTCCTCGCTGATGCGCGAGATGCGCGCGGTGGAGTTCGTCAGCCGCCAGCTCACCGAGGGCTGGCTGAAGCCGGAGTACGCGCGCCGCATGCGCAAGGTGCTGGTGCACCTGATCCGCGCCGACGCGGTGATGGGCACGCTCCCCGCCGCGACCAAGATCAGCACCGACGCGCGTTTCCTCACCGGCTTGCGCGACCGCGGCCGCGCCAGCGCCGACGAGTGGCTGCGTGACCACCACGCCGACCTCGGCATGCGCGGCAGCGTCGACCTGCGGCGCGAATTCCTCGACTGAGGCGGCCTGCGGCCGCCCGCGACCCTCAGTCGCGCCCGGGCAGCATGCGCCGCAGGGTGTTGTCCTTCTGCACGTAGTGGTGGAACAGCGCCGCCAGCGCGTGCAGCCCGACCAGCGCGTAACCGATCTTGCCGCCGAGCTCGTGCAGGTCCTCGAGGGACTCGACCGCGGCCTTGTCCGGCGCCCGCAACGGCGGCAGCTCGAGGCCGAAGAACGGCACGGCATCGCCCTCGGCGCTAAGGATCATCCAGCCGACCAGCGGCAGGCCGATCATGAGCGCGTAGAGCGCGAGGTGGACCAGCTTCGCCGCCCATGCCTGCGGCGCGGAGGGCGCTGGCACGACCGCGGGCGTGGGTGAGAGGAAGCGCGCGGCGATGCGCACGAACACCAGCGCCAGGACCGAGAGCCCGAGCATGTAGTGCCAGTGCTTCATCGCCTCGCGGGTCGCGCTGCCGCGCGGGAACCAGCCGCGCAACTCCATCAGCGC
>JAGOEZ010000279.1 GCA_017997455.1 Lysobacterales bacterium | reverse complement strand
GCGGCGCACACGACGATCGCGTCGTCGCCGAGCGCGCGCTGGACCGCGCCGATGACCTGCGCGTCGCTGGGCTGCGTGCGCGCCGGCTCGCCCGCGGTGGCGGCGTCGACCGCGGCGTTCCACCCGGCCACCGCCGCACGATGGTTCTCGATCGCGCCGGAGCGCCAGTCGCCGAGTGCGGCCGCAAGGGCTACAAGGACTTCGCGTGCATCGCCAACGACGGGCTCCGCGCCGTGCTTGTGCGCATCGTGGGCCTGCACGTTGACCTGGAACGTCCGTGCCTGCGGGAACAACGTGCGCGAACCGGTGGTGAAATCGGCCAGCCGCGTGCCGATGCCGACCACGAGGTCGGCCTGCGCGGCGGCGGCGTTGGCGGCGCTCGAGCCGGTGACCCCGATCGAGCCCAGCGCGCAGGCGTGGTTCCAGGGCAGCGCGCCCTTGCCGGCTTGGGTCTCGGCCACGGGCAGGCCGCAGCGGCGCGCGAACTCGCCCAGCACCGTTTCGGCCCCGCTGTAGAGCACGCCGCCGCCGGCGATGAGCAGCGGATGCTTCGCCGCGCGCAGCGCCGCGGCCAGCGCGTCGAGCTCACGCGCATCCGCGGCTTGGCGGCGCATACGCCAGACGCGGCGCGCGAAGAAGGCCTCGGGCCAGTCGCAAGCCTCGGCCTGCACGTCCTGGCACTGCCCGAGCGTGACCGGCCCGCAGTTCGCCGGATCGAGCAGGGTCGCCAGCGCGCGCGGCAGCGCGTCGAGCAACTGCTCGGGCCGCGTGATGCGGTCGTAGTAGCGCGACACCGGGCGCAGGCAATCGTTGGCCGACGCCGTGCCGTCGCCGAAATCCTCGAGCTGCTGCAGCACCGGATCGGGCCGGCGGCTGGCGTAGACGTCGCCGGGCAGCAGCAGCACCGGCAGGCGGTTGACGTGGGCGAGCGCGGCTGCCGTGACCAGGTTGGTGGCGCCCGGGCCGATCGAGGTCGTGCATACCATCGCGCGGCGGCGCCGCATCTGCTTGGCATAGGCGATCGCGGCGTGCGCCATTGCCTGTTCGTTGTGCGCGCGCCAGGTCGGCAGCACATCGCGCGCGGCGTACAGCGCCTCGCCCAGGCCCGCCACGTTGCCGTGGCCGAAGATGGCCCAGACCCCGGCGAAATACGGCTGTTCGGCGCCGTCG
Organism: Lysobacterales bacterium; assembly: GCA_017997455.1. Lineage (GTDB taxonomy): Bacteria > Pseudomonadota > Gammaproteobacteria > Xanthomonadales > Ahniellaceae > JAGOEZ01. The sequence continues at coordinate 1,764 of JAGOEZ010000279.1, read as the reverse complement.
ACCTCGACGTATTGCGCGCAGAGCCAGCGCACCAGCGCCTGCGCGGCGGTCAGGCGCACGGTGCTCATCGCGCCACCACGGTGGCTGCAGCGACACGGCCTGCCGACGTCCCTGCCCTGCCCTTCGCCGCGCGCCAGGCCTCGACCAGCACGCCCAGGCGTTGCGCGAGATCGGCGATCGCGGCCTCGTCGTCGATCTCGCCGGCCATCCAGCGCTGCGCCGCCTCGGCCCAGATCGAGCGCCCGACCGCGAAGCCCTTGACCACCTCGGTCGAGGCCGCGGCGCGGAACGAGGCCAGCAGCGCCTCGTGCGAGGTCAGTTGGCCCAGCAGCACCACGCCGCGGCACAGCGGATCGTTGGCGGCGAGGGTGGCGGCGACCTGCGACCAGGCCGCGGCATCGTCGCTGGGTTCGAGCTTCCACCAGTCGGGTTTCATGCCGGCATCGTAGAGTTGCTGCATCGCGCGCGAAACCGTGTCGGGGGCCACCGCGCCGTGGCGCCCGGCGATGATCTCCACCAGGAGCTCGTGGCGGGTCTTGCGCGCGGCGTCCTGCAGGCGCAGGAGCTGGCGCAGCTGGCGCTCGCGCAATTCGTCCGCATCGTCGGGGTGGTACAGGACCAGGCACTTGACCACGTGGTGGCGCGGCCAGGTCTGGAGTTCGGTGGCGACGTCGGGCGAGCCCTCGAAAGCCAAGGGGCGCGAACCGGGCAGCTCGATCGGGCGCCCGATCCAGTACGGGGTGTCGGCGGCGGCCTCGAGGCCGCGCATGCCGTAGCGGCCGTCGAGCAGCACGCCGAAGCGCGGGTCGCCGCGCGCGACGCGGTCCACCGCCTTGAGCGCCAGCGCCTTGAATTCGGGAATGCGCGCCGGATCGGCCTTGAGCTCCCGGCACAGGTCCTCGAACTGGCTGCGATGGTCCATCGCCAGCACGGTGAGCTCGTCGTAGTGGCGCTCGCGCGTGGTGGCCCAGTGCAGGTGCTCGAGCTCGGCGTCGTCGCGCAGCCGCAGCGGCCGCGCGCTGCCGTCGAGGAAGCGCTGCAGCTCCTCCCAGGTCGGCATCGCCGGCGCGCAGCCGTGGCGCGAGACCACGATCGCGCCGCAGGCGTTGCCGTATTCGCACGCGGTCTCGAGCGGCAGGTCGCGCAGCCAGCCGCGCAGGAAGCCGGCCATGAAGGCATCGCCGGCGCCGAGTACGTTGTAGACCTCGACCGCGAAACCGCGCCCGACCACGCCCTCGTCCAGCCGTGCGGGGATCGGCCCGGGAAAGGCCACGCAGCCCTGCGGCCCGCGCTTGCACACCAGCAAGGCGGCGCTGCGCTCGCGGATCGCGCGCAGGGCCGCGAGGGTTTCGCCCGCGCCGCCGAGGATGTGGATCTCCTCCTCGGTCCCGACCACGAGGTCGCACAGCGGCAGCACCTGTTGCAGGCGCGCGGTGACGCCGGCGTCCGCCACGTAGCGGTTCTCGCCCTGGTCCTTGCGGGTCAGGCCCCACAGCACCGGCCGGTAGTCGATGTCGAAGACCACGCGCGCGCCGGCGTCGCGCGCGATCCGGCAGGCCGCGAGCGAGGCCTCGAAGACCTGCGGTTGCGACAGGTGGGTGCCGTTGACCAGCACCGCGCGCGCCGAGCGCACCAGGGCCGGATCGATGTCGGCGACGGTGAGCGCCATGTCGGCGCAGTTCTCGCGGTAGAAGATCAGCGGGAAGGTGTCGGGATCGCGGATGCCCAGGAACACCAGCGCGGTCAGGCGCTGCGCATCGGTCA
>JAGOEZ010000278.1 GCA_017997455.1 Lysobacterales bacterium | reverse complement strand
TCGTGGTGACCCAGTTGAAGACCTTCACCCCGGTCGGGATCGCGATCAGCATGGTCGCGTACATGAAGTACAGCTGCCCGCCCAGCGGCATGCCGACCGTGAACATGTGGTGCGCCCACACGATGAACGACAGGAACGCGATCGACGCGGTGGCGTAGACCATCGCCTGGTATCCGAACAGCGGCTTGCGGCTGAAGGTCGGGATGATCTCCGACACGATGCCGAAGGCCGGCAGGATCATGATGTAGACCTCGGGGTGGCCGAAGAACCAGAAGATGTGCTGGAACATCACCGGGTCGCCGCCGCCGGCCGCGGCGAAGAAGCTGGTGTGGAAGAACTTGTCGGTCAGCAGCATGGTCACCGCGCCCGCCAGCACCGGCATCACCGCGATGAGCAGGAACGCGGTGATCAGCCAGGTCCAGGTGAAGAGCGGCATCTTCAGCAGGTCCATGCCCGGCGCGCGCATGTTGAGGATGGTCGCGATGATGTTGATCGCGCCCATGATCGAGCTGATGCCCATGAGGTGGATCGCGAAGATCGTGGTCGCGACGTTGGAACCGCCCTGCAGCGACAGCGGCGGATACAGCGTCCAGCCGCCGGCCGGGCCGCCGGCGCCCTGGCCGGTCACCAGGTAGATGATCAGCGGCAGCAGCAGCAGCAGGAAGGCGAAGGGCAGCAGCCAGAACGACCAGTTGTTCATGCGCGGCAGCGCCATGTCGGGCGCGCCGATCTGCAGCGGGATCATCCAGTTGGCCAGCCCGACGAAGGCCGGCATCACGCCGCCGAAGATCATCACCAGCGCGTGCATGGTGGTCATCTGGTTGAAGAACTCGGGGTGCACGAACTGCAGCCCGGGCTGGAACAGTTCGAGGCGGATCACGCCGCTCATCGCGCCGCCGACCAGGAACATGATGAAGGCGAACACCAGGTACAGGGTCCCGATGTCCTTGTGGTTGGTCGAGTACAACCAGCGGTTCAGGAAGCCCTTGGGCTTGTGGTCGTGGTCGTCGTGGTGTTCGGTGGCCGCGTGCGTCGCCATGGTCGTCTAGCCTCTGCGCATTCGGGTGGTCAGCGGCCGGCCGGGACGGCGGCGGCGCTGGTGTCGGCGAGCTGCTGGCCCGCCGGCAGGGTGCCGCCATTGGCGGCCAACCATTGTTCGAACTCGGCGCGCGGCACCGCGCGCACCACGATCGGCATGAAGCCGTGGTCCTTGCCGCACAGCTCGGCGCACTGGCCGCGATACGTGCCGGCCTGGTCGATCGAGGTCCAGGCCTCGTTGACGAAGCCCGGGATCGCGTCCTGCTTCCAGCCCAGGGCCGGCACCCACCAGGCGTGGATCACGTCCTCGGCGCTGAGCAGGAAGCGGATCTTGGTGTCGGTGGGCAGGACCAGCTCGCGATCGACCTCGAGCAGGTAGTTGGGCGAGGTGGGATCGAGGCCCGAGCCGAGCATGCGGGTCTTGTTGCTCTCGTAGGCCAGCGAGGACATGAAGTTGATCGGCTGCGCCGCGCCGCGGTAGTCGACCACCTCGTAGCGCCACTTCCACTGGTAGCCGGTGACCTTGACCGTCATCTCGGCATCCCGGGTGTCCATCATCAGGATCAGGCTGCGCGTGGCCGGCCAGGCCATCACCACCAGGATCACGATCGGGATCACGGTCCACAGGATCTCGAGCCGCGTGCTGTGGACGAAGCCGGTGTCGGGCTTGGCGCCCTTCGATTTCCGGAAGCGGAACATGGCGACGAACATCGCGCCGAACACGATCACACCGATGACCACGCAGATCCACAGCATGATCATGTGCATCTCGTAGGCAGTGCGCGCGGTCTCGGTGACACCCGGCGTCATGTTGAGCTGCCAGCGCTCGGCGTGGGTCTGCGCCAGCGCCAGCGGCGCCTGCGCGGCCAGTGCGAGCGCGATCGCCGCCCGGCCCGTCCACTTCGCGATCTGCTTCATTGCCGTCACCTTGGTTCCGATTCCGTCATACCGGCTCCGCGCCGCGCACCCGCGCCAGCGCCTGCCGCAATTGCCGCTCCAGGGCGCCCCGTTCGGGCGCGGCCAGGAAGCCGCCGATTTCCACCGCGCGTCCGTGCGAGGTCAGCACCAGTCTTGCCAGGTCCGCTTCGCTGCGCCCCGGCCAACGCTCCACCCGCACCCAGTTCACGTCGAGCCGCACGGCCCCCGGCGCCGGCGGCTGGGCCACCGTGACGCCATCCCGCCGCACCCCGATCAACTCCACCCGCTCCAGCCGCCGCCACACCAGCACGAGGCACGCGCCCAGGGCGGACAACTCGGCAACGGCAAAGAACGGCGCAAACACATTGCCCTGCCCCCAGCTCCAGGCCGCCACGGCGCCAGCGGTGAGGGCCAGCAGGCCGAAGAAGCCCAGCAGCCCACCTGCCGTCGCCGAACGGTCGGCCCGCACGCGGAACTCGAAGCCGGCGTCCGGCGGACGGGCCTCAAGCTGCTCGATCATGGCCTGGAAGGGTCACGGCGGAACCGGGAAATGATAGTTGTCGGGCCATTGCGGGGGCAAGCCGAGCGGCCGCTTGCCCCGTCTTGCATCGAGAATACGCTCCGCGGCGTGCAGGGCACGCCGCGACGGCGTGAAATGTCGCGGCCGCCGCCCGCCAGCGTGCCTGCCGCCACGGACGGGCAGGATTACCGCCCCGGGATGGCCCGGGGCCTTACACTGTGCGCCCCCCGGCCGACCCGACCGGGCCCGAACCGCCCATGGCCGCCCTACCCGCCCCGATCCTGAGCCCCGAGCTGCCGGCCCCGGCCGACGCCTTGCGTGCCGCCATGACGGCCCACTACGCCCGCGACGAAACCGCGCTGGTGCGCGAACTGGTCGAGCAGGCCGGCCTGCCCGAGGCGCAACGCGAACTGGTGCTGGCGCGCGCGACCGAGCTGGTGGCGCGGGTGCGGGTCAAGGCGGC
>JAGOEZ010000277.1 GCA_017997455.1 Lysobacterales bacterium | reverse complement strand
ACCCGCCAGCCCCGGACCGTTGTAGGAGCGCGCTCTGCGCGCGATCAGCGTCCCGTGCTGCGGCGGCGCCTATCGCGCGCAGAGCGCGCTCCTACAACAGCCGCAAGCCTCAGTGCCGCGTCGGCGTGGGCGGTTCGTCGCCGATGGCGCCTTCGCTGCCGCCCCCGGCGCGCGGCCGGAACGGGATCACGCGGCCGCTTTCCTCGGGCTCCGGGCGCTGCCACAGCACCGGCACCGAATCCGGTCGCGGCAGCTCGAACTCATCGCGCGCGGCGGCGGCCTGGCGGGCCTCCCATTCCTCTTCCAGTTCCCAGCTGTACTTGCGTCGCGGCGGGGATGGATCGAGCTTGCGCCACAGCAGCGCCGCCAGCGCACCGAACACGGCGCCGGCGAGGTGCGATTCCCACGAGATCCCGGGCTCGCGCGGCAGCACGGTCAGGACCATGGTCCCGAACAGGAAGAAGCTCACCAGCGCCACCGCGATCGCGCGCCGGTCCCAGCGCAGCGCGCCGAGCACGAAGAGGAAGAACATCAGCCCGTGGGCCACGCCGCTGGCGCCGAAATGCACGCTGTCGCGCCCGATCAGCCAGGTGCCCAGCCCGGCGCCCAGCCACATCAGGGGCAGGGCGCGCGCGCTGGCGCGGGGATACGCGTACAGCGCCAGGGTGCCGAGCACGAGCAGCGGCAGGGAATTGGCCAGCAGGTGCTCCCAGGAGCCGTGGATCAGGGGCGCGAAGAACATCCCGACCAGGCCCCAGGGATTGCCCGGCCGCACGCCCAGGCCGGTGAAGGACTGCCCGAACAGCTGCTGCATGCCGTGCAGCCAGGCCAGGAAGGCCACGAAGGCCACGCTGGTCCACAGCGCGCGACGAAAGCCGCGCGCATCGCGGCGCACCGTGACGGGGTCGTGCGGATCGGCTTCGGGCGGCGGAATCCCCTGCATTGTCAGCAAGTGCGGCCGCCCGCGCCCGTACTCAAGGGCAACGCCCGCCGTCCGCCGTCCGCCAGCTTGCGCGCCGGGGCGATTGCACCGGCGGCGCCAAACCGGTTACATGCGTCCCCAGACCGGGTGCAGGGCCCGGGCAGGGAGTGGGCCGGCGCATGACGCTGGATATCCGTACGTTGGTGCTGCTGGCGGCATTCGTCACCCTGCTGATCTCGATCTGCCTGGTGTACGCCTCGCGCGGCTATTCCGAGCCCTTGCGCGGCAGCCTATGGGCCTGGGCGCGCGGCATCGGCGCGCAATCGGTGGGCTGGCTGCTGCTCGGCCTGCGCGACCACATTCCCGATTTCCCCTCGATCGTGCTGGGCAACGCCCTGATCGCGTGGGGCTACGCCGAGATCATCGGCGCGCTGTACCGTTTCCGCGGCGAGCGGCCGGGGCGCTACCAGTGGCCGCACCTGTGCGCGGTCGGCGTGCTAGCGGCCTGCCTGGTCTTCACCTACGCCTGGCCCGAGCTGCGCTGGCGACTGCTGGTGGTCAGCCTGCTGATCGCGCTGCAATACGCCATCGGCCTGCGCGTGGTGCTGGCGCTGGCGCCACCCCCGCGCCCGGTGGGCCAGCGGGTAATGCTCGCCATCTTCCTGTTCGGCCTGGCCGTGCTGCTGGCGCGCGCGACCGCGGTAGCGCTGGCGCCGGTACCGGGCAACGATCCCTTCGTGCTGACCCCGCTGCAGGCGCTGGCTTTCGCCACCGGTACCTTCGGGCCCGTGGTCGCGACCTTCGCCTTCCTGCTGATGGCCGGCGACCGCATGAACGCCGAGCTCGGCCGCCTGGCGATGTTCGACCCGCTGACCGAGGTCTACAACCGGCGCAGCCTCGACGACATCGCCGCGCGCGCCGTGGCGGAAGCGCGCCGCCATGCGCGCAGCCTGTCGGTGCTGGTGGTCGACGCCGACCACTTCAAGCGCATCAACGACGACTACGGCCACGAGGCCGGCGACCGCGCGCTCAAGGCCCTGGTCGAGGTCCTGCGGCGCACGGCGCGCAGCGAGGACACGGTCGGGCGCCTGGGCGGCGAGGAATTCGTCGTGCTGATGCCCGACGCCGACGCGGTCGCTGGTGCCGCCGGCGGCGAGCGCCTGCGGATCGCGGTCGAGCGCGCGGCATTCCGGGTCAACGAACATTCGGTGCCGTTGCGGGTCTCGATCGGCGTGGCCGCCCTGCGCGACCCGCGCGACGATTTCGCCGCGCTCCTGCGCCGCGCCGACCACGCCCTGTACGAAGCCAAGCGCGCCGGTCGCAACCGCGTGGTGCTGGATTCGGCACTGGCCGAACAGTCCTAGGCGAGGTCAGGCGCGACATGCACCGTCGTGTTCCGACTGGCTTCCGTCACGAGAGTGGCTTATCGCGCGCAGAGCGCGCACCTACAAGAGCGGTCGTAGCGCGCGCGACACCCCGCTTCTGTAGGAGCGCGCTCTGCGCGCGACCGCCGAGCTGCCGTTAGCCGCGCCCTCAGATCAGGCGCAAGGTGATCGCCTTGAGCACCGCCCGCGTGCGATCGCGGGTGCCGAGCTTGTCGAGGATGTCGGAAACGTAGTTCTTGACCGTACCCTCGGCCAGGAACAACGTGCGCGCGATCTCCTTGTTCGAATAGCCGCCCGCCACCAGGCGCAGCACCGAGAGCTCGCGATCGGTCAGCGCCGCGCTGGGCGGCGCACTGTCGTGGTAGGCATAGGCGGCGCGGACCGCCCCGGTCGAGACCGGCTGCAGCAGCGCTTCGCCCGCGGCCACGCGCACGATCGCTTCGCGCAGGTCCTCGGGGCTGGCGTCCTTGAGCAGGAAGCCCTGCGCGCCGGCCTGCACCGCGCGCAGCAGCAGCGCGCTGTCGTCGAAGGTGGTGAGCAGGATCACCGGGGTGGCGTCGCCGCGCTTGCGCAGCAGGGCCAGGGCCTCGATGCCGTCGATGCCGGGCATGCGGATGTCCGACACCACCACGTCGACCCGCACCGACTCGA
>JAGOEZ010000276.1 GCA_017997455.1 Lysobacterales bacterium | reverse complement strand
AGGCCCGAGAGCAGCGCCGGCACCAGGTAGGCGAAGGTCTTGCCGGTGCCGGTGCCGGCTTCCACGACCAGTTCCTCGTTGTTGGCGATCGCCTCCTCCACCGCCGCCGCCATGCGTTGCTGCACCTCGCGCGGGGCGAAATCCGGCACGTTGGCGGCAAAGGGGCCGTCGGGTCCGAGGGCGAGGGCGGCGGGCGAGGACTGGAACGCTTCGGGCATCGGCGCAAGCTAGCAGGTCAACGGCCGATCGGGGCGCGATGGTGGACTTCCGGACCCGCAGGCGTACCGTGGCGGGGATCCGGTGTCAGCCGGGGACGGCTTTTTCCGTAGATGGGATTGAATGAGCCCCACGCCGGCCCCTCGCCGGCGTGTTGCCCGTGCCGGAGGTGCCCATGCAAACGGCAACCACGCGTGCGGCAGGATGCCGGATCGCCATCGTCGCAGGGATCGCCACCACCATCCTGGCGCTCTGCGGCTGCGCGGGTTCGCGCGTGTACCGCGAGCCCCTGCCGGACGAGCCGTCCCGCCTCGGCTGGACGGCCGGCGACCGCGACGGCGTCGACTTCACCCTGCGCCAGCTGATCGTCACCAACAACGCCGGCACCTGGGTCCGGGACGCCCTGTGGGACGAGTACGTGATCGAGTTCCACAATGGCGGCGACGCGTCGGTCGAACTGGCGGCGCTGCGGCTCGACAGCGTGCACCTGCCGCCGCAGGAGACGCTGGCTTCGCGCGAAATGCTCGAGGCGGCGACCGCGGAAAACATGAGCGCACTCAAGGGTGCCGGCATCGTGGTCGGCGTCGGCGTCGTTGCCCCGCTGGCGCTGGTGGCCACCGCCGGCGGCGGATCGGGGATGACCGCCGGTACCCTGGCCGCCGCGGCCGCCGCCAATCTCATGGTGGTGGGCCTGGTCGTTGGCGGCAGCTACGTGCTCTCCAAGGCCGTGACCGAGAAGAACGACCGCAGCTACATGGACGCCGAGCTGGCACGCCGCGCGATCGTGCTGCCGCGCATGCTTGCGCCCGGTTCCACCCTGACGGGCAGCGCATTCTTCGCCGTCACGCCGCAACCCACGGCCTTGACCCTGGACCTGCGCGACGCCGGGGGTACCCGCCAACTGGTGCTGGACCTCGCGCCGCTGGCGTCGCTCGACCTCGTGCCGCTGGAAAAGCCGATCAAGGCGCCCAAGCCCAAGCCGCCGCCGAAAAAGGTCTACGCGGAAGGCGAGGTGCCGCCCAAGCACGATCCCTGGGCCTGCGGCCGCTGCAGTTCGCGCAACGAGGACTGAAGCGCGGCGCACGCAGGGTCGCGCATGATTGCGGTGGCGCTGTAGGAGCGCACCTTGTGCGCGACCGCGGAATCACACGATGCCGCAGCCTGCGATTCCGCGGTCGCGCACAAGGTGCGCTCCTACAGGGGCCCCGCGGGACGCCGACCCTCACATCCGGATCAGGGGCTTGACCGCGCAGGCCGCGGCCTGCGCTTCGGCCGAGGGCACGTTGTAGGTGTCGCCGATCTCGATCCGCGCCGCGCGGATCGTGAGCCAGTTGCGCAGGCACAGCGGTCCGTTGCGCGGGCCGAGGTCGTAGGATCGTTGCGCCTCGCTCGCCGCGACCTTCCACTGGCCCGCGCGCAGCGACAGTTCCGCCAGCGCCTGCCATGCCACCGGGTCCTCGGGTCGCAGCGCGAGCGCGCGCTCGTACTCGGCGCGCGCCGTGGCGAAATCGCCGGCGGCCTCGGCGGACTGCGCCAGGCGCTTGAGGTCGTCGACCGCCGGATCGGGCAGTGGCTCCACCACCAGCGCATTGTCGAGGCTGGCCGCCTGGGCGCGGATCTCGGCCACCCAATCGCGCGCGGGCGGCGGCGGTGGCGCCGCCTCGGGCTTCGATTCGCTGCCCGCGCAAGCGGCCAGGGCCAGCGCGATCGCCGCAGCGCTACAGGACTTCATCGTCATCGGCTTCTTCCTGGGGTTCGGGTTCCTTGCGCCGGAACAGGTTGCGCAGGCGCCAGCGTTCGCGCGCGTCGCGCGGCGGCGCGGCCGACCCGGCCGGTGGATCCGGCGGCGACGCGCCCGGGTCGCCGCCCGCATCCGCCGTGGGCGATCCGGGCCGGAACCACTCGCCGATCCGCGCCATGGTGCAGGACTCGGTGAATCCGGGCTCATGGCCGCGCGCGAAGGGCAGCTGTCGCGCACCGGGGCAGCTGGCGTCGGTCAGGCCCTGCGCACCCACGTCGACCCAGAGCAGCTGCGGGTCCTCGCGCAGGTCCAGCACCAGCGGCTCGGTCGGCAGCTTCGCGAACAGCGCGGCCCACACCCGCAACGCGCCGGTGGCGCCGAACAGCGCGGTCTGCTGGTTGTCGTCGCGCCCCACCCAGGCCACGGCGAGATGCTGGCCGGTATAGCCGGCGAACCAGCTGTCGCGCTGGTCGTTGCTGGTGCCGGTCTTGCCAGCCGCGTTGAGCGCGCCGAGGCCGAGGCCCGCCAGCGCACGCGCGGTGCCGCTGCGCGCGGTCTCCTGCAACGCAAAGCCGACCAGCCGCGAAGCGGCGACCAGGTCGCCCGGCGTCGGCGGCTCGGCGTGGCGGCGCAAGGGCCGGCCCTGCGCGTCGAGCACCGCCTCGACCGAGTACAGGGCCAGCGGGCGCCCATCGGCAGCGAGGTACTGGTAGGCCTGCGCCACCTGCAGCGGCGAGAGTTCCACCGCGCCCAGCAGCAACGAGGGATTCGGCGCGACCTGCGTGCCCGGCACCAGCGCCTCGATCACGCGCGCGACCCGTTCGACGCCGAGTTCGAGCCCGAGGTCCACGGTCGCGAGGTTGTAGGAATGCGCCAGCGCCTCGAGCAGCGACACCTCGCCGTGCTGCACGCCGTCGATGTTGGCCGGCTCCCAGCGCCGGCCGTTGGGCTGCGGCAGGCTGATCGCGACATCGTCGAGCACCGTCATCAGGTTCCAGCGCGC
>JAGOEZ010000084.1:5092-10966 GCA_017997455.1 Lysobacterales bacterium | reverse complement strand
GAGCACGACGGCAGCCGCGACACCGACCAGCTGCTCGCCGAGGCGCAGTCGCTGCTGCTGCAGCGCTTCGGCATCGGCCACAGCACGATCCAGTTCGAGAACACGGGCTGCGGGCAGCGCTGCTGAGTTGCCGGTCGGCCGGGCGGTGCGTGGTGCCGCGGTCGCGCACAAGGTGCGCTCCTGCAACCGCCGGTCGTGGCAGCGCTGTGGTGGCGGGGCGGTGCGTGGTGCCGCGGTCGCGCACAAGGTGCGCTCCTGCAACAGCAGGTCGCGGCAACGCTGTCGTGGCGCGGCGGCACGTGGTGCTGCGGTCGCGCACAAGGTGCGCTCCTACAACAGCAGGTCGCGGCAACGCTGTCGTGGCGCGGCGGCACGTGGTGCTGCGGTCGCGCACAAGGTGCGCTCCTACAACGCTGCCGCCACCTGCTGTTGTAGGAGCGCACCTTGTGCGCGACCGCGGAACAACCGGTCGCCGCGCCGCGGCAATCGGGCTCAATGGCGCTGGAAGCGCGGCAGCCAGTGCGCCAGCAGGTCCAGCCGGTGCACCGGGTCGGGGTCCTGCAGCAATTGCTGGCGCTCCTCCTGCTCCAGCGGCAGCAGGTCGGCGAGGTGCCACGCGACCCACGCCGAATCGTCGAAGCGTTCCTTCGCGGCGCTGCCGAGTTCCCCGCCGACCTGCTCGGCGAGGCGCTCGAGGATGGTCGCGAGCAAGGCGTACTCGGGCGGCACCGGCAACACCGGGTCGGCCGCCAGGCACTCCACCTGGCCGATGATCAGCCCGTTGTCGCGCACCCGGTTGCGCGCGACGTGGAAGCGTCCCTCGCCGCGCACGGTGATCCCGAGCAGGCCGTCGGGCAGGGTGCTGAAGTCGATGATCCGCGCGATCGTGCCGAACGCGGCCGGCACCGCTGCTTCCCCGGCCTCGCGCCCGCGCACGATCAGGCACACCCCGAACACGCCGCCGCCGCGCGAGCAGTCGCGCACCATGTCGAGGTAGCGGCGCTCGAAGATGCGCAGGTCCAGGCGCCCGCCCGGCAGCAGCACGGTCGAGAGCGGGAACAGCGGCAGCTCGGTCGGCGTCACGCGCCGAGTCTAGCCCGCGACCACGCCCCCGGGTTGCGGGGGCGGGTCGGCGCGTCAGCGCTCGACCTCGGCGCGGCCATCGGGGTAGACCCGCACGTTGATGTACATCGCCTGGTTCCGGGGAGTGCCGAAGTACATGAGCAGCCAATGGTCGCCTTGCTCGGTGGTGTCCTTCGCATAAAAGGAGTCGCAAGGCATGCCCTCGTCGACGCAGTACTTCTGAAGTCCTGCGCTTCCGCGAGCATACGCGTCATCGAGATTGGTCACCGGGGTGCCGCCGATCGCGTCAGCAGGGATCACTATCGGGGCCAGTGGGAGTGGAATCGGCGTCGGAGCGGGGGCCGGAGCCGGTGCCTGTAAGGTCGCGACCGGGGCGGCGAGCTCGTCGGCTTCCTCGTCGACCGGAGCCGGCGGGGGCGCCTCGCTGCCGCAGGCTGCGAGGGCCAGCACGGCGATGGCGAGGAAGGTCTGCAGGGGAAGGCGCGTCATGAAGGCTCCGGGGGGGGCAGGGAAGGGGCGCCGTGGCTTGCGGCTTCCGCTTGGACAACGAAAAGGCGGGGTGCGTTCTCGAAACCGCCGTTCGACATGAAAACCACATGGTCCCCGGGGCGGGCCAGGCCGGCCAGGCGGGACACCAGGGCCGCGACGTCGGGCGCGGTTTCGCCGCGACCGGCCAGGGCGGCGGTCACGCGCGCCGCGTCCCAGGGCAGGTTGGGGCGCTGCAGGAACACCACCGCATCGGCGTCGCGCAGCGAAGGCGCCAGTTCGTCCGCGTGCGCGCCCAGGCGCATGGAATTGCTGCGCGGCTCCAGGCCGACCAGGATCCGCGCGCCACCCACGCGCGCGCGCAGGCCGGCCAGCGTGGTGGCGATGGCGGTCGGATGGTGGGCGAAATCGTCGTAGACCGTGATCCCGCGCGGCGCGCCCACGCGCTCGAGCCGGCGCCGCGCGCTGCGGAAGGCGGGCAGGGCGGCCAGCGCGGTCGCCGGCTCGACACCCACCGCGGCCGCGGCCGCGATGGCGGCGAGCGCGTTCATCACGCTGTGGCGCCCGATCTGTTCCCATTCCACCGCCGCGACCCGCGCGCCGCGATGGATGAGTTCGAAGGCCGAACCGTCGGCGCGCAGCAACCGCGCGCGCCATTCGGCCTCGACGTCGATGGCGAAACGCTCGACCGGGGTCCAGCAGCCCATCGCCAGCACCTCGGCCAGGCGCGCGTCCTCGCCGTTGACGACCAGCCGGCCGCGCGCGGGCACGATGCGCACCAGGTGGTGGAACTGGCGCTGGATCGCGGCCACGTCGGGAAAGATGTCGGCGTGGTCGTACTCGAGGTTGTTGAGCACCGCCACCAGCGGCCGGTAATGCACGAACTTCGAGCGCTTGTCGAAGAACGCGGTGTCGTACTCGTCGGCCTCGACCACGAATTCGGGGCCGCGGCCCAGGCGCGCCGACACGCCGAAATTCCCGGGCACCCCGCCGACCAGGAAGCCCGGCTCGCGCCCGGCGTGCTCGAGGATCCAGGCCAGCAGGCTGGTCGTGGTGGTCTTGCCATGGGTGCCGGCCACGGCGAGCGAGGCGCGCCCGCGCAGCACCGCTTCGCCCAGCCACTGCGGGCCGGAGACGTAGTCGAGCCCCGCGTCGAGCAGGTGTTCGATGGCCGGATTGCCGCGCGACAGCGCGTTGCCCACCAGTACGCGATCCGGCGCCGGCTGCAGGTGCCCGGCCAGGTAGCCGCGCTGGAGCGCGATCCCGAGCGCCTCGAGCTGGGTGCTCATCGGCGGGTAGATGTCCTGGTCCGAGCCTTCGACGGCGTGCCCCAGTTCGCGCGCCAGCGCGGCGAGGCCGCCCATGAAGGTGCCGCAGATGCCGAGGATGTGCAGGCGCACCGGCGGCTGCCTCAGGGCGTGGCCGGCGTGCCCTGCGCGCCGAACAGCGCGAGGTTGAGCACCACCTCGGCGGCCAGGAACGCCGCCGCGATCAGCACGCCGATCCGCAGCGGCACGTCGAGCGCATGCCGCAGCACGTGGCCGCTGACCACCAGCTTCCACGCCAGCAGCGCCAGCGAGAGCCAGCCCAGCACGACCTGCAGGGTGGTCAGTGCGCGCGGATCCTTGGGCAGTTCACCCACGCCCAGCACCACCGGCACCGCCAGCAGGTTGAAGGCGATCGCGGCGGCGACCAGCGCGGTCGCGGTCTGGATGAAGCGCTCGCGGCGCCTGGCCAGGGCGAGCGGGATCCACGCCAGCGCGAGCAGCAGCAGCACCTCGAAACCGAGTTGCGGCGCGGCCACGGCGACCGGCACCCGCTGGGCGGAGACCGCGAGCCCGATTGCCAGCGCGAACAGGATCAGGGCGCCGAGCAGGGCGGCGGAGAACGGCAGGTCCTGCGGGCCGCGTCGCAGCAGCAGGATGTCCCGGATCGACTCGAGCAGTGACTTCATGGCGGCAGGCGACCCGCGCGGCGCGGGGTCGGATCGGCGAGTCAGGCGGTGGCGATGCGCGCGCCGGCGTCGAGCGAACGCACGGCACCGCGGATGCGCGCGTAGACCTCATCCATGCTGCCGACGCCATCGACCTCGACCAGCGTGCCCAGCGCGCGGAAGTGCTCGACCACCGGCGCGGTCTGCGCCTCGTAGACGCGCAGTCGTTCGCGCACGGTCTCGGGCTTGTCGTCCTTGCGACCCTCGGCCGCGGCGCGCCCGGCGAGGCGCTCGAACAGCAGGTCGGAGGGCACCGCGAGCAGCAGGGCCACGTCCAGCGGCTGGCGCAGCCGGTCGAGCAGGCCCTCGAGCGCCTCGCACTGGGCGAGGTTGCGCGGATAGCCGTCGAGGATGAAGCCGGCGTGCGCGTCGGGCTGCGCGATGCGTTCCTCGAGCATGCCGAGCACGATCTCGTCGGACACCAGGTTGCCCGATTCCATGACCGCCTTGGCCTTGAGTCCCAGCGGGGTCCCCGCGCCCACCGCCGCGCGCAGCAGGTCGCCGGTGGAAATGTGGGCGAGCCCCAGCTCGGTCCGGAGCCGACTCGCCTGGGTGCCCTTGCCGGAACCGGGGGCGCCGAGGAACACGATACGCATCGGTGGGATTCCCGCGAAACTTCGAATGGGGTCGGCGCGGCCGGCGCGCCGCGGGCCGGTTAGACTTGGCCCGCATCGCCCGGAACCGTAGCTGTCCGGTCCGGGCAAGTCAAATCAGAACAAGCGTTTGGACGCGCCCGGAGGCGCTGGAAAATGGCCGCAGGCAACCTGCTTTACGCCCAGTCGGGAGGCGTCACCGCGGTGATCAATGCCACCGCGTCGGCGGTGATCGAAACCGCGCGCCGGCAGCGCAGGACCATCGGCAAGGTCTATGCCGCCCGCAACGGCATCCTCGGCGCGCTGCGCGAGGAGTTGTACGACACCACGCACGAGTCGGCGGCCGCGATCCGCGCGCTGCGCCATACGCCGGGCGGCGCCTTCGGCTCGTGCCGCTTCAAGCTCAAGGGCTACGAGGCGAGCCGCGAGCAGTACGAGCGGCTGATCGCGGTATTCCGCGCCCACGACATCCGCTGGTTCCTCTACAACGGCGGCAACGATTCCGCCGATACCGCGCACAAGCTGTCGCAGATCGGCGAGAAGCTCGGCTACCCGATCCATTGCATCGGCGTGCCCAAGACGGTCGACAACGACCTCGCCGTGACCGACTGCTGCCCGGGCTTCGGCTCGGTCGCGAAGTACACCGCGGTCTCGATCCTCGAGGCCAGCCTCGACGTGGCCTCGATGTCGGAATCCTCGACCAAGGTCTTCGTGATGGAGGTGATGGGCCGGCATGCGGGCTGGATTGCCGCGGCGGCGGGTCTCGCGGGCCGCAAGCCCGACGAGGCGCCGCAGGTCATCCTGTTCCCCGAGGTGCCCTTCGACGAGGCGAAGTTCCTCGCCACGGTCAAGGCCACGGTGGAGCGCGTGGGCTGGTGCTCGGTCGTGGTGTCCGAGGGCCTGCGCCGCGCCGACGGCACCTTCCTCGCCGAGGCCGGCACGCGCGATGCCTTCGGCCACACCCAGCTCGGCGGCGTCGGGCCGGTGGTCGCCAACCTGGTGAAGGAGAAGCTCGGCTACAAGTTCCATTGGGCCGTCAGCGACTACCTGCAGCGTTCGGCGCGGCACCTGGCCTCGAAGACCGACCTCGAGCAGGCGCTGGCGGTGGGCAAGGCGGCGGTGGAATACGCGGTGGCCGGCCTCAACGCGGTGATGCCGGTGATCAAGCGCACGGGGCAGAAGCCCTATCGCTGGCGCATCGAGCCCGCGCCGCTGGAAAGAGTCGCCAACCACGAGAAGAAGATGCCGGCGGATTTCCTCCGCGCCGACGGCTACGGCATCACCGCCAAGTGCCGCGCGTACCTGGAGCCGCTGATCCGCGGTGAATCCCCGCCGCCCTACGACGCCACGACGGGGTTGCCCAAGTACGTGGCGCTGCGCAACCGGCGCGTGCGCCAGAAGCTCCCGAAATACGCCATCGCCGACAAATAGCCGCATTCCCTGTAGGAGCCGCTTCAGCCGCGGCCGGTGCCTATCGCCCGCAGAGCGGGCTCCTACAGAGCCGGCTTTGTAGGAGCCCGCTCTGCGGGCGATAGGCACCGGTCGCGGCTGAAGCCGCTCCTGCAGGGATGGGCTGCAGTCGCGCGGATCGGCCGCTAGAATTGCGGACCCCCTCTCGAATCCCGCCCGGAGATCCACCCCATGCCCGTCAAGGTCGCCATCAACGGCTACGGCCGCATCGGTCGCAACGTGCTGCGCGCGTTGTACGAAGCCAACCGC
>JAGOEZ010000084.1:0-4992 GCA_017997455.1 Lysobacterales bacterium | reverse complement strand
CCGCTAGAATTGCGGACCCCCTCTCGAATCCCGCCCGGAGATCCACCCCATGCCCGTCAAGGTCGCCATCAACGGCTACGGCCGCATCGGTCGCAACGTGCTGCGCGCGTTGTACGAAGCCAACCGCACGCACGAGATCCAGGTCGTGGCGGTCAACGACCTCGGCGATGCCGAGACCAACGCGCACCTCACGCAGTACGACACCGCGCACGGGCGCTTCCCGCACGAGGTCCGGGTCGACGGCGGCGATCTCGTGATCAAGGGCGACCGCATCAAGGTCCATGCCGAGCGCGACCCGACCAAGCTGCCATGGGGCGCGCAGGGCGTGGACGTGGTGCTCGAGTGCACCGGCCTGTTCACCTCCAAGGCCAAGGCCGGGGCGCACATCGCCGGTGGGGCGAAGAAGGTCGTGATCTCGGCCCCGGGCGAGAAGGACGTCGACGCCACCGTGGTCTACGGCGTCAACCACGGCACCCTCAAGGCATCGGATACGGTGATCTCCAACGCCTCATGCACGACCAATTGCCTGGCGCCGCTGGCGCAGGTGCTGCACCAGAAGATCGGCATCGTGCATGGGCTCATGACCACCATCCACGCCTACACCAACGACCAGGTCCTGACCGACGTGTTCCACAAGGACCTGCGCCGCGCGCGCAGCGCCACCATGTCGCAGATCCCGACCAAGACCGGCGCCGCGGCCGCGGTCGGGCTGGTGCTGCCGGAGCTCAACGGCAAGCTCGACGGCTACGCCATGCGCGTGCCCACCATCAACGTCTCGGTGGTCGACTTCTGCTTCGTGGCGGCGCGCGCGACCACCCAGGCCGAGATCGATGCCGCGGTGAACGAGGCCGCCAACGGCCGCCTCAAGGGCATCCTGGGCGTCAACACCAAGCCGCTGGTGTCGATCGACTTCAACCACGATCCGCGCAGCTCGATCTACGACGCCACGCTGACCAAGATCACCGGCGGCACCTTCGTCAAGGTGTGCGCGTGGTACGACAACGAGTGGGGCTTCTCCAACCGCATGCTCGACACCACGCTGGCCCTGGTCGCCGCCAGGTAGGGGAGCTGTTGTAGGAGCGCATCTCATGCGCGACCGCGGCATCGCGGTGTTTCCGTATCGTGTGGTTCCGCGGTCGCGCATGAGATGCGCTCCTACAGGAGGATTCCGGCATGGGTAGAACGATTATCCAGACCGCCGACGCCCCCGCGGCGATCGGCACCTATTCGCAGGCGGTGCGCTGCGGCAACACGGTGTACCTCTCGGGCCAGATCCCGCTCGATCCCGCCACCGGGCAACTGGTGGACGGCCCGATCGAGGTCCACATCCGCCGCGTGTTCGACAACCTGCAGGCGCTCGCGCGCGCCGCCGGCGGCGAACTGGCGCATGTCGCCAAGCTCAACGTGTTCCTCACCGACCTCGGCAACTTCGGCGCGGTCAACGCGGTGATGGCGGACTATTTCCGGCAGCCGTATCCCGCGCGCGCCGCGATCGGCGTGGCGGCGCTGCCGCGCGGCGCGGCGGTGGAAATGGACGCGATCCTGGTCCTCGACTGAAGCGCAGGCCGGCGCTGGCGCACCAGCGCCGCGGTCGGCATGCTTGCCGCATGCCACTCGACCGCGAGCCCGCGACCGACATCGGAGAACGCAAGCTGTCGACGCTGCGCGGCGTCGGCCCGGCGCTGGAAATCGCCCTTTCGCGCCTCGGCATCGAGCGCGTGCAGGACCTGTGGTTCCACCTGCCCTTGCGCTACGAGGACCGCACCCGCCTGACCCCGATCCGGGAACTGGTGCCGGGCGCGCCGGCGCAGGTCGAGGGCGTGGTGGCGGCCTGCGAGCGCAGCTTCCGCTTCCGTCCGCAATTGCGCCTGGCGATCACCGACGCCAGCGCCGGCACCCTGTTGCTGCGCTTCTTCCATTTCCGCACCGCGCAGGCCGAGCAGCTTGCGCCGGGCACTCGCTTGCGTGTCTACGGCGACGTGCGCGCCGGGGCGCAGGGCCTGGAGATGGTGCACCCCAGCTACCAGCGCATCGATGGCGAGGCGGTTCCCGACGAGGCCTTGTCGCCGGTCTATCCGCTGACCGAGGGCGTGGGGCAGCAACGCCTGGCGCGCCTGGTCCAGCAGGCCCTGGCGCTGCTGCCCGACGATGCGGCGCTCGAATGCCTGCCGCCGGCGCTGCGCGCGCGCCACGCGCCGGGTTCGCTGCGCGAGGCGCTGCGATTCGTGCACCGGCCGCCGCCCGACGCCGACGTGGCGGCCTTGCTGGCGGGCCGCCATCCGGCGCAACGCCGGCTCGCGTTCGAGGAATTGCTGGCGCACAACCTCAGCCTCAAGCGCCTGCGGCGCGCGGTGAAGCAGCGCGTGGCGCCGCGAATCGCCACGCCCGGCGCGCGCCGCGCCGCGCTGCTGGCGGCGTTGCCGTTCCGCCTGACCAGGGCGCAGGAGCGCGTGCTGGGCGAGCTCGACCGCGACCTCGCCACCGGGGCACCGATGCTGCGCCTGGTCCAGGGCGACGTCGGTTCGGGCAAGACCGTGGTCGCGGCGCTGGCCGCGCTGGCGGCGATCGACGCCGGCTGGCAGGCGGCGGTGATGGCGCCGACCGAAGTCCTGGCCGAGCAGCACCGCGCCAGTTTCTCGCGCTGGCTGGACCCGCTCGGCGTGCGCATCGCGTGGTTGGCCGGCCGGGTCAAGGGCAAGGCGCGGCTGGGCGCGCTGGAGGCGCTGGCCGGCGACGCGGAGCTGGTGATCGGCACCCACGCGCTGATGCAGGAGGGCGTGCGCTTCCGGCGCCTGGGCCTGTCGATCGTCGACGAGCAGCACCGCTTCGGCGTGCACCAGCGCCTCGCGCTGCGCGACAAGGGCCTGGCCGGCGCGCCGGTGCCGCACCAGCTGGTGATGACGGCGACGCCGATCCCGCGCACCCTGGCGATGACGGCCTATGCCGACCTCGACGTCTCGGTGATCGACGAGCTGCCGCCGGGCCGCATGCCGGTGCAGACGGTGGCGATCGGCGCCGCGCGACGCGAGGAAGTGATCGAGCGCATCCGCCACGCCTGCGCCGAGGGGCGGCAGGCGTACTGGGTCTGCACCCTGATCGAGGAATCGGAACTGCTCGAGGCGCAGGCCGCCGAGGCCGCGCACCAGGCGCTGCACGCGGCGCTGCCGGGCATCCCGGTCGGACTGGTGCACGGACGCATGAAGCCGGCGGAGAAGCAGGCCGCGATGGCCGCCTTCCAGTCCGGCGCGACGCGCCTGCTGGTGGCGACCACCGTGATCGAAGTCGGCGTGGACGTGCCCAATGCCAGCCTGATGGTGATCGAGAACGCCGAGCGCCTGGGCCTGTCGCAGCTGCACCAGCTGCGCGGCCGGGTCGGGCGCGGCGCGCAGGCCTCCAGTTGCGTGCTGCTGTACCAGCCGCCATTGTCGGCCGCGGCCAAGGAGCGGCTGGCGGTCCTGCGCGAGACCAGCGACGGCTTCCGCATCGCCGAGCGCGACCTCGAACTGCGCGGCCCCGGCGAGATGCTGGGCACGCGCCAGACCGGCGAGGCCGCCTTCCGGGTCGCCGACCTGGCGCGCGACGCGGCGGTCCTGCCCGAGGTGGCGGCGGCTGCCGACGCGCTGCTGGCCGCGGACCCGGCGGCGGCGCAGCGCCTGGTGCGGCGCTGGGTCGGCGGCGCCGCGCGCTACGCCGAGGCCTGAGCGCGCGGCGCGGTTGCTACGATGCGCTACCCCGACGCCGCGAGCCCGCCACCATGCAAGCGCCGCCCGTGCAACGCCTGCTGATCGACACCGACCCCGGCGTCGACGACGCGCTCGCGATCCTGATGGCGCACGCGCAGCCCGGCGTCGAGGTGCTGGCGCTCACCACCAGCGCCGGCAATGTCGGCCTGGCCCACACCACGGCCAATGCGCTCAAGCTGCTCGAGGTGATGGGCGCCGCGACTCCGGTGCATGCCGGCTGCCCGGTGCCGCTGGTGCGCGGCGCGGAGGATGCCGCCTTCGTGCATGGCCTCGACGGCTTCGGCGACACCGGCTATGCCCCGGCCGCGCGCCGCGCCGAGCCCGAGTCGGCGGTGGAGGCGATGCTGCGCCTGAGCCGCCGCCACCCCGGCGAGATCGACTTCGTGATGCTGGGTCCATTGACCAACCTCGCGCTCGCGCTGCGGGTGGATCCGCAGCTGCCATCGCGGATCCGGCGCCTGGTGATCATGGGCGGCGCGGTGACCGGGCGCGGCAACACCGGGCGCCTGCCGGCCGAGTTCAACATCGGCTTCGATCCCGAGGCCGCGCACATCGTGTGCTCGGGCTTCGCGCGCTTCGAGCTGGTGGACTGGGAGGCGACGCTGCGCCACGGGGTCGAGCACGAGCGGATCGACGGCTGGCTCGCCGGCAGCGGCAAGGTCGCGGCGTTCTACGCCGCGATCTCGCGCAAGACCCGCGAGTTCATGCGCCGCGTCGGGCGCGAGCGCTGGGTCGGCGCCGATGCGCTGGCGATGGCGGTGGCGCTGGAGCCCGGGCAGGTCGAGGCCTGGCACGAGCGCCCGCTGGCGGTGGAACTGGACGGCGCCCTGACCCGCGGCGCCACGGTGGTCGACTGGGAACTTCGCGGCGGCGGGGCGGTCAATGCCCGTATCGCGCATCGCTTCCCGCAGGCGCGCTTCGAGGCCTTGCTGGCGGCGGCGCTGGCGGGGGATTGAGCGCCCCGGGGTCCGATCGGACCCGCCCTTGAACCGGCGGCCATCCGAAGGCTATAATGCGCCCCTTTTTCGCCCCGGACACGCATCATGAAGGCCGACATCCATCCGAAGTACAACCCGGTCGTGTTCCACGACCAGTCCTCGGACTTCAAGTTCCTGACCCAGTCGACCATGACCAGCAAGGACAAGGTCACCTGGGAGGATGGCAAGGAATACCCGCTGGTGAAGATCGAGATCTCGAGCCACTCGCATCCGTTCTACACCGGCAAGCAGAAGACCGTCGATACCGGCGG
>JAGOEZ010000275.1 GCA_017997455.1 Lysobacterales bacterium | reverse complement strand
GCCTCGATGGCGAAGCCGACCTCGCGCAGGGCATCGTGTCCGCTCGGGTAGCGCTTGGTGACGTTGTCGAAGCGGATCATTCCCACTACTTGATCAGGGTGTTGAGCTCGAAGATCGGCAGCAGGATCGCCAGCACGATGAACAGCACCATCCCGCCGACAACCAGGATCACGGCGGGTCCGAGCACCGTGGTCAGGGTGCCGAGCAGAACCTCGACCTCGCGCGCCTGGTGGCGCGCCGCCTGCTCGAGCATGGTGTCGAGCTTGCCGGACTTCTCGCCGCTGGCGATGAGCCGCACCGCGACCGGCGGGAACTGCCCGCTGTCGGCCAGCGCGCGCGCGAAGCCGCCGCCCTCGCGCACGCGCGCCGCGGCGCGGCGGAAGGCCTGCTGCATCGGCAGCGGCTTGACCGTGCCGGCGGCAAGCTGCATTGCGTCGAGCACCGGCACGCCGCTCGCCGTGAGCGTGGCCAGCGTGCGCGCGGCGCGCGCGGTGTTGGCCGCGCGGACCAGGCGCCCGGCCAGCGGCAGGCCGAGCACGAAGCGGTCCCAGGCCAGCCGCACCTGCTCGCGCCGCAGCGCCCAGCGGAAGCCCATGGCACCCAGCGCCGCCAGCACCAGCAGCGCGAGCCCGAAGCTGGCGACGAAGTCGGCGAGGCCGATCAGGATCCGCGTCGCCAGCGGCAGGCGCTGGCCGAGGTTGTCGAACACGCCGACGACCTGCGGCACCACGTACACCAGCAGGCCGCTGACGATCGCCAGCGCCACCGCCGACAGGAGCAGCGGATAGGCCAGCGCCATCCATACCTGGCGCGCCAGCGCCTCGCGGCTCTCGGCGTAGTCGGCCAGGCGCAGCAGGGTCACGTCGAGCTGGCCGGACGATTCGCCGGCGGCGACCGCGGCCCGATAGGCCTCGGGGAAGCTCTCGGGAAACTCGCCCAGCGCGCCCGCGAGCGCGACGCCCTCCATCACCCGCGAGCGCAACTGCACCACCATCGAGCGCGCGCGCGGCTCGTCGGTCGATTCGGCCAGCGCCTGCAGCGACTCGTCCATCGGCAGGCCGGCGGAGACCAGGGTCGCGAGCTGGCGCGTCAGCAGCGCCAGCGCGCCGCGCGACAGTCCGCGGCGCGCCCAGGGCCAGCGCATCGGCTGGCGCGCCGCCGCCTCGCGCACCGCCTCGACCTCGAGCGGCGTGAGCCCGCGCTCGCGCAACGCGGCGCGCGCGGCGCGCGCGGTCTCGGCCTGCAGCACGCCGGCCTGGGTCCTGCCACCGGTGTCGAGTGCCTGGTATTCGAAGGCGGCCATGCGGGCGTGAGCTTAACCGAGCGCCGGTGCGCGGCGCTGGATCAGGAAATAGATCGGGATGCCCAGCGCGACGATGCCCAGCCCCGGCCAGGTGTAGTCGGGCTTGTAGGCGAGCAGGTAGCCGCAGATCGTGAGCGCGAGGCCGATGTAAAGGGCCGGCAGCAGCGGGTAGCCGATGGCGCGATAGGGCCGCTCGGCGTCGGGGCGCGTGCGGCGCAGCACGAAGATCCCGGCCATCGTCAGCACGTAGAAGACCAGCACCACGAACACCACGTAATCGAGCAGGTCGCCGTAGCGCCCGGACAGGCACAGCAGCGAGGCCCAGGCGCCCTGGATCCACAGGCCCCAGCCCGGCACGGCGTTGCGGTTGAGCGTGCCGGCCTGGCGGAAGAACAACCCGTCCTGCGCCATCGTGTAGTACACGCGCGCGCCCGACAGCACCAGGCCGTTGATGCAGCCGAAGGTCGAGACCATGATCAGCACGGCGATGACCGTGGTGCCGGCGTTGCCGAAGATCGCCTGCGCCGCCACGACGCCCACGCGATCGGCCTCGGCATGGGCGATGCCGTCCAGCGGCAGCACCGCGAGGTACATCAGGTTCATGAGCACGTAGAGCGTGCACACGATGCCGGTGCCCAGCAGCAGGCTCCGGCCCACGTTGCGCCTGGGGTCGCGGATCTCGCCGGCGATGAAGGTCGCGCTGTTCCAGGCGTCGGCCGAGAACAGCGAGCCGACCATGGACACCGCGATCGCCGCCACCAGCGGGATGCCGAGCGAGCCGATGCCGCCATCGACCGCGACCGGCAAGGCCGGCATCGACCAGTTCGCCTGCCACGACTCGGCCCGCGCGCCCAGCAGCAGGCCGCAGGCCACCAGTGCCACCACCGCCGCGATCTTGGCCAGGGTGAAGCTGGTCTGGATCCACTTGCCGCCGTTGATGCCGCGGCTGTTGACCCAGGTCAGGAACAGCACCAGCGCGATCGACACCAGCTGCGCCGCGTTGAGCCTGAAGCTGCCGATCGTGGCGATGACGTTCTGGTCGCCGAGCGCCGGGACCAGGTAGGCCGCGAACTTGGCGAAGGCCACGCCCACCGCCGCGATGGTCCCGGTCTGGATCACGGCGAAAAAGGCCCAGCCGTAGAGGAACGCGACCAGCCGGCTGTAGGCCTCGCGCAGGTACACGTACTGGCCGCCCGCCCGGGGATACATCGCCGACAGCTCGCCGTAGGACAGCGCGCAGATCACCGTCATCACGCCGGTCAGCACCCACACGAACACCAGCAGCGCGGGCGAAGCCACGGTGCGCGCGATATCGGCGCTGACGATGAAGATGCCCGAGCCGATCATCGAACCGGCCACCAGCATGGTGCCGTCGAGCAGGCCGAGCGAGCGCTTGAACTGGCCGTCGTCAGCCTGCGTCATCGCGCGCCCCCGACCGGATGGTGCGGCGATTGTGCCCGAGTCCGCTCGCCGGCGGCGGCGGTCCGATCCGCGGAGCCGGCGGGCGGTACAATGCAGGCGTGTCCTCTCCACCGACCACCGCATCCCGAAAGGTCACCATCCGGGCACTGCCGCAGCAGGATCCGGCGCTGGAGGCGTATTGCGTCGCCGGTACGCCGGCCGAGCGCATCGCCATGGTGTGGCCGCTGACCCTGGAAGTCCTGGCATTCTCCGGCG
>JAGOEZ010000274.1 GCA_017997455.1 Lysobacterales bacterium | reverse complement strand
TACGGCAACTACCAGGAGCGCGTGCTGGTGACCCAGGCGATCCACGACATCGCCACCATGCAGCTCAACATCCGCCAGATGGCGAACAACAACGGCGCCCTGCCGGGGAGCCTGGCCATCGCCGGCCACGGCGACGCGCTCGATCCCTGGGGCCGGCCGTACGTCTACACCGACCTCACCGGGCCGGGCAACGGCGCGGCCCGCAAGGATCGCCGGCTCAACCCGCTCAATTCCGACTTCGACCTGTTCAGCATGGGCAAGGACGGCGTGTTCAAGCCCCAGATCTCGCACCGGGACAGCCTTGACGACGTGATCCGCGCCAGCGACGGACGCTTCATCGACCTCGCGCAGAAATACTGACGCCGCGCATGCGCATCGAGGGCACGTTTCTCAAGAGCGCGATCGCCCGGCGCATTTTCCTGATGTACTGCGCGGCCGCGATCGCGCCCACCCTGCTGCTGTCGGCGCTGCTCTACCGCGCGGTCAGCGATGGCATGCGCGACGCCTCCCAGCGCGAGGTGGTGGCGGCCAGCAAGGTCGTGGCGCTCGCCGTGTTCGAACGCCTGGACGTGGC
This sequence comes from Lysobacterales bacterium, assembly GCA_017997455.1. Classification (GTDB taxonomy): domain Bacteria; phylum Pseudomonadota; class Gammaproteobacteria; order Xanthomonadales; family Ahniellaceae; genus JAGOEZ01. The sequence goes on along the minus strand of JAGOEZ010000274.1, from coordinate 2,421 downwards.
GGCGCAGGTCCTGGCGCAACTGGGCCTGCGCGGCGAACATGCCGCGGCGGTGGCCGCCGGCGCGGGCCCGGTGCCCTTCTTCCGCCGCGTGCGCCTCGAGCCGCTGGGCGAACCCGGCATGGATGCGCCAGCCGCGCCCGCGGCGGCGGTGCGGCCCGGCGCCAACAGCCCGAGCCTGCGCATCGACCCGCCGCGCACGCCGGGGCATGCGCCGGTGGTCGCCCTGTTGCAGCCCCTGCCCGCCGGCCCCGGCGATTCGGCCGCGCAGCTGGTCGCCGAGCTCGATCCCGTGTACCTGTGGGGCGATCGCGACGCCTACCCGGTCGGCGTCTCGACCTGCGTGCTGGGACCCGGCAAGGAGCGCCTGTTCTGCAGCTCCGAGGCGCACACCGACCTCGATGGCCAGCCCCTGCAGGCGAGCGGGCACTGGGACCTGTTCCTGCGCGGACGCTTCGGCGCCGACGCCTGGACCTTCGTCACCACCGCGCGCGAGCGCAGCGTGGCCGCGGACCTGCCGGAGCTGTACACGGGCCTGGGCTGGGTCTGGGCCAGCGTGCTGCTGCTGGCCGTGCTGCTGAGCCTGGTGCAGCTGCGGCGCTCGATGCTGCCGCTCGAGGCGCTGGTCCAGCAGACCCGCGCCATCGGCCAGGGCCAGTACCTGTCGCAGGCGGTCGAGCGCCGCGACGAGTTCGGCCTGCTGGCGACCGCCTTCGACGAGATGGGCGCGCGGGTCTCGCGCCAGCTGGCGGCGCTCAACGCGATGTCCGACCTCGACCGGCGCATCCTGACCCGCCTGGATCTGGCCGAGATCGTCGACGCGGTGCTGGTGCGCCTGGCGCAACTCGCGCCGGAGGCGGCGGCCTGCGTGATGCATGCCGACCTGGCCAGCGACGGCCAGGTCCATGTCCACGTCCGCGACCGCGGGGCGAGCCGGACCGAGCGCTCGACCGCGCGCGCCCGCGACATCGCGTCCCAGCCCGAGGCGCAGGTCTGGGAGCCGGTGTGGCCCGAGACCGCCGAGGAACCCGATGCCAGCCTGAGCGCGCTCGGCGCGACCCACCAGCTGGTCTGCCTGCACCAGATCGCCGGGCGCAGCCGGACCTGGATCGCGCTGGGCTACCGCGTGGCGACCCCGCCGCCGGCCGAGGTGATCACGGAAGTCGGCGAGCTGGCCGGCCGCGTCGCGGTGGCGCTGGCGACCAAGGAGCGCGACGAGCGCCTGGTCTACCAGGCCCGCCACGACCTCCTGACCGGGCTGCCCAACCGGCTGGCCGCCGAGGAAGCGCTGGCCACCGCGATCGCGGAAGCGAGCGCCTCGGGCGAGCAGTTCGCCGCGATGTTCCTCGACATCGACCGCTTCAAGGCCATCAACGACGGGCTCGGGCACCTGTCGGGCGACCGCGTGCTGGTGAGCGTCGCGCGCACGCTGCGCTCGGGCGCGCTGCGCAATGCCTTCGTGGCGCGCTTCGGCGGCGACGAGTTCTTCGCCGTGATGCGCGGCATCGCCGGCCCCAGCCATGCGGCGCAGGCCGCGAGCCGCATCGCCGACGCGCTCGCGGTGCCGACCCTGGTCGACGGCATCGAGTTCGTGATCAGCGCCAGCATCGGCATCGCGCTCTACCCGCGCGACGGCCAGGATGCCGAGGCCCTGATGCGCAGCGCCGACCTGGCCATGTACCGGGCCAAGGCCGAGGGCGGCGCCGCCTTCGCGTTCTTCGAGGAGCGCATGGATCGCGAGGCCCTCGAGCGGGTCCAGCTCGAGAGCGACCTGCGGCACGCGCTCAAGGCCGGCGAGGTGCTGGTCCACTTCCAGCCCAAGGTCGACTTCCGCAGCGGGCGCATCGTCGGCGCCGAGGCGCTCGCGCGCTGGAACCACCCGACCCGCGGCGCGGTGCCGCCGCTGGAGTTCGTGGCCCTGGCCGAGGAGTGCGGCCTGATCGAGACCCTGGGCACCACGATCCTCGACCAGGCCTGCAGCGCCTTCGCGCGCTGGAAAGCCGAGGCCCGCGACCTGCGCGCGATCTCGGTCAACGTGTCGAGCCGGCAGCTGCGTTCCGAGGGCTTCGTGGCGATCGTCGAATCGATGATCGAGCGCCACGGCCTGGGGCCGGGCGAACTCGAGATCGAGATCACCGAAAGCATGCTGGTCGACGACCTCGAGACCGCGACCCGCCGGCTCGAGGCGGCGCGCAGCCTCGGCGTGACCATCGCGCTCGACGACTTCGGCACCGGCTACTCGTCGCTGAGCTACCTGCGCACGCTGCCGGTCGATACACTCAAGATCGACCGCAGCTTCATCGACGACATCGACCGCGCCGCGAGCGCCGGCGCCATGGTCAAGGCGATCATCGCGCTGGGCGAGGCGACCGGCCGGACCATGGTGGCCGAGGGCGTCGAGCGCCAGGCCCAGGCCGAACTGCT
>JAGOEZ010000273.1:1535-2999 GCA_017997455.1 Lysobacterales bacterium | reverse complement strand
ACCCTGGTCGAGGCGCTCGACGGCCGCCTCCGGGCGCAGGAGCGCGAGGTCGACGTGGCCAGCGAAAGCGTCGACAGCGCGCAGGTGCAGCTCGACAACACCATCGTGCGCGCGCCCTTCTCCGGCGTGATCACGGTCAAGGCCGCGCAGCCCGGCGAGATGATCTCGCCGATCTCCGCCGGCGGCGGCTCGATCCGCACCGGCATCGGCACCGTGGTGGACATGGATTCGCTCGAGATCCAGGTCGACGTCAACGAGGCCTACATCAACCGCGTGCAGCCCGGGCAGCCGGTCGAGGCGGTGCTCAACGCCTATCCGGAGTGGAAGATCCCGGCGCGCGTGATCGCGATCGTGCCGACCGCGGATCGCTCCAAGGCCACGGTCAAGGTGCGCATCGCGCTCGATGAGCGCGATGCGCGCATCGTGCCGGACATGGGCGTGCGCGTGGCCTTCCTCGAGGAGCGCGCGGCGGCGTCCGCGCCGCCGGTTGCTCCCGGCGTGCTGGTGCCGGCGGCCGCGATCCGCAAGGACGGTGGCACCGATGTCGTGTACGTGGTCAAGGACGGCAAGGCGCAGCGGCGCGCGGTCACCCTCGGCGGCACTGTCGGCGATTCGCGCCAGGTGCGCGGCGGCGTCTCGGCCGGCGAGCGGGTGATCATCGAAGCACCCGCCGAACTCAAGGACGGCGCAGTGGTGGCGTTGAAGCCCGGCGCCTGAAAAGCAGCGACAGCAGTCGAAGCAGCGTGTGCAGGACCATCCCATCCAGGCCACTGGGCCAGCGAGGCGAGCGATGAGCGAGGCAATGGTGCAGGTGCGCAACGTGAGCAAGGTCTACGAGCGCGGCAAGCAGAAGGTGCCGGTGCTGCAGGGGCTCACGCTCGACATCCCCCAGGGCGACTTCGTGGCGCTGATGGGGCCCTCGGGCTCCGGCAAGACCACGCTGCTGAACCTGATCGGCGGCCTCGACCAGCCCACCTCGGGCGAGATCCTGGTCGGCGGCAGCCGCATCGACAAGCTCTCGGCCGGGCAACTGGCGAAATGGCGCGCGGGCAATGTCGGCTTCGTGTTCCAGTTCTACAACCTGATGCCGGTGCTCACCGCCGAAGGCAACGTCGAACTGCCGTTGCTGCTGACGAAACTGGGCAAGGCGCAGCGGCGCAAGAACGTCGGCGTCGCGCTCGACGTGGTCGGCCTGGCCGACCGCGCCAAGCACAAGCCGCGCGAGCTCTCCGGCGGCCAGGAGCAGCGCGTGGCGATCGCGCGCGCGATCGTGTCCGACCCGCAGCTGCTGGTCTGCGACGAGCCCACCGGCGACCTCGACCGCAAGACCGCCGACGAGATCCTGCGCCTGCTGCAGGCGCTCAACCAGCAGCATGGCAAGACCATCGTCATGGTCACGCACGATCCCAAGGCCGCCGAGTACGCCAAGCGCATCCTGCACCTGGAGAAGGGCCAGTTGCTCGA
>JAGOEZ010000273.1:0-1435 GCA_017997455.1 Lysobacterales bacterium | reverse complement strand
CCGAGCAGTGGCAGGCCTTCAACGACACCCGCACCGGCATGATCGTCGGGCGCGCGCTGGCCGACCAGTACGGCTGGAAGATCGGCGACAAGGTCCCGATCTCGTCCAACATCTTCCCGCAGAAGGACGGCAGCAAGGCCTGGACCTTCGATCTGGTCGGCATCTACGACGGCAAGGACGAGCAGTGGCAGCGGCAGACCAACGTGGGCTGGATCAACTTCGCCTACTTCGACGAGGCCAACCAGTTCGGCAGCGGCCGCGCCGGCACCTTCACCCTCAGCCTCGAGGATCCCGACCAGGCCGAGCAGGTCGCGCGCGCGATCGACGTCCAGTTCGAGAACTCGCCCGACGAGACCAAGACCCAGACCGAGCGCGACTTCAACATCGGCTTCTTCAAGCAGATCGGCGACATCGGCCTGATCGTGCGCTGGATCCTGTTCGCGGTGTTCTTCACCCTGCTGCTGGTGGTCGGCAACACCATGGCGCAGAGCGTGCGCGAGCGCGTGCCGGAGCTGGCGATCCTCAAGACCCTGGGCTTTTCAGATGGCAGCGTGCTCGGCTTCGTGCTGGCCGAGGCGCTGCTGATCTGCGTGATCGGCGGCCTCGCCGGCATGGGCATCGCCACCTTCCTCGGCAGTCTGGCCGGGCGCGGCGGCAACTTCCCGCTGGCGGTCGACAGCGGCGTCTGGCTCATGGGCCTCGGCGCGATGCTGCTGATGAGCATCGCGGTGGGGTTGCTGCCCGCACTGCGCGCGCAACGCCTGAAGATCGTCGATGCACTGGCGGGGCGCTGAGGCCATGACCATGCCACGAGTCATCGCCGCCCCCACCGACGTCATTCCCGCCCCCACCGACGTCATACCCGCACCTATCGACGTCATTGCCGCCCCCACCGACGTCATTCCCGCCCCTATCGACGCCATTCCCGCCCCCATCGACGTCATTCCCGCGAAAGCGGGAATCCATCGTGCCATCGCCGCATCCCCGTCAATGGATTCCCGCTTGCGCGGGAACGACGTCCCCAGCGGTGGACGGCGCGCGCATCGACGCGCGGCCGCCCCGGGAGCAATCGCATGCTGAGCCAGACCGCCGCCATCACCTCGCTCAACCTCAAGAGCATCCCCGAGCGCTGGGGCCCCTCGCTGGTGATCGTGGTCGGCCTAGCCGGCGTGGTCGCGGTGTTCACCGCGCTGCTGGCCATGGCCGAGGGCTTCCAGTCCACGCTCAAGGCCACCGGTCGCGAGGACGTGGCGCTGGTCCTGCGTGGCGGTTCCAGCGCCGAGCTCAACTCCGGCCTCGGCCGCGACCAGGCCGTGCTGATCAAGCAGGCGCCGGGCGTTGCGCGTGGCGCGGACGACCAGCCGATCGGCTCGGGCGAAATGATCGTGATCGCCGAATTGCTGCGCAAGGGCGAGTCCACCGGCTCCAACATCAC
>JAGOEZ010000083.1 GCA_017997455.1 Lysobacterales bacterium | reverse complement strand
CGCATGGCCGGATCCTCGAGCCGCTCGACCCAGGCGTCGAGGCCGCCTTCCTGCACCCACGGCGGCATCGAGGCGTCGAGGCCGGTGGCGCCGGCGACGTAGGTGTACATGTTGGCGCTGACGTCGAGGCCCTCGGCGCGCGCGTCCTCGATGCGCGCGATCGCCTCGGCCATCTTGGGCCAGTTGCGCTCGCCGGCGGCCTTGAGGTGGTAGACCTCGGCGTGCGCCTCGGTCTCGTGCGCGATCAGGATCAATTCGTCCAGCGCCGGCAGGAAGCGCTCGGCCTCGCTGCGGATGTGCGATATGTAGCCGCCACCGGACTCCGCCGCCGCCGCCACCAGCGCGGTCAGCTCCGGCGTCTTCGCATAGAACGCCGGCGCGTAGATCAGCGAGGAGCCGACCCCTAGCGCGCCCTCGCGCATGGCCGCGCGCACCAGCTCGCGCATGCGCTCGAGCTCTTCCGCCGTGGGCTCGCGGTCGACGAAGCCCAGTTCATGGATGCGCACGGTGGTGGCGCCGACCATCGAAGCGACGTTGGGCGAGACGCCGCGCGCGACCAGGTGGTCGAGGAACTCGCCCAGCGTGGTCCAGGTGATGTCGTACTTGATGTCGCCCTGCTGGCGCAGCGCCTCGTCCTTCATGGCCTGGTTGAGCGGGCCCTCGGACCAGCCCTCGCCGAAGATCTCCAGGGTCACGCCCTGCTTGATGTCGCTCATGCCGCGGCCGTCGTGCAGCAGCGCGGTCGGCGCCCACGACAGCACGTTGATGAAACCGGGCGCCACGGCCAGCCCGGTCGCGTCCACGCGCTGGCCGGCGCTCGCCGCGCCGAGCGCGCCGACGCTGACCACGCGTCCGTCGCGCACGCCGACATCGGCCACGCGGCCCGGCGCGCCGCTGCCGTCGTGGACGGTGCCGCCATGGATGATCAGGTCGTAGGCAACGGCAGGCGCGGCCGCCGGCGTTTCGACCGGCGGGTTGGCGCTGCAGGCGGCCAGGACGGCGGCGAGGGCCGCAATCCGCAGGGGTTTCATGGTCATGGGGTTCCTCCGATCCCAAGCATGGCCCGGATCAGCCGCCGTGCGCAACGGCGGCTCGGCAGCGGTGCCCTGCGCCGGCCACGGCCAAGGCCGCGCTTGCACCGGCTCAACCGTGCGCGTGGCCACCCGGTTCGTGCGCATGGCCGTGCGCGATCTCCTCGGCGCTGGCCTCGCGCACCTCGATGATCTCGATGTCGAAACACAGGGTGCGCCCGGCCATCGGATGGTTGAGGTCCACGTCGATCACGGTCTCGCCGATCTTGAGCACGGTCACCACGCGCGGGCCCTGGTTGGAGCCCAGCACGGTGGAATCGCCCGGTCGCAGCTTGCGCGCCTCGTTGAAGAACTTCTTCGGCACCCGCTGGGTCAGGCCCTCGCGCCGCTCGCCGTAGCCTTCGGCCGGCGGCACCGTGACCTGCAGGCGCTCGCCGGCGCGGCGGCCCTCGATCGCCTTCTCGATGCCCGGGATGACGTTGCCCGCGCCGTAGAGGATTGCCATCGGCTCGCGTTCGCGCGAGGACTCGATCGGCTGCCCGGCCTCGTCGGCGAGGTCGTAGTGGAAGCGGACGATGGTGTGCTCGGCGATCTGCATGACGTGGAAGCTCCGGGAAAAGGCCGCGCAGGGTAACGGGTGCCGGCGTCCGATGCCACGCCCGGATCAGGCGCGACGGCGCAGGCTCACCAGCAGCATGCCGGGCTCGCTCACGCCATGGCGCTCGGCATCCTCGAGGATGGCGCGCGCTTCGGTTTCCAGCGATCCCGGGACGTTGCCCGAGCGCAGGCGGCGGTCGACTTCGCGCACCACCTCGGAAAACGGCACGGCCTGCAGCACCAGCCGGTGGCGCACCTCGATCGCGATGCCGGGCACGCCGGCCAGGGCGGCGCAGATCGTCGCGGAGTCGCGGCAATCCTCGTGCACCATGCCCTCGAGGCGGTCGATCTGCTTGTACCAGCGGTCCAGGGCCAGCGCGATGCGCTGGCTAACGAAGGATTCGTCGTACCACGGGTCCTGCACCAGCACCCCGACGCGGGCGACGCGCCAGCATTCGCGCATGGCCGCATCGAGCGCGGCGATGTGGTGCGCGGTGTACTGCAGCACGACCCAGTCGAACTCGCCGTCGGCATGCGGCAGCGCGCTCGCGTCGGCGACCTGGGCCACGATCCCGCGCGCGCGCGCCGCATCGACGCGCGCCGCATCGGCATCGATGCCGGCCACGCGCGCCACCCGCGGCGCCAGCGCGGCGAGCAAGGCCCCGTCGCCGCAACCCGCATCCAGCACCGATCCCGGTGCGCAGGCCAGCAGCCGCTCGACCAGCTCGATGCGGTACTGCTCGACGGGCGATGGCAACTGGACGGACATGGAAGGCTGCTCTGGGTGTACGCGATCAGGCTGCAGGCCGCACCGGGGGTCAGGAACGAAGCCGGGCCAGGCCGCGGGCCAGGATATCGACCAGCAAGCGGCCGCAACGCTGGTCCGGATCGCGCTCCGGATCATAGATCGTCACGTGCATCCCGGCGACCTGCCCGGTCGCGCACGCAAGATCCAGTACCTGCACCAGTTCATCCGCGAGCAGGCCGCCGGGCTCGGGGCAGTCGACCGCCGGCATCAGCCCCGGATCCAGCACGTCGACGTCGAGGTGGATCCACAAGCCGTCGATGCCGCTGGCGCGCAACCTTCCCATGCGCGCGACGACCGCGTTCTCGATGCCCTCGCGCCGCAGGCCGGCCACGTCGACCGACTCCATCGCCTCGCGCTGCTCCCGCAGCACGTCGGGCTCGTACCAGCGGTCGAGGTCGCGATGGCCGAGCACCAGCACGTCGTGCGCATCGACCAGCGGGCGGTAGCCGCCCAGGCTGACCAGCGACTCCGGGCCATGGCCCAGCGCCAGGGCCAGGGCCATGCCGGCGGCGGCGCCATGCTGCGAGCGTGCGGGCGTCAGCAGGTCGCGATGGCCGTCGACGTAGAGCAGGCCGTAGCGCCCGCGTCGGCGCAGGGCCAGCAGCGCGCCCGGCAGCACGCTGCAATCGCCGCCCAGTACCAGCGGCACCTCGCCCGCTTCGAGGATCGGCGCCAGCGCCTCGGCCAGGTCGAGCCCGCAACGCTTGAGCAATGGCGCATGCAGCACGCCGGTGTCCGCGTCGCGCTCGCCGCTGTAGGCCGGCACCGGCACCGCGCCCGCGTCGCGCGCCCCCAGCTGCGCAGCCAGGCCCAGGGCGCGCAATTGCCATGGCGCATAGCGCGTGCCGGGCTCGCGATCCGGCGCGGGGCGCTTGAGGCCCAGGTTCGAGGCGGCATCGAGGAGCGCGATCATGCGGACAGTGTGCCAAAGCGCGGCCGCGACGGCATGCACGCCCGGGGTTGACAGGCCGCGCCCGCTCACCCACCTTGCCGGCGCCATGTCCTGTCGCTGCCGCGCGCTCGTGCTGCTCGCCCTCGTCGCCACCCACCTCGGGGGCTGCGCCACCACCGGCGCCTCGCGTTCGGAGCCACGGGCGCTGGCGGAGCCAGGCGCAATCTCGACCGCGCCGCTGCCCGAATTGCCGGCGCCGCCCGACAGCGGCCCGGCGCTCGCCAGTCCGGACGTGGTGGTCATGCGCGCGCTGGGCCTCGTCGGCGTGCGCTACCGCTACGGCGGCAACCAGCCCGAGACCGGCCTCGATTGCAGCGGCCTGGTGCGCTGGGCCTACCGCGAAGTGCCCGGCGTGGAGCTGCCGCGCGCCTCGACGGCCATGTACGCGATGAAGTGGCCGCGGATCGAGACTGCCGCGCTCGCGCCCGGCGACCTGGTGTTCTTCCGCATCGGCCGCCACGTCTCGCATGTCGGCATCTACGTCGCCGACGGCCGCTTCGTCCACGCGCCCAGTCGCGGTCGGATGGTCCGCGTCGACCGGCTCGACGACCGGTACTGGAAGCCGCGCTTCGCCGGCGCCCGGCGGGTCCTGGGCGAATCAGGCGGCGCGCGCCAGTAGCCTCACCCCAAGTTCGCCGCAATCCCGATGATGACCGTCGCTGCCAGCCACAGCGCCAGCAACAACGGCCACACGAAGCGCAGGTACTGGTCGTAGCCGACCTTCGCGATCGCGAGCCCACCGACCAGCACGACGCTGGTGGGCGCCATCATCAGCGCGAGCCCGTGTCCCGCGACCCAGGCCGTGATGGTCGTGGCGCGGCTGACCTGGGCGAAATCGGCCAGCGGCGCCAGCAAAGGCATCGCCAGCGCGCCATGCCCGGAACTGGACGGGATCAGGAACGCCAGCGGCACGTTCACCAGGATGGTCAGGAACGCGAAGAAGCCCGCGGATGCACCGCTGACCATCCGCTCCATCGAATGCAGGATGGTGTCCAGGGTCTGGGTATTGGTCATGATCACCGACACCCCTCCCGCCAGCAGCACCACCAGCGCCGGGCCCATCATGTCGGCGGCGCCCGCGGCGATGAGGCGCACGAGTTCCTTCTCGCCCATCTTCGCCACCAGGCCAACCAGGATCGAGGCGAAGATGAAAAGCATCGCCAGCTGCGGGAACCACCAGTTCAACTCGAACCAGAAGGGCTGCGCACCGACGACCTCGTGTACCAGTAGATCCTCGGCGGGTGCCGTGCTGCCGCCCACGACGCTCGACCACGGGATGACCGAGAAGATCATCAGTCCGAACGCGCCGGCAGTGATCGCCAGCACGTATTTCTGGGTGCGGGTCAGCCGCGGCAGTCCCCCGGCGCCGGCGTCGTGGGCGGGCGGGGTCGCATGGTCGCCGTCCCATCCGACCAGCGATGCATCCGGATTCCTGCGTACGCTGGCGGCATAGCGCAGCACCCACGCGACCGCAATCGCCGTCAGGACGACCCACAGGATCACGCGCAACCCGATGCCATCGCCGATCGAGACCCCGGCCTCGCCCGCCGCGACGCCGATCGAAAACGGATTGACCGTCGCCCCCATGACCCCGACCAGCGCACCGAGGATGATCATCGCCGCAGTGACCAGGCGGTCGTAACCCAGCGCGGCCATCAAGGGGAGGAAAAGCGCGTAGAAGCCGAGCGTCTCGACCGAGAATCCCATGGTCGATCCGAGCAGCGAGAACAACACCATCACCGCGGCGATCAGCAGCCAGCCCTGTTCGCGCAGCCGGTGGGCCAAGGCGGCAACGGCGACTTCGAGGCTTTTCGTTGCGAAGCTGACCGAGATGAAGGCGCCGATCGACATGATGAAGACGATCACGCCGATCTGCCCGAACATCCGGCCCACCGTCGTGGTGTCGACCGCATCGATCTCGGCATTGCGCAGGCCATAGATGCCGTTGACCGGCGCCAGCACCAGCTGCTGGAACTTCTCGCCCAGCGTCAGCGGCGACGGCACCTGCTCGAAAGTGCCGGGCAGCGGCGATCCGTCCGCGTCGAGCTGGTAGCGGCCGGCCGGAATGAACAGCGTTGCCGCCCAGACCAGCAAGGTGACGATCGCCAGCGTGGTGACCGCGCCGGGAAAACGGAACTTGCCTGCAGCTGCCGGCGATTGCGGGCCGGTATCGGATGTGCCCATCGACCTTTCCCCGTTGCTGGTGCCCGGCCGCGATCTCCCACGGCAAGCGGCGGCCGCCGTCCGAGGCGCGCGGCGATCAATCTACCGGCTGGCGGCGCAAATTGCTCCACGGCGCCGCGGCGCCCGCGCTTGCCGTCGGACGCTACCCGGGCGGCAACAGCTTGACCAACTCGTCCGCGACCGCAGCGGCCCACATCCGGGCCGAACGCTCGGTGCTGGTACGTCGATCGGGGACCCCCGATTGCGTCGCATCGGCGGGCGCGGGCTCGAAGGGGCGCGCGCTGCGATCGAAGCGCACCACGCCGGCGCCATCGACCACGAACAGGCCCGGCGTGCCCTTGACACCCCAGGCCTTGGCCGCGCGATCGCCGCGCCCGAGCACGGTGAAGTCGTAGCCGCGCTCGCGCATCCACGCGTAGGGGTCGACGTCGGGCTCGTCCCAGACGTTGATCGCGACGATGGCGATGCGCCCGCCATAGGCCTGCGCAAGGCGCTTGAGATGCGGCAGCAGGGCCTTGCAGTAGGGGCACCACGTGGCCCAGTACACGACCACCGCGGGGCGGCCCAGCGCGACGTCCTCGAGCGATCGGCGCGCACCGGCGGCATCGGCCAGGCTGAAGACCGGGGCGGGCTTGCCTTCGACACCGCCGGCGTGCTCGGGCAGCGCCGCAAGCGCGATCAGCAGGAGGACTGCGATCCAGGGCTTCATGGCGCTGACCTGCGGGACCGATGCGGATTCCATCGTGCGCGAGGCGGGCGGCCACCGCAAGCCTCCATGCCTGGTTCGCATCCTGTAGGAGCGCATCTCATGCGCGACCGCGGACCCGCAGGACACGGTCGCGCATGAGATGCGCTCCTACGGGGCAATCGGCTACCGCGCGGTGCCGTCGCCGCTCGCGAGCACGCGCTGGCGACCGCCGGCCACGTCGACGCGCAAGAGCAGCAGCAGGCCGCCGACGAAGAACGCCGCCGTGACCAGCACCGCCTTGCGGTGGTCGCCGCCGGTGGTCCAGCTGACGAGGCCGTAGCTCAGCGGACCGAGGATCGACGCCAGTTTCACTGCCAGGCCCCACAGGCCGAACACTTCGGCCTCGCGCCCGCGCGGGCACAGGTACCCGACCAGTGCGCGCCCGGCCGACTGCGACGCACCCAGGCACAGGCCGGCCACGTTCGCCGCGAGCCAAACCATCGAACGATCAGTGGCCGCCCACAAGAGGCCGACGGCGCACAACCAGCCGGCCAGCGTCAGCGCCAGCGTCAGCCGGTGGCCGAGCCGGTCCTGCACGAAGCCGAAGGCGAAGGCGCCGGCCGCCGCGGTCACGTTGACCAGCAGGATCAGCCGGATGCTGTCCTCGGTGGTGAAGCCCAGGGCCTCCTGGGTATAGATCGCGGCCAGCGCGATCACGGTCTGGACCCCGGCCTGGTAGCAGACGATGCAGGCGAGGAAGCGCCGCAACTCGACCAGGCCGCGGCTGCCCGAGAACTCGCCGCGGACCCGCTGCAGCGCCAGCCGCGCGATCTCGCCCGGCTGCACCGCGGTCGGGCGCGCGCGCTCGCGCAGGATCGCCAGCGCCGGCCACGCCGTCAGCGCGAAGGCCGCGGCGGTGATCAGCATGGTCTGCGCCACTGCCGTGCCGGTGTCGGCGCCACGCGCGCCGGCGCCCTGGATCCACGCCAGGCAGATCGCCAGCACCAGCAGGCCGCCGAGGTAGCCGAGTGCCCAGCCCCAGCCGGAGACCCGTCCCAGGGCCTCGTCGTCGGCCAGTTCGGGCAGGAACGCGGCGATCAGGTTCTCGCCCATGCCGAAGGCGTAGTTGGAGACCACGATCAGGACCAGCGCCGGCAACACCATGCCCGGGCCGCAGCCGGCGAGCGCGGCGGTCGCGACCACGCACAGCGCGCTGCTGGCCCACAGCAGTTCGCGCTTGCGCGCGCGCAGGTCGGCCCAGGCGCCGATCAGCGGCGCGCTGAGCACATTGGCGCCGTACGAGATCGCCAGCGCCGCGGTCCAGGCCAGCGTCGCCCAGGTCGCCTTGCCGGCCACCACCGCGACGAAGTAGGCGTTGAAGACCGCGGTGATCACCACGGTCGTGTAGCCCGAATTGGCGAAATCGTAGAACGCCCAGGCCACCAGTTCGCGCCGCGCCACCGGCGGCACGCCTTCGCCGTGGAGCCGCAGGATCCGGCGCCCGCGCGCGACCGGCGCGACGACCTCAGGCGGCGGCATCCGCGCCGTCCCTGCGCTGCGCGCGGCGGCGCATGCGCAGGCGCAGCGCGTCGCGCCGGCGGCCGAGCATGCGCGCGTGGGCGATGCGCCCCTCGGGATCGTCGGGCGGATCGCCCAGCGCGGCGCGGAACGCGCAGAAATCGCCCCACGCGCCGATCATGTGCCGCTGACGCCGCAGCAGCAGCTCGAGCATGATCGCATCGTCGAGCAGGCCGATGACCAGCACTTCGTCGGGCACCAGGTCCTCGGGGTCGCTGAAGTACACCAGCGTCCGCAGCACGTCGTCGCGCTCGGGCTGCGGCAGCGCCCAGGCCTCGTCCTCGAGCATCAGCACCAGCCGGTGGACCTCGGTCATGCGCTTGCGCACGTAGCCCGGCGCGCCGCCGATCGGCAGGTTGTCGAGCGAGTGCTTGGTCGCCGCCACAATGTCGACCTCGTCGCTGTCGCGCACGATGCGCGCTGCGCGATCCAGGGCCTCGTGGAAGCGCTCGATGTCGGATGGCTCGAGTTCGAAGCTGACGCGCACTGGTTCTTCCGCCCGCGACGCGACCCGTGTCACGTCATGCATTGCGCATGCTCTCACACGCGCAGGCGGTGCGCGTACAGGCGCTCGTAGCCGGCGCGGCAAGCATCCGCGACCCGCGCCGCTTCGCCATGCAGTTCGGGCGCGCGCGGCTGCCACGGCTCGAAACCGGTCGAGCGCCAGACCGCGGCATACCAGTGCGGCGCCCATACGCCGTCGCTGGCGCGCGGACCCGCCGGCCAGGCCAGCATGCGGGTGCTGAAGTTGATGCCCAGCAGCCCGCACAGCGCGCGCAGGTGCGGCTCCGGCGCCTTGAGGAACTCGCCGGCATCGATCACCGGCGGGGCGACGCCGGCGCGATCGCAAAGCTCGTCGAACAGGCGCTCCTCCTGCGGCACGCCGATGTCCCCGGGCGTCACCGTCGCGCGCGCCTTGACGTAGGAAGCCACGACTTCGGCCGGATCGCGGATCAGGAACACGTTGCGCAGGCGGTGGATCCACTCATGGCCCATGCCCGGCAGGAGGTGATGGCTCATGTGCTTCTGGTACCACAGCGGCTGGCCGGCCGGCGCATCGCCGCCGAGCGCGGCGGCCACCCGCTGCCAGTCGGTGTCGCCGGCCGCGATCACTTCCTCGCGCGCCGGATGGTCGAGGCCGGTGGCCGCGAGGTAGTGGGCATAGAGCGGCTCGTCGCTGACGTGGCAGTCGCCGCGGTTCTCCCAGGCCCGCATCATCGCGGTCGAGATGTTGCGCGGCCCCGACCACATCGCGATGCGCAGCGTCATGCCGGCAGCTTGCGCCCGGCCACGTCGCGCGCCACCAGCGCGCGATAGAGCCCCTGCAGTCGCTCGACCACCGGGCCGCGGCGGCCATCGCCGAGCACGCGCCCGTCGACCTCGCGCACCGGCACCACGCCGGCGAAGGTGCCGGTGACGAAGGCCTCGTCGGCGCCGTAGACCTCGGTCAGGCTGAAGGGCCGCTCCTGCGCCGCGATGCCATGCTCGCGGCAGATCGCCAGCACGTTCGCGCGGGTGATGCCGCCGAGGCAGTACTGGCCGTTCGAGGTCCAGACCTCGCCGCGCCGCACGATGAAGAAGTGGGTGGAATTGCAGGTCGCGACGAAGCCGTGCGGATCGAGCATCAGGGCCTCGTCGGCGCCGGCCTGGGTGGCCTGGATGCAGGCCGTGATGCAGTTGAGCTTGCTGTGGCTGTTGAGCTTGGGGTCCTGCACGTCCGGATAGCCGCGGCGCACGTGCACGGTGAAAAGGCGCAGGCCCTGCTCGAGCGTCGCCGCCAGCGGATCCTTGTGCTCGGCCACGATGACCACGGTGGCCGGGCCCACGGTCACGCGCGGGTCCTGGTAAGGCGTGCGCTTGATGCCGCGCGTCACCATCAGGCGCGCGTGCACCCCGTCGCGCATGTCGTTGGCGGCGAGGGTGGCGTAGATCGCGCGGGTCAAGGCCGCGCGATCGAGGCCGATGTCGATCATCAGCGCCTTGGCGCCCTCGTAAAGCCGGTCGAGGTGCGCGTCGAGGAAGGCCGGGTGCCCGGCGCTCACGCGCAGGCCCTCCCACACGCCGTCGCCCAGCACGAAGCCGGAATCGAACACCGACACCATCGCCTCGGCGCGCGGCTTGAGCGCACCGTTGACCCAGATCCGGATCGAGGCGTTGCGCGGGTCCTCGCCCGACGCCTGCACGCTGGTGGTCATGGCGCGCCCGCGCTCAGAGCAGCGCCGCCACGTCCTTCTCCAGCGATTCCGGCTTGTCGGTCGGCGCGTAGCGGCGCACCACCTTGCCGTGCTTGTCGACCAGGAACTTGGTGAAGTTCCACTTGATGCCCTCGGAACCGAGCAGGCCCTTGGCTTCCGTCTTGAGATGGCGGTAGAGCGGGTGCGCGCCATCGCCATTGACCTCGATCTTGGCGAACATCGGGAAGCTCACGTCGTAGTTGAGCGAGCAGAAGTTGCGGATCTCCTCGGCATCGCCCGGCTCCTGGTGCCCGAACTGGTCGCAGGGAAATCCCAGGACCGCGAAGCCTTGCGCCTTGTACTTGCGGTACAGCGCCTCGAGGCCGGTGTACTGCGGGGTGAACCCGCACTTGCTCGCGACATTGACCACCAGCAGGGCCTTGCCCTTGAACTCGGCCAGCGGGTGTTCCTTGCCGTCGAGGTCGGCGGCCTGGAAGTCGTAGACGGTGGCCATGGTCGAATCCTTCCCGGGTGCGGGCGGCAGGCGGCCGCGTTCGCCCCGGATTGTACGCGTGCCGCCGCGCAGGCCGCTGCAGCTTGAATCCCGCCGCGCCGCCCCGATCATGGCGGGATGGATACCGGCGACCCCTACCTCGAGATCGGATGCCCGCATTGCGGCACGGTCAACCGCGTGCCGACCAGCCGTCTGGTCCAGGGGCCCTCCTGCGGGCGTTGCAAGGCGGCGCTGTTCGACGGCCAGCCGGCCGCCCTCACCAGCGCCAGCTTCGACGGCGTGGTCGGCCGCACCGACCTGCCCGTGATCGTCGACTTCTGGGCGCCCTGGTGCCCGCCCTGCCGCGCCTTCGCCCCGACCTACGTCGAGGCCGCGCGCCGGCTTGAACCCCATGTGCGGCTGGCCAAGGTCGATACCGAGGCCGAGCCGCAGCTGGGCGCCCGTTTCGGCATCCGCAGCATCCCGACCCTGGTCGCCTTCCGCGACGGCCAGGAGGTCGCGCGCGTGTCCGGGGCCATGGCGCTCAATCCCTTCCTGCAGTGGGCGGCCGGCGTCTACGCCTGAACC
>JAGOEZ010000272.1 GCA_017997455.1 Lysobacterales bacterium | reverse complement strand
TCAAGGCCGAGGGCATGCGCTTCACGATCAACCTGGTCACGCCGGATAACGGCGAGAAGTTCCTGATCGAGATGGAGAACGCGACGCTGACCAACATCCAGGGCTTCCAGTCCGACGAGCCCGACCTCACGCTGACGATCAACCGCCGCGACCTCGAGCAGACGATGATGGGCCTGAAGTCGCTGGAGGCGCAGCTCGCCGATGGCACCGCCAAGGCGGTGGGCGATGTCGGCGTGATCAAGCAGCTGGCGTCGACGATGGTTGACTTCGACCCGCGCTTCCCGATCATGCCGGGCACACAGCTGCGGGGCGCCGAGGTACCGAAGACCGACCCCTTCCAGGCCACGGTCGGCGACGTGGCGGCGGAATAGCGGAACATGCATAAACCCATCAGGCAAGGTGACATGGATCCAATCAAGCCGAAGCAACACGCACTTGCCACCGCCATCCTGGCTGCCGGCCTGCTGGCCAGCGGCACGGCCAGCGCCGGCGGCATCAGCCTGTACGAGGTCGGCAGCGCCGACGTCGGACTCGCGGCCGCGGGCTACGCGGCGCGCGCGCAGGATGCGTCGACGGTATTCACGAACCCGGCCGGCATGACGCGGCTGGAGGGGAACCAGCTCAGCTTCGGCGGACAACTGCTCTACGGCGACGTGGGCTACGTCCCCGGCGACGAGACCACGCCGGCGCTGGGCACGGGCGACGGCGGCAATCCGGTGGAGTGGTTTCCCGGCGGTGGCCTGTACTATTCGCACAGCGTGTCGTCCGATCTCAAGCTCGGCATCGCGGTCACCGGCAACTTCGGCTCCATCGTCGAGTACGAGGACGATTGGGTCGGCCGGTATTACCTGCAGGAGGGCACGCTGCTCGGCGTGTCGATCCTGCCGTCGATCGGCTGGCGCGCCACCGACAAGCTCTCGCTGGGCGCGAGCCTCAACGTGATGTACGGCAAGTTCGACACCCGGGTCGCGGTCAACAACCTGGTCGGTGAGGATGGGGAGCTGTCGCTCGACGACAACGTGTGGGGATTGGGCGCGAACCTCGGCCTGCT
Organism: Lysobacterales bacterium; assembly: GCA_017997455.1. Classification (GTDB taxonomy): domain Bacteria; phylum Pseudomonadota; class Gammaproteobacteria; order Xanthomonadales; family Ahniellaceae; genus JAGOEZ01. Next base: position 1,971 of record JAGOEZ010000272.1, on the reverse strand, counting down.
CTACGAGGCGTCCCCCGCGACGCGTTTCGGGCTCACCTACAACTCGGCGGTCGACCTCGACTTCGAGGCGCGCACGCAGTTCGAGGGCCTGGGGCCGCTGGTGAGCGCGCTGCTGTCCTCGCGTGGACTGCTCGACACCGACGTCGATCTCGGGGTCGAGGTGCCGCAGGGCATCATGGCCAGCTTCTACCACCAGGTCGACGCGGATTGGGCGCTGCTGGGCAACGTCGGCTGGCAGGACTGGTCGCGTTTCGGCGAGGTGGCCGTCGGCGTCGAATCCAACGATCCCGTCAGCCTCACGACCGAACTGGAATTCGACGACACCTGGCACGTCGCGCTCGGCGCGCAGTACCAGTGGTCCCCGGGCTGGCTGCTCAATTTCGGCATCGCGCACGACTCCGCCTTCCAGGACGACGACGCGGTCGCGCTCGCGCTGCCTGCCAACGCCGCATGGCGCTTCGGCGTCGGCGGTCAATCGAATGCCGCGCAGCGCTTCGACTGGGGCTGGAGCCTGGCCTACCTGTGGGGCGGCGACCTCGGAACCAACCTGCGCGCCAACGTTCCGGTCGCACTCGGCGGCCGTGGCAACGTGGTGGGCGAGTTCGAGGACACCGCGTACTTCGTCGGCGCAGTCACCCTGAACTGGCGTTTCTGAAGCCAGCGGCCGCGGCGGTTGCAAACCGCCGCGGCGCAGGGCGCGCGGAACCGGAGCGGGTGACAGGGCAGCTTCAGCGCAGCAGCGGCGAATCCAGCGTCGTGGCCTTGCCGCCGATGACCTCCTGCGCGGCGGTGCGCAGGTCGGCCAGCGAAACCTTGCCGATGCGCATCAGCTTGCGCACGACGTCGTCGAGGTCGCGGCGGTCGTCGGTGCGGCGGCGGATCTCGCGATCCAGGTCCTGCAGCAACACCGCCGCGCGCGCGGTCACCGGCCCGGTGGAGCGATCCAGACGCAGCGACTTGACGTCCTTGCCCCAGTCCAGCAGCCAGCGTCGCAGCTTGTCGTGGCGCGCCTCGCTCATGCCGCCGGCGCGATACAGCAGCTCGCCGGCGTAGAACTCGGCGATGCCCTCGGCGATCCAGTCGTCCTTGGGCTGGCCGCGCACCCGGGTGACGATATGGACCAGCTCGTGCAGCAGCGCGCTGGTGCCGTTCTCGCTCACCAGCGGGCGCTCGGCGTGCAGGAACATGGAATTGGGCGACGACAGGCCGCCGCGCCACATCGGATCGGCGGCGCCGACCACCAGCAGCTTCGGCGGGACCTTGCCCAGCGCGCTCTCCATCTCCGGCCACACGAAATTGAGGAAGGTCAGCACGTCCAGGCGATGCAGGCCAGAGCCCTTGGGCGCGCCGACCGCGAGTTCGGTCGCGCCGACCTGGTCGCGGCGCGTGCCCACCTCGCCCGCAATCATCCAGCCAACCGGGCGATCGAAGGCGCGCTGCGGGTTGTCGATGATGAAGCGCCCGTCCTCGCCCTTGGGCCAGCCGGTGTCGACGTTGGTCCAGCCCGGCGGCAGGGCGAAGCGCAGGTGCGCGCGCGAGGTCGCGCCCTTGGCCAGGCGCGCCTTCGCGGCCGGGATCACGTCGTCGCCGCGGAAGATCGCCCAGCTGCGGTTGATGTGGGCGTCGTAGTCGCCCTTGCGCCGCTGGTGGTTGATCTTCGAGTGCAGCGTGAGCGTGCCGCCGCGCGCCGGCGGCTGCCAGATCGCGCGATTGCCTTCGATCGCCAGTTCGCCGTCGGCACGCAATTGCGTGTGGCGCTTCGGATCGATGCGGAAGTTCAGGCGCCGCACGTGCTCGGCGCCCTTGCCGATGCGGATCGTGACCACGGCCTCGTCCACGCCGGGCGTGAGCGCGATGCCGTAGTCGACATGGAAGACCCTGGGCGCTGGCGCGGGCGCGGCGGCGACGAGGCCGCCGATGGCGAGCAACAGCGCGGCGAGCGCGCTGCGGGCGTACGTGGCTGGCGACATG
>JAGOEZ010000271.1 GCA_017997455.1 Lysobacterales bacterium | reverse complement strand
GGGCGGCAGGGCGAAGGCCTGCAGTCCGCTGCGGCCCGCGGAGTAGAGCGAGTCGTCGAGCAGCGCCACCGCGCCATACGCTGCCCTCGCGTCCGCGATCGGGGTGACCCGGGCCCTGCCGCTGGGGAGGTCCCACACCGCGATCGTCGCGTTCTCGGCACGCGCGGCCAGGGTGCGGCCGTCGGGACTGAACTCCAGCCAGCGCACCGTGGCAGCGGGAGCCGACGGCAGTTCGCGCATGCCGCCGTCGCGCACGTCGACCAGGTGCACGCGGCCGGCGCTGGTGCCGATCGCCAGTTGCGCCCCATCGCTGCTGAATCGCCAGCCGCGCACCGGATCGGCCAGCGGCAGCTCCAGTCGCCAGCGCACCGCCATGGTGCCCAGTTCGTACAGGGTCAGCTTGCTGGAGCCGCTGGTGCCGAGCCACACGCTGCCGTCCGGCGCGGGCAGCCACGAGTCGGTCTGCAGCCCGGCTTCGAAGCGGTGACGCGGCCCGATCGCCTTCCAGCCGTCGATGGCGTGGAACTGGCCGCTGTCCGGGAAGCGGTGCGAGGGATCGCTGCGCCAGCGCACCAGCGCGTAGCGCACATCGTCGCTGGCCACCAGGTCGTAGAGGTCCGGTCCGGCCGCGGGCGGCCGCAGCAGTTCGCCGCTGGCGACGTCGAGCGGCATCGCGTCGGCGACCCGCGGATAGGGGAACGGCGACTGGTGCGGCATGGTGGCGACCAGGCGCGAGCCGTCGGGCGAATAGCGCAGCCAGCCATGCATCATCCCGGCCCACGGCAGCGCGGGGGTCCACGCTTCGGTGGAGGTTGTCCAGCGCTCGCGCCCGCTGGCGACCTCGTACACGCGCACCGCGCGCTCCCCGCGCAGGCTGTGCAGCGTCACCGCGAATTCGTCGCCGCGCGGCGACAGCGCCAGCGCGTGGATCGACTGGCCCTGGCCGGCCGCGACCAGGTCGATGAGCCGTGGCGCGTTGGCGAGCAGCGTGCCGATGCGCTGGCGTTCCACCGCGGCGTCCGCGCCGCGGCCGGCGGCTTCCATTTCCGCGAGATTGGCGATCAGCGGCCGCAGCGCGGCAAAGCCGTCGCCCTCGGCCAGCGCCGCCTGCGCGGCCTGCGCGCGCAGGTTCCACGTGCGGTCGCGGGCCTCGACGGCATGCGCATCGGCGCGGCGCCACTGCACCGCGGTGGCGACCAGGCCGCTGGCCAGCGCGAACACGAAGGCGCCCAGCGCCAGCGCCACCCGCGGCTCGCGCCGCGCCCAGCGCAGCAGGCGCTGCGCGGCATTGAGCGGCCGCACGCTGACGGCGCGGCCATCGAGGTAGCGGCCGAGGTCGTCGGCCAGGGCCCGCGCGCTGGCGTAGCGCTGCTTCGGATCCTTGGCCAGGCACTTGAGCGCCACCGCCTCGAGATCCTGCGAGACCTGGCGGCGCAGGCTGCGCGGCCGCGCCGGCTCCTGCGTCACCACGCGCTTGAGCGTCTCCTGCGGCGTCGCCGCGAGGAAGGGCGGGCGCCCGGTGAGGAGCTCGTACAGGATCGCGCCGATGCCGTAGATGTCGGTCGCCGGCGAGAGCTTGTGCGATTTGATCTGCGCCTGTTCCGGCGCCATGTAGCTCGGCGTGCCGGAGACTTCGTCGTTGTCGGTCGCCAGCGCCTCATCGATGCGCCGGGCGAGGCCGAAGTCGGCCACCAGCGGCACGCCGCGCTCGTCGATCAGCACGTTGCCGGGCTTGAGGTCGAGGTGCAGCACGCCCAGGCGATGCGCGTAGTCCAGCGCCTCGGCGATGGTGCGGACCATCTGCGCGGCCGCGCGCGGTTCGAACGGTCCCTGCTCGGCGAGGACCTGTCCGAGGGTCGGTCCGCGCACCAGCATCATCGAGAAGAAGTTGAGCTCCTCGTGGGCGCCGATCTCGTAGATCGGCACGATGTTGGGATGCTGCATGCGCGCGGCCGACTGCGCCTCGCGGCGGAAGCGCGCGATGAAGTCGGCACTGGCCCAGGGTCCGGCGGCGAGGAGCTTGAGCGCGACCTCGCGTTCGAGCGACTTCTGCCGCGCGCGGTAGACCACGCCCATGCCGCCCTGGCCGAGCTTGCCCTGCAGTTCGTAGTCGCCGAAGTCGCGATGGGCGGGATTGGAAAGATCGAGGTCGAGGGTCTCCGGCGGCAGGAACGCGAGATGGCGCGATTGCGTGTGCTGCGCATCGACCGGCGCGGCGCCGGCGCTGGCGAAGGCCAGCCCGGCCAGCGCGGCCTGGCGGCGCGCGCGCTGCTCGACGTCGACCGAGGCGCCGGCGGCGCCGGAGACGACGGTTGCGGGATGGCGTGGCTCGGCCATGGTCGGCTCAGCCTCCCAGCACGGCGCGCAGGGCGGCGCGCTCGGCCTCGAGGTCGGCGCCGCTGGCGACGGTCTGCACCAGCTCCTCGTCGGCCAGTTCGCGGAAGCGCTGGCGCAGGCGCTTGAGCGCCACCACCAGCGACAGCGGCCGACTGGCGAGCCGCGTCGCCAGCGCTTCGTACTCGCCCGGCGGGGGCTCCGCGGACAGCCACGGCTCCAGCGCCTCGAACATCGCTTCGCGGCCAGCGGCCGCGGCCTCGCGCCGCAGGCGCTCCAGCGCGTGGGCGATGATCTCGAGCGCGAAGCCGCGCTGGAATGCGGCGACTGCCGACCCGGCGGCCTGCGCCTCGAGCTGGTGGCGCCCCTCCAGCAGGCCCACCGGCAGCGGCGCGGCGATGCCCTCGGCGGGGCGCGCGACCGGCTCGCCGTCCCACACCTCGGCCAGGAAGTGGTCGAGCTCGGCGAGCAGGAACTCGCGAAAGCGCCCCGGTGCGCGCGCATCGCGCTGCGCGAGCCGTTGCGTCACCAGGTGGTGGAAGTAGGACAGGGTGATCTGCTGGGCGACTTCAGGCGGATGGCCGCTGCGGCGCGCGTATGCGTACACCGGGAACCAGTAGCGCACGCACAGCTCGGCCAGCGAGGCCTGCGCGCGCTCCGCCGCCCCGGCCACCAGCGACCAGCGGGTCGCGGCGAAGCCGTCCCGGCGTGGCG
>JAGOEZ010000082.1 GCA_017997455.1 Lysobacterales bacterium | reverse complement strand
CGCGATCGCGTCGGTCCTGCGGCAGGATCCGCGGCTCGCGCCGCTGTTGCGCGAGCGCCCGGGACTGCGCGTGCCCGGCGCCTGGGACGGTTTCGAACTCGCGTTGCGCGCGGTGCTCGGGCAACAGGTCAGCGTGGCCGCGGCGCGCACCCTCGCCCTGCGCCTGGCGCAGCGCCACGGCACGCCGCTCGCGGCGCCGCCGGCTGCCGGGCTCACCCACCACTTCCCGCATCCGGCGGCGCTGGTGGACGCGGACCTCGCAGCGATCGGCCTGACCCGCGCGCGCGCCGACACCGTGCGCGCGGTGGCGCGTGCGGTGCTCGACGGTCGCATCGACTTCGCGCCCGGGCGCGCACTCGAGGACTTCGTCGCGCGCTGGACCGCCGTGCGCGGCATCGGGCCGTGGACCGCGCACTACATCGCGCTGCGCGCGCTCGGCCACCGCGACGCCTTTCCCGCCGCGGACCTGGTCCTGCGCCGCGTCGCCGCAGGCGCTGCCGTGCCGCTCACGGCGCGCACGCTGTCCGCGCGCGCGGAAGGCTGGCGGCCGTGGCGCGCCTACGCGGTGATCCACCTGTGGCGCGCGGCCAGCGTGGCAGCCGCATGAGCATCGATTTCCTGCATATCGATTCCCCGCTCGGCCGCCTGCTGCTGGTCGCCGACGCGCGCGGCCTGCGCGGCATCGAGTTCGAGGCGCCGCGCCACCCGCTGGCGCGCGGCGAGGACTGGCGCGAAGGCGAGACCGGCGTGCTGCGCGCCGCGCGCGCCCAGCTCGGCCAGTACTTCCGCGGCGAGCGCCGCCGCTTCGAGTTGCCGCTGGCGCCGCAGGGCACCGAATTCCAGCGCCGGGTCTGGCAGGCGCTGCAGGGAATCGACTACGGCCGCACTTGCAGCTACGCCGACGTGGCGCGCCGGCTCGGCGACGCGCAGGCCACGCGCGCCGTCGGCGCCGCCAACGGCCGCAACCCGATCGCGATCGTCATCCCCTGCCACCGCGTGGTCGGCGCCGATGGCAGCCTCATCGGCTACGGCGGCGGTCTCGAGCGCAAGCGCTTCCTGCTCGCGCTGGAAGGCGCCCTGCCGGACGCGGACCTGTTCGGCGGCTGAAGCCTAGGCGGCTTCGGTGGCCGACGCGTCGGCGGGCGTGCCCTCGCCGTCGCCGGCGGCGGGCGTGCTGCCCAGGCGCCGCGGCACGCGGTCCGCGCCCAGCAGGCGCTCGATGCGGCCGAAGACCTCGGCGCGCGAGAACGGCTTCTTCATGAAGTCGTCGGCGCCGATGCGCTGCAGGTAGAACTGCTCGGTCGCCTGCACGTTGCCGCTGATCATGATGATCGGGATGTCGCGCGTGGCCGGATCGCGGCGCAGGCGCCGCAGGGCCTCGAAGCCGCTCATGCCCGGCAGCACGATGTCGAGGAAGATGAGGTCGGGCTTGTGCGCGCGCGCGAGCTCCACGCCCTGCTCGGCGTCGCCGGCCTCGTAGGTCTGGAAGTGGTTCTGGCGCAGCATGCGCCGCAGCAGCGCGACGACCGTCGCCGAATCGTCGACGATCAGGAAGCGGGTGTCGCCGCGGGCGTGGACACGCGCGCGGGCGCGCCGGTCCTGGAAGCGATCGACGCTGTCGAGCAGACGCCGGAAAAGGCTGGGAGTACTCACCGTATGCCCCTCGCGTGGGTGCCACGGAAAGCGAGTGTCACCGGGTCGGCGCCATACTGCAAGCGGAATCTAGGAAACGACATCAAGTACATGATTATCAAGTATTAATTGTCGAGAAATGATATCGCCAAGTGGACCAGGATCACGACTCAGGGCACCAGCGCGAGGAACAGGAACGCGGCAAAGACGAGGAGCTGCACCGCGCCCTGCATCATGTTGGTGCGCCCCGAGCCCACGCCGATGGTGCCGACCGCCACGGTCAACGCGAACAGCACGATGTCCTTGGGTTCGAGCCCCAGCACCAGCGGGATGTCGAACCAGGTCGCGACCAGCACCACCATCGGGATGGTCAGGCCGATGCTGGCGAGACCGGAACCGACCGCGAGGTTGAAGCTGGTCTGCAGGCGGTTCGCCTGCGCCGCGCGCACCGCGGCGACGGTCTCGGGCATCAGCACCAGCAGGGCAATGGCGATGCCGATGACGGCGGTCGGCAGCCCGGCCTCGCGCACGCCGGCCTCGATGCCGGGCGACAGCGACTTGGCGAGGCCGACCACCACCACCAGCGCGACCAGCAGCAGGCCGAGGCTGGCCCAGGCCTGCGTGTTGCTCGGCGCCGTCGCGTGCACCGCCTCGTTGTCGGGATCCGCGGCCGGGAGGAAGTAGTCGCGGTGGCGCACGGTCTGGAAGAACACGAACACGCACCACAGCAGCAGCGAGGACACGCCGACGAAGGCCAGCTGCGCCGTGGAGTAGCTCGCGCCCGCGGCGCTGGTCGTGAATGCGGGCATGACCAGGACCAGCGTCGCCAGCGTGACCAGCGCGGCGTAGGCCGGCCCCATGCCCTCGATCCGGAACGATTGCTCGCGATGGCGCAGCGCGCCCATCAGGATGCAGAGCCCGACCACGCCGTTGGCGATGATCATCACCGTGGCATAGATGGTGTCGCGCGCGAGCGTGGCCTTGTCGGGTCCGCCAGCCAGCATCACCGACACGATCAGCGCGACCTCGATCGCGGTGACCGCCAGCGCCAGCACCAGGGTGCCGAAGGGCTCGCCGACGCGGTGCGCCACCACCTCGGCGTGGTGCACCGCGGCCACGACCGCGACCACCAGCGCGACCACGCACGCAATGCCCAGCACCAGGCCGACGGGCACGGCCAGCGCCGCCGCCAGCACGGCCGCGGCGGCAAACGGCGCGATTGCGAACCAGCGGGTCATCGACTGCGGCCGGGGACCCCCTCAGCGCGCGCCGGGATCCGCCGCTTCGTCGGTCTCGATGCCGGTGGTGTCCGGCGGGTCCGCCGTGGGCGAGGTCTCGCCGCCGCGCAGGGTCGCGAGGCTGAGCGGCCGGATCTCGCGGATGCGGCAACCCGCATCCGACGACACCGGGCTCGGTCCGCGCGAACGCACCACGATGCGGTCGAAGCCCGCCGTGACCCGGCCGGCCTGGCTGGTGAAACTCAAGGACAGTGCCGAGCGCAGGCCCGGGCAGCGACCCACGAGTTCGAACAGCCAGGCTTCGCGCGGGCGGGTCCAGACCGCGACCACGGTGTCGCCGACCGCGGTCCAGCTCACCACCATGCCGGAGAAGCGGATGCCGCGGACCGGATCGCCGGCGGCCGCGCGCAATTCCGCGATGCGGGCGGCGTCGCGCTCGCTCGAGGTCGGGCCGTCGGTCGCGCAGGCGACCAGCAGCAGCGCCACGGCCAGAAGCGGAATCAGCTTCGGGATACGGATCATGCGGGCATGCCTCGGATCGCCTGTGCGGTCCGTGGCATCATAACGTGCCGCGCAGGGCGTCGCCGCCGTCGGACACTGCTGCTGCGCACGGCCACCGCCCTTCACGGAGTATCCGCATCATGCCGGGACTGCAACTGCGCGCCGTCGTCGCCATCGTCGCCGTGAGCGTGGCGGCCTGCGCGCCACCCGCCACCGAGCAGCCGCCCGCGCCGACGGCGGCGCCCGCCGCGGCAACGACGCCCGCACCCGCAGCCGTGGCGGCCATCGACCTCGCCACTGGCCTGGTGGCGTACCGCTGGCAGTTGCGCACGGCCACCGATGCCGGGGGCCAGTCGCTCGCCGCGCTGTTCCCGAGCGCGGAGCGGCCGCTGGGCCTGGGATTCGCCGACGGCCGCGTCAATGTCGAGGGCGCCTGCAATCGCATGGGCGCTTCGTACCAGCTGCTCGAGGGCGGAAAGATCCAGGTCGGGCAGGCGATGTCGACCATGATGGCCTGTCCGCCGCCGCTCGATCGCGTCGATGCCGCGGTCGCCGCGGTGCTGGCCGGCACGCTGCAGGCCGCGATCGACGGCACTGCCGAGGCACCGACGCTGCGCCTGGTGGCCGCCGACGGCAGCATCCTGCAGCTGGCCGGCGAGCCCACGCCGGAGACGCGCTTCGGCGGCCCCGGCACGATCGCCTTCCTCGAAGTCGCGGCGCAGTCCGGTCCTTGCGAGGTCTCGCCCGCATCCGAACGCCGCTGCCTGATGGTGCGCGAGCGCCACTTCGACGCCGACGGACTCGCCACCGGCACGCCCGGCGAGTTCCGCCCGCTGCCGGAAGGGATCGAGGGCTACACCCCGACCGAGGGCCAGCGCCAGGTGTTGCGGGTCAAGCGCTTCCAGCGCGAGGCCGCCGCGGGCGGCGAGCCCGAAGTCCACTTCGTGCTCGACCTCGTGATCGAGACGGAGATCGTCGCGCCGTAGTCGCGCGCCGTGCACCGCGCCGCCGCGAGCTGGATCGCGCGCCTGCCCACCGTGCTGGTGGTCGCGGCCGCCTTCGCACTGTGGCTGTACGGGCCCGTCGCGCAGCTGCCCGACTACCACGACTTCGCCGACCAGCGTCGCCTGCTCGGCATCCCGCACGCCCTCAACGTGCTGTCCAACCTCGGCTTCGCGCTGGTCGGCGCGTGGGGCCTGTGGCGCACCGGCGGGCTGCGCGCGATGCCTGGCCTCGGGCGCGGCGCGCGCGGCTATCGCCTGTTCCTCGTGGCCTTCACGCTGACCGCGCTGGGCTCGGGCTGGTACCACCTCGATCCGGACAACGCGCGCCTGTTCTGGGACCGCCTGCCGATCGCGCTGGCCAGCGCCGGGCTGGTCGCCGCGGTGCAGGCCGAGACCTCGCCGCGCAGCCCGCCGCGCGACTGGACCTGGCTGCTGGCGATCGCGGGCGCCGCCAGCGTGGTCTGGTGGGCGTGGACCGATCGCCGGGGCAACGGCGACCTCGGTCCCTACCTGCTGGTGAACCTGATGCCGCTGCTGCTGATCCCGCTGTGGCAGTCGATCCATGGCGCGCCGCGCGCGGATCGCCACGCCTTCCTGCTCGCGATCGCGCTATATGCCGCGGCCAAGGTCGCCGAACTGCAGGATCGGCAGATCCAAGCGCTGCTAGGCTTCGTCAGCGGCCATACCCTGAAGCACCTGCTGGCCACGGCGGCCGGCGCGGCGATCGTGGTGCGCCTGGTGCAACGCCTGCGCCTGCCAGTCGGCGCGGCGCCGGCTGGCCATCCACGCGAACCTGAAGCACGGAGAGCCTGAGATGCTGCGATCGAAGTCGTGCAATCCGGGCGCGCTGCTGGCGGCTGCCGCGGCACTGGGCCTGGCGGCCTGCGGCAGCGCACTGGAGCGCGGCGCCGACGGCGCGGCGAGCGGCGCTGCGCCAGCGGCGATCGTCGAGGTCGCCTATACCTGCGCCGACGGTCGACGCATCGAGGCCCGCTACGACAACACCCGGCCCGGGCAGTCCGGCGCGCGCCTGCAACTCGATGGTCGCAGCTTCGAGCTCTACAACGTGGTCGCGGCCTCCGGCGCGCGCTACGCCACCGAGAGCGGCCTGCGGCCCGACCACGGCCTGCAATGGTGGACGAAGGGCGACGAGGCCACGCTCAGCGAGATGCTGATGGACCATACCGCCCCCGGCCCGGTGCTGCTCACCACCTGCACCGCGGTGCGCGACCCATGACGACGCAGGCAGCCGACGCGGTGGCGAGCCGGTCGCGGACGCGGCGCTACGCCAGCCGCCTGGGATGGCTGCTGCTGGTGGTCGCGCTGACCCTGCTGGCGGTGCGCATCTACGACTCGCAGCGCGGTCCGCCGCTGGAGCTCTGGCATACCTACGTGCCCGAGGAGCTCGACGCCGACGAACTCGAGGCCGCCGACTGGCCGCGCTACCTCGAGGCCGAGGACGCGGCCTTCGCGCAGGTGCGGCGCGAGGTCACCGAGAAACTCGAGAGCGAGGACCGGGTGCCGGTCAACCGCTATTTCGACGGCAGCGTGGTCTATCCGCCGAGCTTCGTGCAGGACTACAACCGCAGCTTCGTGCTGGAGCCCGACGGCGAGCCCGCGGGCGTGGTCGTGCTGCTGCACGGGCTGACCGATTCGCCCTACAGCCAGCGCCACTTCGCCGAGGCCTGGCGCGCGCACGGCTTCGTCGCACTCGCGATCCGCCTGCCGGCGCACGGCACCGTCCCGGCCGCGCTGGCCGAAGTCGATTGGGAGGACTGGGTGGCGGCCACGCGCCTGGCCGTGCGCGAGGCGCGCCGGCGCGTGCCGGCGCCGCGACCGCTGCACATCGTGGGCTTCTCCAACGGCGGCGCGCTGGCGGTCAAGTACGCGCTCGACGCGCTCGAGGATCCGGCGCTGCCGCGCGCCGACCGCCTGGTGCTGGTCTCGCCGATGATCGGCATCACGCGCTTCGCGCGCTTCGCCGGCCTCACCGCGCTGCCGGCGAAGTTCCCGGCCTTCGCCAAGGCGGCGTGGCTCAGCGTCACCGCCGAGTTCAATCCCTTCAAGTACAACTCGTTCCCGGTCAACGGCGCGACCCAGTCGCACGACCTCACCGCGGTGCTGCAGGCGCAGGTCGCGCGCCACGCCGCCAAGGGCAAGCTCGAGGGCATGCCGCCAGTCCTGACCTTCCAGTCGGTCACCGACTTCACGGTCAGCACGCGCGCGATCATCGCCGCGTTCTACGACTTCCTGCCCGCCAACGGCAGCGAGCTGGTGCTGTTCGACGTCAACCGCACTTCCAAGTTCGGACCGCTGCTGCGCCGCGCCTCCGAGACCCTGGTCGAGCGCCTGCTGCCGCCGCCGCCGCGCGCCTATCGCACCAGCGTCATCACCAATGCCGATGCGCGCAGCACCGCGGTGGTCAAGCGCGTGGTCGAGGCCGGCACCACGCTCGAACTGCAGCACGCGCTGGAACTCGAGTACCCGATCGACGTGTACTCGCTCTCGCACGTCGCGCTGCCGTTCCCGATGAGCGACGGCCTCTACGGCCTGCGCCCCGATCCGGCCGAGCAGTTCGGCCTCAACCTCGGCACCATCGCCGCGCGCGGCGAGATCGGCGCGCTGGTGGTCAACATGAACGCCATGCTGCGGATGTCCTCCAATCCCTTCTTCCCCTTCATGCTCGAGCGCATCGACGAGCTCATCGCCGCCGACCTGCCGCCGGCCGCCGCGCCGCTTCCCGCCGCACCCGCTCCCGCCGCCGAAACCGGATCGCCATGACCGCCAGCACGCCCACCCTGGTCACCTTCGCGGTCTACATCGCCGCGATGCTCGGCATCGGCTGGTGGGCCTGGCGCCGCACCCGCACCTTCGATGATTTCATCCTCGGCGGGCGCAGCCTCAATCCCTTCGTGACCGCGCTCGCCACCGGCGCTTCGGACATGAGCGGCTGGCTGCTGATGGGCCTGCCCGGCGCGCTGTACGTGGGCGGTGCTTCCGAATCGTGGATCGCGATCGGCCTGGTGCTGGGCGCGTACGCGAACTGGAAGCTGGTCGCCGCGCGGCTGCGGGTCTACACCGAGCGCGCCGACAACGCATTGACCCTGCCGGACTACTTCACCCGCCGCTTCGAGGATCGCAGCGGGCTGCTGCGGATCTACTCGGCCGTGGTGATCCTGGTGTTCTTCGCGATCTATTCGGCGTCGGGCATCGTCGCCGGCGCGCGCCTGTTCGAGGTCACCTTCGGCGTCGACTACACCACGGCGCTGTGGGCCGGCGCGGCGGCCACGATCCTGTACACGCTGGTCGGCGGGTTCCTCGCCGTGAGCTGGACCGACACCGTGCAGGCCACGCTCATGATCTTCGCGCTGGTGCTGGCGCCGATCGTCGTGGTCTCCTCGGTCGGCGGCGTCGACGCCAGCGTGGCGATCATCCGCGAGCTCGATCCGGGCCGGCTCGATTTCCTGCGCGGCACGACCACGGTGGGGATCATCTCGCTGCTGGCCTGGGGCCTGGGCTACGTCGGCCAGCCGCATATCCTCGCGCGCTTCATGGCCGCCGAGTCGGTGCAGGCGATCGCGCCGGCGCGGCGCATCGCGATGACCTGGATGGTGCTGTGCCTGGCCGGCGCAATGGCGGTGGGCTTCTTCGGCATCGCCTGGTTCGGCGCCCATCCGGACGCGGCCGGACCGGTCAATGAGAATCCGGAGCGGGTGTTCATCGTGCTGTCGCAGCTGCTGTTCAACCCCTGGATCGCCGGCGTGCTGCTGGCTGCGGTGCTGGCCGCGATCATGAGCACGCTGAGCTGCCAGCTGCTGGTGTGCTCGAGCGCGCTGACGGAGGACTTCTACAAGACCTTCCTGCGTCCGCGCGCCTCGCAGACCGAGCTGGTCTGGGTGGGCCGCGCGACGCTGCTGGCCGTGGCGCTGGTCGCGATCGCGCTGGCCTGGAACCCCGAGAATCGCGTGCTGGATCTGGTGAGCTACGCCTGGGCCGGCTTCGGCTCGGCCTTCGGCCCGGTGGTGGTGCTGTCGCTCTTGTGGAAGCGCATGACCCGCAACGGCGCGCTGGCCGGCATGCTGACCGGCGCGATCGTGGTGCTGGTGTGGAAGCAGTACGCCTGGTTCGGGCTCTACGAGATGGTGCCGGGATTCGCGCTGGCCTGCCTCGCGATCGTCGTGGTCAGTCGCCTCGGCGCGCCGCCGGCGGCAAGCGTGCAGGCGAAGTTCGACGAGGTCGGGCGCGAGGTCGCGGCTGCCTGAGCCGCTTGCCGCGACGTGCGCGCCTCAGGCCGCCGGCGCATTCCGCGCCGGCACCATCAGCACCGGCACCGGGCTCGCGCGCAGCACTGCCTGGCTGATGCTGCCGACCAGGAGGTCGAACACCGCGCCGTGGCCGTGAGTGGCCATGATGATGAGGTCGGCCGGCAGGCGCGCGGCCTCGCGCAGGATGGTCTCGGCGGTGCTGCCCTGGATGTGCAGGGCGGTGACTTCGATCCCGGCATCGCGCAGCGATTGCGCGTGCGCCTGCAGCGCGCGATGGTCCTCGCGCAGTTCGCGCGCCACCTGCCCGCGCACCACCTCGGGCCCGACCTCGTAGCCGATGAAGGCGGGGTCTGGCGGCGCGACGTTCAGCAGCCAGACGGCGCCGCGGGTGGCGCTCGCGACACGGCGTGCCGTGTCCAGCACGCCGGCGGTGGCAGCCGACAGGTCGATCGGGACCAGCAGTTTCATGGCGTGTCGCTCCCGGCCACGGACGCGCGGCCACGGTAGTCGATCATACGCATCGCCAGTCAAGCGAGTCGCGTGGCGACGTCCTCGCCGATCGCCAGGCACGAGGTCAGCCCGGGCGATTCGATGCCGAACAGGTTCACCAGCCCGGGCATGCCATGCACGTCCGCGTGCTGCAGCACGAAGTCGCCGTTGGCAACGCCAGGACCGGTGAGCTTGGGCCGGATGCCGACGAAATCGGGCAGCAGCTGCGCGGGTCGCAGTGCCGGCCACCAGCGCCGGATCGAATCGACGTAGCGCTCGCGCTGGCTGTCGTCGAAGTCGTAGTCGAGGCGCTCGATCCAGCGCACGTCGGGCCCGAAGCGCGCGCGTCCGGCCATGTCGAGGCCGAGGTGGATGCCGAGCCCCGCGGATTCCGGCAGCGGGTAGATGAGGCGCTGGAACGGCGCGCGACCGCGGATGGTGTAGTAGTAGCCGGCGGCGTAGTGCAGGCGCGGGACGTGGCGGGCATCGAGTCCCGCGATTCGCGCGGCGAGTCCGGTGGCGCCGAGGCCGGCGGCATTGACCAGTACGCGGCAGGTGATCGCGCCGGTATCGCCGGTTTCCACGCGGAACCCGCCTTCGACAGGATGCGCGCTGGCGACCTCGGTGTTGCACTGCACGCGCCCGCCCTTGGCCTCGATGTCCGCCAGCAGCGCCATCACCAGTTCCGGGACGTCGACGATGCCAGACTCCGGTGATTCCACCGCGGCCGCGCAGCCCAGCGCCGGTTCCAGCGCGCGCGCCTGCGCGCCATCGAGCCAGCGCATGCCGGGCACGCCGTTGGTCGCGCCGCGCTCGAGGTAGTGGCGCAGCGCATCGAGCTGCGATGCATCGGTCGCCACCAGCAGCTTGCCGGTGCGCCGGTGCGGCACGCCGCGAGTCGTGCAGTACGCGTACATCAGCTCGCGGCCGCGGTTGCACAGCCGCGCCTTGGCCGAGCCCGGCGGGTAGTAGAAGCCGGCATGGATCACGCCGGAATTGCGGCTGGACACGCCTTCTCCGGCGCGCGCCTCGGATTCCAGCACCCAAGCCTCGCGGCCGAGCTGTCCCAGGGCGCGGGCGATCGACAGGCCGACCACGCCGGCGCCGACAATGACCACGTCGACGTCGATGGCCACGCTCATGGCCGCGCGCTTCTCAAGGCGCGGACCTGGCGCGGAACAGGGTCCAGGTGCGCAGATCCGCTGCAACCTGCAGCTCGCCGGTGATGCGGTAGCCGAATCGCTGGTACAGGGCGAGGTTGGGTGCGTGCTCGGTGGTCAGGCTCACGCCGGCCGAATCCGGATCGTTGCGGGCGAGTTCGTGCACGGCCTCGAGCAGGCGCCGCGCCAGCCCGCTGCCCTGGTGCGCGCGCCGCACGCCGATCATGTTGAGGTGGTGGTGCGGCGTGTCGATGCCGATGCGGTTGCAGGCATCGGCAAACGCGTCGTAGCGCTGCCTCGCGTCGCCGCCCAGTCGCTCCCAGGTGCGCTCGCGCAGATCCAGCAATTGCGCTGGCGCTGCCATCGAATCGCGCGGCGTCACCAATGCGGCCGCGAGCAGGCGGCCATCCGCGCCCCGCACGCCGAGCATGGGTTCGCCACGCAATGCCCGGCCCGACGCGAACAGCGTGACCAGGATCGGCAAGCGGGCATCGTCGTCGTGGGCCGGACCCAGCACGTGGCGCATGACCGGATAGCCCCGGAACGCTTCGGCCAGGACCTCGACCACTTCGCCCAGGTCGTGCGGCTGCAAGGTGATGACGGCGGATCCCCCGGGGCGTGCCATGTGGCCCTCAGTTGGCGCCGGCAAAGAAGCGCACGCCGTCGCCGTCGCGCAAGGGCACGGCGAAGCCGGCCTCGATCTCGATATCCACGAACCAGGTCAGGCGGACGCGCACGCCGAGCCCCAAGCTGGCGTACGGCGAGCCATCGGCCTCGCCGCGGAAGTCGTCATCGGCGCCGCCGGCCTCGGCCACGGCGAGCAGGCGCAGCCAGCGCCAGTGCAACGGGCGCAGGAACTCGACCGCGCCGTAGTAGTAGCGGTTGCCCTGGACGAAGTCGCCCTCGTAGCCGCGCAGTCGTGACGAGCCGCCGAGCGAAAAATCGTTGCGCGTGCCGGGGCCGTCGGTGACCACGCCGGCCTGGGCGAGGAAGTGCAGGGTCTGGTCCGGGGTGTCGCCGAGCGGGCGCGATTCGAACCAGCCCGCGA
>JAGOEZ010000081.1 GCA_017997455.1 Lysobacterales bacterium | reverse complement strand
TCGGGCAGCCGCGCGACCGCGTTGTCGCGCAGGGCCGCGAGATCGCGCCCCACGCGCGCCAGCGGCGCCAGGCCCAGGCGCACCTGCAACCAGGCCGCGCCGAGCAACACCAGCCACAGCAGCAGCAGGAACGCCGCCAGCTCGCGGCCGAACTCGGCGCGCGCCGCGCGCACGGGCGCGTCGTCCTGGGCCAGCTGCACCAGCACCGCCGCGCCACCGGCATCGGGCCGGATCCGCCGCTCGACCACGACCAGCGACTGGCCGAAGGGACCGCTGGCCTGGCGCCGGCGCCATTGGTCCAGCGGCGCGTCCTCGACCCGCGCCAGCTCCGCGTCCCACAGCGAGCGCGAGCGCACCACGCCACCGGGACTCGAAGCCTGCCAGTAGTAGCCGCCGGCCGGGGTGTCGAGGCGCGAGTCGGCGGGCGCCTGCGCCACCCGTGGCGCGCCGTCGGCGCCGATCGAGAGCGCCGCGGCGAGGCGCGCGCCATCGCGCGTCATCTCGCTCTCGAGCCGGCGCAACAGGTGCCACTCGAACAACAGGGTCATGAACACCCAGGCCACCGCCAGCGCGAGCAGGATCGCGGCGGCGGCGGCCAGCAGCAGGCGCCAGCGCAACGAGCCCGCGATCACCCCGCGGGCTCCAGCACGTAGCCGAAGCCGCGCCGCGTGCCGACGATGTCGGGGCCGAACTTGCGCCGCAGGCGCGCGACCACGGCCTCGATCGCGTTGGCGTCGCGCTCCTCGACCGCGCCATAGAGGTGCTCGGCCAGTTCGCCGGCCGAGACCACGCGCCCGGGCTGGTGGGCGAGGTAGTCGAGCAGGCGGAATTCGAGCGGCGAGAGCTTCGCCGGCGCGCCGTCGAAGGTCGCGCTCATGCGCGCGGTGTCCAGGCGCAGGCGGCCGATCTCGACCATCGGCGTGAGGCGCCCGGCCCCGCGGCGCACCAGCGCGCGCACGCGCGCGACCAGTTCGCCCATCTCGAAGGGTTTCGCCAGGTAGTCGTCGGCGCCGGCCTCGATGCCCTCGACCTTTTCGGTCCAGTCGCCGCGCGCCGAGACCACGATCACCGGGAACGCGCGGCCCGCCGTGCGCCAGCGCCGCAGCACCGAAAGGCCATCGAGGCGCGGCAGGCCGAGGTCGAGCACTGCCGCGTCGTAGTCGCCGGTGTCGCCGCCGTACCAGGCCGCCTCGCCGTCGCCGGCCACGTCGATCACGAAGCCCGCGGCCTCGAGCGCGCGGCGGATGTCGGCCTGGATGTCGGGGTCGTCCTCGACGACGAGGCAACGCATCAATCGTCCTCGATCTTGCGCACCATGCCGCTGCGGGCGTCGAGCTTGACCTCGCGCACGCGCCCGTTCGCAGTCAGGACCTTGACCTCGTATTCCCAGCCATGGTCGTCGTCGTGGTCGAGCTCGACCTCGATGACGTCGCCGGGCACGTTCTGCTGCACGATCGGCAGGACGCTGGCCAGGGGCAGGATCTCGCCGCGCTGGAGCAATGCCAGGGCCTCGACCTGGTCATCGCGGTCGCGCGCCGGCGCGGTGGCCGGGAGCGCGAGCGCCAGGGCGACGAGGATGGCGAACGCCGGAGCGGCGGCGCGACGCGGCGCGGTCCGGGCCTGGAACCTCGTGGATGGGGTTTTCATGCGAGCCATCGTGCCGCGCCGCGCCTGACATTACGCTGACGACCGCGCACATGCCAGCGTCAGCGATGCGCGCCTACGATGCGCGATCCCCTGCGGAATCCGTCGCGCATGCCCCGACTCGCCAGTCCCGCCGCCCTGCTGCTCGGCCTGTTGCTGGCCGCGGCGGCGCACGCCGGCGACGTGCCCGACGCCGACCTCACGGTGTACGAGCCACAGGCCTTCGCGGCGGCCGCGCCGGTGAACGCGCTCGACATGGTGCAACGCGTGCCCGGCTTCGTCCTGGTCGGGGCCGACCCGGAGGTGCGCGGCTATGTCGGCGCGCAGGGCAACGTGCTGATCGACGGCGCCCACCCGGCCAGCAAGCGCGACGACCTGGAGGAGTTGCTGCGCCGCATTCCGGCCGCGTCGGTAGCGCGCATCGAGCGCATCCGCGGGGGCAGCGGCGGGATCGAGATGGCCGGGCACGCGGTGGTCGTCAACGTGGTGCGGCGGACCGCCGACCGTTCGCCGGTGGCGCTGGAAGCCGGCGTGGCCATGGCCGAGGACTGGCTGCGGCCGCGCGTGGCGCTCGAATTCGGCCGGCGCCGCGACGGGCGCGCGCTCGAACTGGCGCTGGCCGCCACGCCGGAACTCGACGACGACAGCGGCGCCGGCTCGCTGCGCAGCGAGACCGCGGATGGTGCGCCGCTCGAGGACGCGCAGACCTCGACCCAGCGCACGCTCGATGAGGTCGCCGCCAGCGGCGCGTGGCGCCGGCCGGCCGGGGCCGGCGAGTTCAGGCTCGACGGGGCCCTGCGCAGCCAGCGCGACCGACAGTCGATCGAGACCCTCTACCGCGCGCCAGCGCCCGCGACCGAGCGCGTGCGCGAGGACCAGGACTACCGTGACGCGGAGTTCGGCGCGCGCTACCAGCGCGCGCTCGGCCCGCGCACCACGCTGGAACTGATGGCGAGCCAGCAACTGGGCTGGCTCGAACTGCTCTCGACCGAGCGCGACGGTTCGGGCGACGAGCGCTTCGCCGAGGACACCGACAGCGGCGAGAGCCTGGCCCGCGCCGACTGGGTGCAGGAGCGCTCCGACACGCTGACCGTGGTGGCCGGTCTCGAGGGCGCGTACAACTTCCTCGACAGCACCGCGCAGCTGAGCGAGGACGGGATGCCGGTGGAGGTGCCTGGCTCCGACGTCACCCTGCGCGAGCACCGCGCCGAGGCCTCGCTGGGCGCGACCTGGCAGCCGCGCGCGGACTGGACCGTCGATGGCGCCTTCGCGGTCGAGGGCTCGCAGATCCGCCAGAGTGGCGACAGCCCGCTGCGACGCGATTTCCTCTACCCCAAGCCGCGTGTCGCGGTGAGCTGGCAGGCGCGCGCGCAGGATCGCTTCCGCGCCTCGCTCGCGCGCACGGTGGGCCAGCTCGACTTCGAGGACTTCGTCGCCTCGGCCGCGCTCGACACCGGCGTGGTCAGCGCCGGCAACGCCGAGCTCGAGCCGGACCAGACCTGGCGCCTCGCCGCGAGCTGGGAACGCAGCTTCTGGGACGACGGCGCGCTGGTGGTGACGCTGGCGCACGAGGCCATCGACGACGTGGTCGATCGCGTGCCGATCAGTGCCGACGGCGAGACTTTCGACGCACCCGGCAACATCGGCGACGGCACGCGCGACACCGCGAGCGTGGAGTTGTCGGCCTCGCTCGATCGCCTGGGACTGCGCGGCATGCGTTTCGCCTCGACCGTGTCGTGGCGGCGCAGCGAGGTGACCGATCCGACCACCGGCGCCACGCGCGGCATCTCCGACGAGGCCCCGCGCGAGGGCGATTTCAGCCTGAGCCAGACCCTGCCGGCGCGGCGGCTCGCGTGGGGGCTGAGCCTGACCCTGGCCGAAGTCGAGACCAGCTATCGCTTCGACGAGGTTGCCCGCGAGCGCGAGGGCGAGGCGTGGAGCATGTACCTCGAGCGCCGCTTCGGCGACGGCTGGCGCCTGCGCGCGGAGGCGAGCGAGCTGTTCGGCCGCGACATCGGCGAGGATCGGTCGCTCTACGACGGCCCGCGTTCGGAAGAGCCGCTGGCTGGACGCGAGCGGCGCGAGCATCGCGTGCCGCTGCAGTTCCTGCTTACTCTGCGTCGTAGTACGGGCGGTTAGGCCAGTCGGGCCCCGGATCGTAGCCGTAGTAGCCCTTGCCCTGCTTGAAGCGCTCCAGGCGCTCGAGCTCGAGCGGATCGGCGAGGCGGTCCCAGCTGCGCACGCCGTTCTTGAGGTCATCGGGCGTCAGCACCAGCGGCTCCCACACCGCCTCGCCCAGCACGTCGTGCAGGGTGTAGCTCAAGGTCGGGGTGTCGCCGCGCATCCGGAAGTGCATCACGCCGACGTTGACGGTGCGGGTCCAGGTGTCGCGCACGCGCATCTCGGGTGTCTGGCGCGTGTGCTTGGCCGCCGGCATCTGCGCCAGTGGCGAGGAACACAGGTCGTAGAGATCGTAGCCGCCCTGCCCCGAGCGCGGGATGCAGTTGAGCTCGCCCATGTGCGAATCGCCGGAGATGAGGACCACGCCTTCGATCGCTTCATCGCGGATGAAGTCGAAGATCTCGTTGCGCTCGGTCAGGTACACGCCCCAGGAATCGCCACCGTCCTCGTTCTCGGCCGAGGACCAGCCGCCGCCCGCGGCGATCACCTTGAAGGGCGCGATGCTGGCCTTGAGCTCGCGCTTGAGCCAGGCCTTCTGCACCGGGCCCAGCATGGTCTTGGCCGCCGTGTCGGGGTCCGTTGTCGGGTCGCGGTGGTAGCGGCCGTCGAGGACGAAAAGGTCCACGCCGCCGTAGCTCTGCTTGAAGTACACGCCCGGGTTGCCGTCCTCGCCGTAGGAGGGGTTGGCCCAGAAGTCCTTGAACACCGCCAGCGACTCCGCCTTGACCGGGCTGGTGCCGTCGGAACCATTGAAGCCGAAATCATGGTCGTCCCAGGTCGCCAGCTGCGGCGTCGTGCGCAGGAAGGGCGCAAGGCGCTCGACCGCGCGGCCACGCGCGTACTGGTCCACCAGAGCGTGCGGCTGGTCGCTGTCGGCGTAGATGTTGTCGCCCAGCCACAGGAAGAGATCCGGTTCGAGCCCGCGCACGGTGTCCCAGATCGGCTGCACCGGGTCGTACTGCAGGCGGCAGCAGGAGCCGAAGGCGAGGCGGAAATCGGCGCGCCCGGCCGGCGCGGTGCGGGTGCGCAGCGGCAGGAACAGATGGCGGTCGTCCTCGCCCTGGTACGTGAGCCGGTACCAGTACGCGGTGTCGGGCTGCAGCCCCTCGGCGCGCAGGGTCACGCAGAAGTTGTGGGCGGGATCCGCGCTTGCCGTGGCGCGTGCGCCCGGCACGGGATGGCGGAACTCGCGGTCGGTGGCGACTTCGAGCACGACCTCGAAGGCACCGCTGGTGCGCACCCACACGGTGAAATGGTGCGGGCCCGGCGCGCCGATCATCGGTCCCTGCAGGGCGCGCGGGTAACCCAGTGCCTTTGCGATCGAGCGCGGCAACCACGCCATCAGCGCGGCAAGGCCGCCCAGGCGCAACAGCGAACGGCGCTCGAGCTTCACGGGTGGCGCTCCGCAGCGAGGGCGAGATTGAGCTGGTCCACGAGGCGCGCATGCAGCGCGCCGTTGGAGATGCAGATGTTGCCTGCATGCAGATCGAGCGCGGCGCCGGTCACCGAGGTCGCCAGGCCGCCAGCCTCCTGCACCAGGATCACGCCGGGCGCCATGTCCCAGGCGTTGACCGCGCGTTCCCAGTACGCATCCCAGCGACCCGCGGCTACCCACGCCATGTCGACCGCGCAGGCGCCGGTGCGGCGGATGCCGGCGACCTGGGCGCTGAGCAGCGCCATCTCGCGCGCGAACACCGGATGGTCGGGCTTGCCGGCGAAGGGAATGCCGCAGGCGAGCAATGCCTCGGCCAGCACGCCGCGCGACGACACCCGCAGGCGCTGGCCGTTGAGCCAGGCGCCCTGCCCTGCCGCGGCGACGTAGGTCTCGTCCACCATCGGCAGGTAGGTCACGCCGGCCACCACGCGATTCTCGCGCGCGAGCGCGACGTTGACGCCCCACAGCGGGCACGCATAGAGGAAATTGGTGGTGCCATCGAGCGGATCGACGATCCAGGTGTGGGCGTCGTCGCTGCCGGCGCGCACGCCGCCTTCCTCGCCGAGGAAGCCGTAGGCCGGGCGTGCGCGGGCGAGGATCGCGTGCGTGGTGCGCTCGGCCTCCTCGTCGGCGATCGACACCAGGTCGGCCGGGCCGGTCTTGGCCCGCACCGCGAGTTCGGCCAGCTGCGCGAAGCGCGCCTTGAGTCCGGCGCCGGCGGCATGCGCCGCCTCGATCATCACCTGGAGTTCGGCAGTGGGCTTGAGCACGATCAATCCCGCAGGCGGGTGCGCCACAGGCTCGCGGCCAGCAGCATGGACAATACCGAGGACGCGATCCAGAACGCGATCGCGGGACCGAAATCGTACTGCCGCACGCCATCGACCAGCGTCATGCCCTGCTCGATCAGCGCGCCGGAGACGTGCTCCTGGATGCCGGCGCCTATGTAGCTGAAGATGCCGATCACGCCCATCGCCGCGCCGGCCACGCGCTTGGGCGCGATGTCGACCGCGAACAGGCCGCCCAGCGAGGTGACCAGCCCGGTCAGGCCCATGCCGAACAGCAGCATGCCGGCGACCAGCACGTAGAGGTTGGTCGGCCCGAAGAAGATCAGCGCCAGTCCGATCAGCTCCAGCACCGCGAACAGCAGGTTCGCCGGCGGGCGGCGCGCGTTGAACAGCTTGTCCGAGATCACGCCGTAGGCCACCGCGCCCACGATGCCGGCCAGGGTGCTGGTCATGAGCAGCGTGCCGGCCATGGGCAGCGAGTAGCCGCGCGCCTCCTGCAGATACAGGATGCCCCAGGAGTTGATCGCGTAGCGGGTGACGTAGGTGGTGGCGCTGGCCAGGCAAAGGACCCAGATCGCCGGCAGCTTCAGGACCGAGAGTTGCAGTCCCAGCACCGACTTGATGTGCGGGCGCGGGGTCTCGGCGTAGTAGTCGCGCTTCCAGGCGTTGACTTCGGGCAGGCCCAGCGTGCGCGGGCGGTCCTGCAACAGGAGATAGGCGCCGATCGCGGTCGCGATCCCGATCATGCCCGGTCCCCAGAATCCCCAACGCCAGCCCAGCGCCGCGACCGCGGCCCCGACCACGAGGAAGGTCAGGCCCTCCCCGATCGAATGCGCCGTGCTCCACACGCCATAGGCGCGGCCGCGTTCGCGGTTGGAGAACCACGCGGTCATCGCGACCACGCCGCCGGGCGCGCCGAAGCTCTGGAACCAGCCGTTGAGGCCCCAGACCAGGACCGCGCCCCACAGCACGGTGGTGTAGCCCATCGCCAGGTTGCACAGCGCCGTCATCAGGAAACTGAAGGCGAGGAAGCGCTTCATGTTGCTGTGGTCGGCGAGGAAGCCGTTGGTGAGCTTGCCCAGCGCATAGGTGTAGAACAGCGCCGAGCCGATCAGCCCGAGCTCGGTGGGCGTGAACACGTTGGCATCGATCAACGGCTTCTTGACCACGCCCAGCGCGAGCCGGCAGGTGTAGATCAGGCCGTAACCCAGCGTGATCGCCAGCATCACCCGCACGCGATGCCGGTGGTAGATCTCGTCGATCGCCTCCGGGTCGGAAATCTCCGGCCGGTCGGCGCCGGTGGTGAAGAACTTCAGGATGCCCGCGGTCACGGCGTGCTCCAGGTCGGATCCGACGGCAGGGACGGGTGCGGGCGCGCGGCCATGCTCAGCGCAGGACCGGGATGGTGAAGGCGTGCTCGGCGTCGACCGCGCCGCGCGGCCAGCGCTGGGTCACGGTCTTGGCCCGGGTGTAGAAGCGCACGCCATCCATGCCGTACTGGTTGTGGTCGGCGAAACCCGAGCGCTTCCAGCCGCCGAAGCTGTGGTACGCCACCGGCACCGGGATCGGCACGTTGATCCCGACCATGCCGACCTCGACCTGGTCGGCGAACTCGCGCGCGGCGTCGCCGTTGCGGGTGTAGATGCACACGCCGTTGCCGTACTGGTGGCTGCTGGGCAGGGCCAGCGCCTCCTCGAAGCTGGACGCGCGCACGATCTGCAGCACGGGGCCGAAGATCTCTTCGTGCCAGGTGCGCATCTGCGGCGTGACGTGGTCGAAGAGCGTGGGTCCGAGGAAGAAGCCGTCCTCACGGCCGGGCACGCGCAGGCCGCGGCCGTCGACCACCAGCTCCGCGCCTTCGTCCACGCCCATCTGGATATGCGCTTCGATGCGCGCCTTGTGCGCGGCGCTGATCACCGGCCCGTAGTGCACGCCCGGGTCCGTCGATGCGCCCACGCGCAGCGCCGCGATCGCCGGCAGGAGCTTCGCGCGCAGGGCCTCGGCGGTGCCCTCGCCCACCGGCACCACCACCGGCAGCGCCATGCAGCGCTCGCCCGCGGAGCCATAGGCCGCGCCGACCACGTCGGCCACGACCTGGTCGAGGTCGGCGTCGGGCAGCACGATGCCGTGGTTCTTGGCCCCGCCCATGGCCTGCACGCGCTTGCCGTGCGCGGCGCCCAGCGCGTACACCGACTGCGCGATGTCGGAGGAACCGACGAAACTCACGGCCTTGATCGCCGGATGGCGCACCAGCGCCTGCACGGCTTCCGCGTCGCCCTGCACCACGTTGAGCACGCCCGGCGGCAGGCCGGCCTCGCGCATCAGCTCGGCCAGGCGCAACGGCACCGAGGGGTCGCGTTCGGAAGGCTTGAGGAGGAAGGCATTGCCGCAGGCGATGGCCGGCCCGAACATCCACATCGGGATCATGGCCGGGAAGTTGAACGGGGTGATGCCGGCCACCACGCCCAGCGGCTGGCGCATCGAGTAGACATCGATGCCGGCGCCGGCGCCGTTGGTGTACTCGCCCTTCATCAGGTGCGGGATGCCGCAGGCGAACTCGATCACCTCGAGGCCGCGCTGGATGTCGCCGCGACTATCGGCCAGGACCTTGCCGTGCTCGCCGGAGAGCAGCGCGGCGAGCGAGTCCATGTTGGTTTCGAGCAGGCGCTTGAATTCGTGCATCACCCGCGCGCGGCGCTGCGGATTGACCCGCGCCCACTCGCGCTGCGCCGCGACCGCCGAGGCGATCGCGCGCTCGAGTTCCTCGTCCGAGGCCAGCGCGACCTGCGCCTGCACGTGGCCGTGGTTGGGATCATGGACCTCGGCGTGGCGACCCGAGGTGCCGGCGACCACGCGGCCGTCGATGTAGTGCCCGATGCGGCGCATGCCTTCAGTCCTTGCGCGGGGTGGCGGCGCCGGCGATCCAGGCGTGGGCCGGATCGTTGCGGAAGATCCAGCGGCGCGACGGACCCGCCATCACGTTGAGGTAATAGAGCTCGTAACCGTGCGGGGCGCCGACCGGGTGATAGCCGCGCGGCACCATCACCACGTCGCCGTCCTCGACGCACACGGTCTCGTCGAGCGTGCGGTCGTCGGTGTAGACCCGCTGGAAGGCGAAGCCCTGGGACGGGTTCAAGCGGTGGTAGTAGGTTTCCTCGAGCGCGGTCTCCTGCGCCGGCGTCGCGGTGTCGTGCTTGTGCGGCGGGTAGCTCGACCAGTGCCCGCCGGGCGTGATCACCTCGACCACGAGCAGGCTCTCGGCCGGCTCGGATTCGGGCAGGATGTTGCGCACGTAGCGGGTGTTGGTGCCGCTGCCGCGGACTTCGCGCGACATGCGCGCGGATTCGATCAGGCGGGGTTCGCCCTGCCCGCTGCCGGGCGCCGAGCCGATCGCGAGCTCGACCGCGCCGCGCGCGGTCACCGCGTACGGGACGCCGGCGGGCACGTACACCGCGCCCGGCGCGCGATCCTCGAAGGGCGTGGCGCGTCCGCCGACCGCGGCGTAGCGTTCGCTGCCCGCTTCGATGTCAGCGCTGCCGGCCACGATCACCAGGCAAGCCTCGCGCCCGGCCTCGCCGCCGGCGTGGCGTTCGCCATCGGCCAGCCGCACGAGCTTGAAGCCGACGTGGCGCCAGCCGGCGCTGGCCGGGGTGACCTCGAGCACCGTGCCGCTGGCATCGGCGGCGTGCGGTCGGACGCGCAGCCCGCTCATCGCAGGCCCGCGCGTGCGGCTTCGGCGCGCACGGTGGCGAGGCCGCGCTCGGCATAGGTGCGCGGGTCCGCGAGTGCCGGATCCTGCTCGGCCTCGATCACGATCCAGCCGCTGTATCCGATCCCCGCCAGCGCGTGCATGACCTGGCCGTAGTCGAGCCCGCCGTCGCCCGGCACGGTGAACATCCCGGCCAGCACGCCGTCGAGGAAGCTCGCGCCCGAATCGCGCACGCGCTTGAACGTATCCCAGCGCACATCCTTGCAATGCACGTGGGCGATGCGCGCGGGATGGGCGCGGATCAGCGCCAGCGCATCGACCCCGCCCAGCGCGGCATGGCCGGTGTCGAGCGTGAGGCCGACCGTGGCGCCGGTGTGGCGCAGGAAGGCCTCCACGTCCTCGCCGCGCTCGACCACGGTGCCCAGGTGGTGGTGGTAGGCGAAGCGCAGGCCTTGGGATTGGATGTAATCCGCCACTTCGGTCAGGCGCGCGCCGAAGCGCGGCCACTCGCTGGCGGCGAGCCGCGGCGTTCCATCCAGCGCCACGCGGCGGTTGCCGTGCACCGCGTTGCTGGTCTCGGCGAACACGAACACCGTGCTGCCCAGTGCCTTGAGCAGCGCCAGGTGCGGTTGCAGCGCCGCGATTTCCTCGCTCGCCGGCTGGCTCAGCAGCGAGCCGCTGTACCAGCCGCCGATCAGGTCCAGCTGATGGCGCGCGAGCACCTCGCGCAGGCTGGCGGCATCGCGCGGGAACTTGCCGCCGAGCTCCACGCCCTCGAAGCCAAGCTCGTGGATATCGCGCAGGATGTCGTCCAGCGGCGTGTCGCCGCCGAGTTCGGGCATGTCGTCGTTGGCCCAGGCGATCGGGCTCACGCCGAAGCGGATGCTCATGACAGGTCCTTGCGGCGGCGCGTGCCGGCTTCGTAGTCGCGGCGCGCGGCCGTGACCTCGGTTCGCGCGGAGACTTCCGGCACCGCCACGTCCCACCACCAGCCGCCGGCCTCGGTGGCCTTGAGCGGATCGGTGTCGATCACCACGACGAAGCTGCGCTCGGCGGCGCGGGCCTGGGCCAGCCCGGCTTCGAGTTCGACCAGCGTCGCGGCATGCACGGCCTGCGCGCCGAGGCTGCGCGCATGCGCGGCGAAGTCGATCGACGGCAAGGTGTCGTGCGCGGTGTCGGCGAGGAGATTGTTGAAACTGGCGTTGCCGGTGGCTCGCTGCAGGCGATTGATGCAGCCGTAGCCGCGGTTGTCGAGCAGCACCACGATGAGCTTGTGGCCCAGCATCACCGAGGTCGCGAGTTCGGAGTTGAGCATCAGGTAACTGCCGTCGCCGACCATCACCACGACTTCGCGCGCGGGCTCGGCCATCTTGACCCCGAGTCCGCCGGCGATCTCGTAGCCCATGCAGGAATAGCCGTATTCGACGTGGTAGCCGCCCGCGCGCGGCGTGCGCCACAGCTTGTGCAGCTCGCCGGGCAGTCCACCGGCGGCGCACACGACGATCGCGTCGTCGCCGAGCGCGCGCTGGACCGCGCCGATGACCTGCGCGTCGCTGGGCTGCGTGCGCGCCGGCTCGCCCGCGGTGGCGGCGTCGACCGCGGCGTTCCACCCGG
>JAGOEZ010000080.1:7682-11434 GCA_017997455.1 Lysobacterales bacterium | reverse complement strand
CGGGCCGCGTACGTGGCGCAGGCGGCGCGGTCCGTGCGGCCCGGGGGCTACGCGATCATCGCAACCTTTGCGCCGGACGGGCCGGAAAAATGCAGCGGCTTGCCGGTGCGACGGCAATCCGCAGCCGAGCTTGCCGCGGCCTTGGCGCCGCAGTTCGCAATCGAGCGCGCACTCCGCGAGGAACATGCAACGCCCTGGGGTACAACGCAGTCCTTTACCTGGGTCGTGCTGGTGCGAGTCCAATGAATCGCCCTGTGGGAGCGGCTTCAGCCGCGACCAGGCCTATCGCCCGCAGAGCGGGCTCCTACAGAGCCGGCTTCGTAGGAGCCCGCTCTGCGGGCGATAGGCCTGGTCGCGGCTGACGCCGCTCCTACAGGGATTGGAATCAAGGAAATGATGACGTGTTGAAGATCGTGGACCTGCACGTGCGCGTCGCAGGCAAGGAAATCCTCAAGGGCCTGGACCTGTCCGTGGACGCGGGCGAGGTGCACGCGATCATGGGGCCCAACGGCGCCGGCAAGAGCACGCTGGGCAACGTGCTGGCGGGGCGCGAGGGCTACGAAGTGGTGCGCGGCAGCGTCGAATACCGCGGCCGCGACCTGCTCGCGCTGGCGCCGGAGGAGCGCGCGGCGCTGGGGGTGTTCCTCGCCTTCCAGTACCCGGTCGAGATCCCCGGGGTCAACAACACCTATTTCCTCAAGGCCGCGCTCAACGCGCAGCGCAAGGCGCGCGGCGAGCCCGAACTCGATTCGATGCAGTTCCTCAAGCTGGTGCGCGAGAAGCTGCGCATCCTGCATGTGTCCGACGAGCTGCTGCACCGCGCCGTCAACGAGGGCTTCTCGGGCGGCGAGAAGAAGCGCAACGAGATCTTCCAGATGGCGGTGCTGGAGCCGTCGCTGGCGATCCTCGACGAGACCGATTCCGGACTCGACATCGACGCGCTGCGCCTGGTGGCCGACGGGGTCAACCAGCTGCGCTCGCCCGCGCGCGGCTTCGTCGTGATCACGCACTACCAGCGCCTGCTCGACTACATCGTGCCCGACCGGGTCCACGTACTGGTTGATGGCCGCATCGTGCAAAGCGGCGACAAGGACCTCGCGCTCGCGCTCGAGGAGAAGGGCTACGCCTGGGCGCGCGAGCGCCGCCTGGAGGCGCCGGCGCCGTGAGCAGCCCCTTCCTAGCCAGCCAGCTTGCCGCGTTCGACGCGCAGGCATCGCGCCTGCCGGGCGCGCGCCTGGGCTGGCTGGCGGAGGCGCGGCGCGCGAACCGCGACGCGCTGGCCGCGGGCGGCCTGCCGGGTCCGCGCGTGGAGGGCTGGAAGTACTCGCCGCTGCGCGCGCTCGAACGCCGCGCCTTCGTCGCCGCCGACGTCGCGGCGATGGCGCCGGCGCTGCCGCCCGGGGCATGGACCCTGGCGGGCGTGGAGGGCTCGCGGCTGGTGTTCGTCGATGGCGTGCTCGATCGCGCGCAATCGCGCTTCGTCGCCGAGGACGGCGTCTCGCTGCTGGGCCTGGCCGAAGCGATGGAGGCCGGCAGCGATGGACTGTGCCACGCGCTGGGCGAGCGCTTTGAGGGCGCCGACGATGCCTTTGCGCGCCTCGGCGCCGCGCTGGCGGCCGACGGCGCGGTGCTGCGCATCGCGCCGGGCGTGCAGGTGCGACAGACCGTCCAGTGCGTGTTCGTGTCGCGCGCCGGTCCGGCCGACCTCGCCTGGCATGCGCGGCTGGTCGTGGCGCTGGGCGCGGGCGCGCGGGCGCGGGTGATCGAGCATCACCTCGATGCGGGCAGCCATGCCAATTTCGGCAACCTCCTGACCCGGGTCACGCTGGATGCGGGCGCGGAACTCGACTGGCTGCGGATCTCCACGGAACCGGAGGCGGCGACCGCGATCGCGCGCACCGAGGTCGAACTCGGCGCGGCGGCGCGCTATGGCGCGACCGCGCTCGAGGCGGGCGCCGCGCTCTCGCGCCACGAACTGCGCATCCGCCTCGGTGGCGTCGGCGCGCGCTGCGAGTCGCGCGGCGTGTTCGCGCTGCGCGGCCGGCGCCACGCCGATATCGCGCTGGCGTTGGACCATGCGGCGCGCGACACCACCAGCGTCGTGCAGTGGCGCGGCGTGGCCGATGGCCGCGCGCGCGGAGCCTTCGGCGGCACGATCCACGTCGCGGCCGGGGCCGACGGCGCCGATGCCGCTCTGTCCAACAAGAACCTGCTGCTGTCGCCGCACGCCGAGATCGCGACCCGCCCGGTACTAGAGATCGACGCCGACGAGGTCAAGGCCAGCCACGGGGCGACGGTGGGGCGGCTGGAAGAGGGCGCATTGTTCTACCTGCGCTCGCGCGGGATACCGGAGGTCGAGGCGCGGGCGCTGCTGACCTTCGCGTTCTGCCGCGAGATGCTCGATGGCATCGTTGACCCGGCGTTGCGCGAGGCCGTGTCGGAGCAGTTGCGCAGCCTCCTCCCGCAAACTGAACCCCTCCCCCTGGAGGGGGGAGGGGCAGGGGAGGGGGTGGACGGCGCCCCGCGACCTGGCAATGAGCGCGGAGGATCGCAATGACTTCGCGAACTGGCCACCCCCACCCCAACCCTCCCCCCTCGAGGGGGAGGGAGAAGGATTCGGCGGGCGGGGGCGGTGACGCGCCTCCCCCCGCCGCGACGACGGGCGCATCCTCGATCGCGGGGGCCGACGCTGAACCCGGTACCGTCGCGGTTCAGCGCGCTGCACTGGACCCGGCGCAATACCGCCCCGACTTCCCCGGCCTCGCCCGCGAGGTGCACGGCAAGCCGCTGGTGTACCTCGACAACGCCAATACCGCGCAGAAGCCGCATTGCGTCATCGACGCGGTGAGCGACTACTACACCCGCCATAACGCCAACGTGGCCCGCGCCGTCCACACGCTCGGGGCCGAGGCGACCGAATTGTTCGAGGCCACGCGCGACAAGCTGCGCGCCTTCATCAACGCGCCCTCGCGCGACGAAGTGATCTTCACCCGCGGCACCACCGAATCGATCAACCTGGTCGCATGGAGCTGGGGGCTCGCGAACCTCAAGCCGGGCGACGTGGTGCTGGTGACCGCGATGGAACACCATGCCAACATCGTGCCGTGGCAACTGGTGGCGGCACGCTGCGGCGCCAGCGTGGTGCCCGCGCCGATCACGCCCTCCGGCGAGCTGATCCTCGAACGCCTCTACGAGCTGATGACGCCA
The DNA here is from genome assembly GCA_017997455.1 of Lysobacterales bacterium. GTDB lineage: Bacteria > Pseudomonadota > Gammaproteobacteria > Xanthomonadales > Ahniellaceae > JAGOEZ01. The sequence goes on along the minus strand of JAGOEZ010000080.1, from coordinate 8,227 downwards.
CGGGTCAAGCTGCTCGGCGTCACCCACGTTTCCAACGCGCTGGGCACCGTCAATCCGATCCGCGAGATCGCGCGCGAGGCGCGCCGGCGCGGCATCCCGCTGCTGGTCGACGGTTCGCAGGCGCTGCCGCACCAGCGCGTCGACGTGCAGGCGCTGGGCTGCGACTTCTACGCCCTCACCGGGCACAAGATGTTCGGCCCGACCGGCACCGGCGCGCTGTGGGCGCGGCGCGCGCTGCTCGACGCCATGCCGCCGTTCATGGGCGGCGGCGAGATGATCCGCGCGGTGGATTTCGCCGGCACGACCTACGCCGAGCCGCCGCACAAGTTCGAGGCCGGCACGCCCAACATCGCCGGCGTCATCGGCCTGGGCGCCGCGATCGATTACCTGGAAGCGGTGGGGATGGCGCGCATCGCGGCCTACGAGCGCGGGCTGTGCGACTACGCGATGGCGGCGCTGCGCGAGGTGCCCGGGCTGCGCTTCTTCGGCGAGGCGCCGGGCAAGGCGGCGGTGATTTCCTTCCTGGTCGAGGGCGCGCACGCGCA
>JAGOEZ010000080.1:2804-7582 GCA_017997455.1 Lysobacterales bacterium | reverse complement strand
TGCTGGCCGAATGCGAGCGCCTGGCCCGCGAAGAGTGGGGCTGCCGCGCGCTGCACATGACGGTGATCCGCGTGCGGACCGAGCTCATCGCCTGGTACGAGCGGCGCGGTTACCGGGCCACCGGCGAGTCGAAGCCCTTCCCGTATGGCGACCCGCGCTTCGGCCTGCCCAAGCGCGACGACCTCGATTTCATCATCCTGTCGAAGCCGCTCTTGTAGGAGCGCATCTCATGCGCGACCGCAGCCTTGGCGCTTGCCGGACCAATCGCGTGAAGCGCGGTGCCGCGGTCGCGCATGAGATGCGCTCCTACAAGAGCAAGCACGAATCCGGGGAGCAGGTCGCATGTCGGACTGGGTGAGGGTTTGCGAGCGGGCGGAGCTGCTGCCGGGCGAGTACCGCGTGGTCGACGTGGACGGCGTGGCGGCCGCGGTGTTCAACCTCGACGGCGAGCTGTACGCGATCGAGGACGTGTGCACGCACGATGGCGGCGAACTGACTGGCGGCGCGCTCAACGGCCACGAGATCGAGTGCCCGCGCCATGGCGCGCGCTTCGACATCCGCACCGGCGCGGCGCTGTGCGCGCCGGCCTACGAGCCGACGGCGAAGTTCCCGGTCAAGCTCGAGGACGGCGTGGTCTACACCCGCGACGACCGCTGGGACTGAGCCGCAAGTGACCTGGCTCGCAGGTCGCTGGTCAGCGCGCCTCGATCCGCACCAGCACCAGTTCGCCGCCGCCGCTGAGCACCACGCGTGGGCGCGCGGGATCGTGCCGCAGGTGCAGCGTATCGCCGCCCGCGAGTTCCTGCGCGTCCTCGACGTGCTGGCGCCGCGCGCGCCCGGAGACCAGGTGCGCGATCCATTCCACGCCCGGCCCGGCGTCGAGCACGACCGGGCCGACCAGCGGCCGGTACCAGGCCTGGTGGGTGCAGGCCGCGCGCCGCGTCATCACGTTGAAATCGCGCGTCGGGCCGTCGAGCAGGCGCGCCTCGACCGGGGTCTCGCCGGCAAAGCGCACGATCTGGCCGCGGGTGTTCACCAGCTGCGGCGGGGCGTCGCCGATCCGCAGCTCCATGCCGTTGCCCTCGAGCAGCAGCAGGCTGCGGTCGAGGCCTGCGAAAGGCGAGAACGGCGCATCCGATTCGATCTCGGCCACGCTCAGGCGCAGGTCGAAGCCGTCGTGGTCGGGCTGGCGCAGGATCTCGGTGGTCCAGCCCAGGCCGTTCTTCCAGCGCATGCGCCGGTAGTCGGCGCGTCGCAGCAGGGTCACGCTCATGGCGAGGATGCGGGCTCCGGCGTCAGCGCCGCGACCAGCTGGCGCGTGCTCAGCGCGAGGCTCTCGCGCCACGGCAGGCCGACGATCGCGCGCCCGCTGGCGGCATCGCGGAAGGATTCCTCCTGGCCCTCGCCCAGCAGGTGCCGGTAGTCCACGGTTACCTCGGCGCCGGCCGCCAGGTCCCGCGCCGCGAACACGAAGCCGAGGTGCCACACGCCAGTGGGCTCGAAGGCGTGGTTGAGATAGCACTCGTCGGGCCACTCGGGCGTGATCGTGTACTGGTCCTCGAACCAGCGCACGGTGCTGGGCAGCAAGGCTTCGTGATCGGGCCGGGCGAGGATCTCGTCCCAGCGCCAGGTGCGCGGGATCGCGTCGGGCGCCACGATCACGCGGCCGCGCGCGACCGCCTCGACGAGGAACACGCCGCTGCCGGCGCCGGGTATGCCCGAAGGCGAGATGCGGTAGCGGGGCAGGATCATGCAGCGCGCCGTAGGCAGGGCGCCGCAGTGTAGCGGAGGGAAGCACCGCCGCCGGCGCGCGTTCGCCACCGGCAGCGGCCCGGGAGGCGCGCGATCGCGCCTCCCGTGGCGGTCCGCCTCGCCCCCGGCGAGGCGGACCGTGCGCGCGTCCCTGCGCGCCCTGCCGGCTCAATCGGCCGGCCGGGCCTCCACCTTCGCCACCGGCTGCGCCGGCGCGCGGGTCGCGCCGATGCTGATGCGGTCGCGGTTCTTCTCCACCGTGCGCAGGCCCACGCCCTTGACCTGGGCGAGCTGCTCCACGCTCTTGAAGCCGCCATTGGCTTCGCGCCAGGCCACGATCGCCTCGGCCTTGGACGGGCCGATGCCGTTCAGGCCGCTGGCGATGGCGGACGCATCGGCGGTATTGATGTTGACCATCTCGGCCGCGGCGGCGACCAAGGTGGCGCCGGCCAGCAGCAACGAACACAGCAGCGTGCGGAACGTCTTCATGACTCGTATCTCCCTGTGTGGACACCGATAGGACCGGCGAGTCGTTCGCCGGTGGTGTGCACTCTAGGCAGGCCGCAACCGGCGCGGCAGCGCGAAACGCCGCGTCGGCGCGTGCGCGTTGGGCGCGGCGCGGCGTAGGAAAAGCGCCCGTTGCGGCCGGCCACGGAGCGGGGCTGGTAGTAGACTGCGCGCCTGTCCGTCGATAGCCGGCCCGCCATGAACGACGCCAAGATGCTGCAGTTCTGTTCCGAGATCTGGGACCGCCAGATCGTGCCGCAGCTGTGCGACTACATCCGGATCCCGAACAAGTCGCCGATGTTCGACGCCGGCTGGGTCGAGCATGGCTACATGCGCGAGGCCATGGACCTGATCGAGACCTGGGTCCGCGCGCAGCCGATCACGGGCATGAAGGTCGAGCGTTTCAACCTGCCGGGCCGCACGCCGCTGCTGTTCATCGACATCCCCGGCAAGGGCGACGACGTGGTCCTGCTCTACGGCCACATGGACAAGCAGCCGGAGATGCAGGGCTGGGCAGTGGACCTGTCGCCGTGGAAGCCGGTGATCCTCGGCGACCGCCTCTACGGCCGCGGCGGCGCCGACGACGGCTACGCCACCTTCGCCTCGCTGACCGCGATCATGGCCCTGGCCGAGCGCGGCGAGAACCACTCGCGCTGCGTGGTGCTGATCGAGGCCTGCGAGGAATCGGGCAGCTACGACCTGCCGTTCTACGTCAACCACCTCGCCGCGCGCATCGGCAATCCCTCGCTGGTGATCTGCCTCGATTCGGGCTGCGGCAACTACGAGCAGTTGTGGCTCACGACCTCGCTGCGCGGCCTCGCCGGCGGCACGCTGCGGGTCAAGGTGCTGGAGGAGGGCGTGCACTCCGGCGACGCCAGCGGCATCGTGCCCTCGTCGTTCCGCGTGCTGCGCTCGCTGCTCGACCGGCTCGAGGACCCGACCACCGGCAAGCTGCGCGCCGACGTGATGTACGTCGACATCCCGCAGGAACGCGTCGCCCAGGCGCGCGAGGTCGCCGGCGTGCTCGGCACCCACGTCTACGACAAGTTCCCGTGGCTCAGCGGGATGCAGCCGATGGGCCAGGACCTGGCGGAGCTGGTGCTCAACCGCACCTGGCGCCCGGCGTTGTCGATCACCGGCGCGGAAGGGCTGCCGGCGCTCGAGGACGCGGGCAACGTGCTGCGCCCGCAGACCGCGGTCAAGGTCTCGCTGCGCCTGCCGCCGACGCTGGACCCGCAGTTGGCCTCGCAGCGCCTCAAGGAACTGCTGGAGAAGGATCCGCCGTACGGCGCGCATGTCGAATTCGAGGTCGAGAAATCGTCGACCGGCTGGGCCGCGCCCTCGCTGAAGTCGTGGCTGGCCGATTCGATCGACACCGCCTCGAAGGATTTCTTCGGCCCGAAATCAGCCTCGATGGGCGAGGGCGGCACGATCCCGTTCATGGGCATGCTGCAGGAGCGCTTCCCCGACGCGCAGTTCATGGTCACCGGGCTGCTCGGCCCGAAGTCGAACGCGCACGGCCCCAACGAGTTCCTGCACATCCCCACCGGCAAGAAGCTCACCGCCGCCGTGGCCAGGGTCCTGCGCGACCACTACGTGAATCGCGGCGAGCCGGCGCCCGCGACCTAGCGGCCGTGCCTTGTGGGAGCGGTTTCGGCCGCGACCGGTGCCTATCGCGCGCAGAGCGCGCTCCTACAGAGCCTGCCTTGTAGGAGCGCGCTCTGCGCGCGATAGGCAGAGGTCGTGCTGAACGGCGGCGGTGGATCCTCAGGCCAGCGAGCGCGGCAACCAGCGCGTCAGCGCGCGCCACGCGACCCAGGCGAAGGCGAGCGGGAACAGCACGCTCTGCAGCACGAACACCGCGATCAGGTCGATCACGTTGCGGGTGGTGTCGGCGGCGATCTGCTGCAGGTCGGCCAGGCGCGCCTTGAGGTCGAGGGTCTCGCGGGTCTCGGCCAGCCAGCGGTTGGCGCGGTCGAGCAGGCTCTCGTCCGGCGTTGGCTGCGCGGCCTGCGCGGCGGCGTCGGCGCGTTCGGCCAGTCCGCTGCGCGCGCCCTCGAGCTGCGAGGTCGAGGCCTCGAATTCCGGGGCGAGGAACAGGCGATAGGCGGCCTCGCTGGTCAGCGCGGCCAGGGGCACGGCGAAGCGCAAGGCCAGCAGGACCACCGCCAGTGCCCGCAGCCATTGCCGCGCGCGCGAGTCGCCGCCACCGCGCCAGGCCAGCGCGATCCAGCCCGCGAGCGCGAGTGCCATCAGCAGCGTGAGCGGCCACCAGGCCGAGATCCCGAGCAGCAGCTTCTGCAGGCCGAGCGAGGCCGAAGCCACCAGCATCACGGTCGAGAACTGCTCGACGAGGTCGTTGACCGGATCGAGGATCTCGCCCGGGGTCAAGGTCACGCCGAGGCCGCCCGGCTCCAGCGCCACCTGCGTGCCCTGCACCACGGAGATGACGCCGTTGAGCCCGCGCGCCAGCGCGAAGGCCAGCAGCGCGCGGCCCAGCGCCGCGTCGACCTCGCGCC
>JAGOEZ010000080.1:0-2704 GCA_017997455.1 Lysobacterales bacterium | reverse complement strand
CTACGGGCGCCGCACCACGCCCTCGCGCCAGGCCCAGACCGCGGCGCGGGTGCGGTCGCTGACGCCGAGCTTGGCCAGCAGGTTGCTGACGTGGGTCTTGACGGTCTTCTCGCCGATGGCGAGGCGCTCGGCGATCTCGCGGTTGTCGAGGCCTTCGCCGATCAGCAGCAGCACCTCGCGCTCGCGCGGGCTCAGCGCGGCGGAGACCGCGTTGCCGCTGCCGGCGCGCATGCCGTGGAGCAGGCGCGCGGCCACGCGCGGATGCAGGGTGGCCTCGCCGCGCGCGGCGCGGCGCACGGTCTCGGCCAGCGCTTCGGCATCCACGTCCTTGAGCACGTAGGAGATCGCGCCGGCCTCGATCGCGCCGCGCACGCCCTCGTCGTCCTCGAACGAGGTCAGGATCACGACCTGGGTCGCGGCCGAAACCTCGCGGATGCGGCGCGTGGCCGCGACCCCGCCGCCGGGCATCAGCAGGTCCAGCACCGCGACGTCGGGCGCCTGCGCGCGCGCCAGCGCCACCGCGCCATCGGCATCGCCCGCCTCGCCCACGATCTGCAGGTCCGGCTCGGTGGCGAGGAAGTTGCGGATGCCCTCGCGCACCAGCACGTGGTCGTCGGCGATCAGGATGCGGATGCGCGCGTCCGGGCTCATGGATCCCAGCTCAGTTGGATTTCGGTTCCCGCCGAACCTTCGGGCAGGTCCAGGCGCCCGCCCGGCAACCGCGCGGCGCGGGTCCGCATGTTGCCGATCCCCATGCCGCCGGGGCGTGGCGCGGCGCCACCGCGGCCATCATCGCGGATTCGCAGGCGCCAGCGCGCGCCCTCGGTGGCGAGCTCGATCTCGGCGTGGCGCGCGCCGCTGTGGCGCTGGATGTTGGCCAGCGCCTCGTCGAGCAGGCGCACCACGTCGTCGGCTTGCGCCGGCGGCAAGGCGCAAGCGTCGGCCAGGCGGACCGTGGCGGGGATGCCGCTGGCACGCGACCAGTCGGCGATGCGCGGCGCCAGCAGTCCGGCCAGTGGCAGTACAGGGTCATCGGCGCCGCGCAGTTCGTCCAGGATCGCGGCCAGCTCGTGCTGGATCTGGCCGCTGAGGCGGCGCGCGACCGCGAGGCCCGCGCCGGCGCTGGAGTGCGCGTCGATGGCCTTGGCCGCGGTGGCGAGCTGCAGGTTGAGCGCGAAGGCCTTCTGCTTGACGGTGTCGTGCAGGTTGCGCGCCAGGCGCTGGCGCTCGTTGAGCGTGGCGAGTTGCGCGCGCGCGGCGAGCAGGTCCTTGAGGTCGCCGGCCATCGCGTCGAGCTGGCCGGCAAGGTACCCGAGCTCGTCGCGGCTGCGGTCGTCGATCAGGTGGCTGAAGTCTCCGCGACGCCACTCGTCGGCGGCACGCGCGATGCGCGACAGGCGCCGCGTGACGTACCAGCCCACGAACGCAGCCGAGCCGAGCGCGAACAGGCCCAGTGCCAGGACCAGGATCGGCCACTCGAAGCTGAGCTGCAGGGCGATCTTGCGCCACGGGTAGGGCAGCCGCAGTTCCAGCACCAGCGCGCCCAGCAGCTGCCCGTCGCGCGCGCGCACCGGCATCAGCACGCGGCGCACCGCCTCGCGGTCGTCGTCGGCGCTGTCGGACAGCGGTGCGGTGGCCGCGACCAGCTCGCGCCACTCGTCGGTACCGGTGCGCGGCAGGCGCGGCTTCCAGCGCGCGTCGGCCGGCGCGACCGCGACCACGCCGCCCTGCGGATCGAGGAAGGCCGCGGCCACCGGTTGCGACGACAGCTCCATCAGCACGTAGCTGGACTCGCCGTCGCCGGTTCCGGTCGCGGCGCCGTGCGGGCGCTCGATCCGGAGCAGCCACGATTCCAGCGCCAGCGCCACCGCCTCGCGCGGGAAGCGCGGGTCGGCCTCGAGCCGGCGCGCGAGCGAGGCCGCCTTGGCCTGCGCCGAGCGCTCGAGCAGCCCGTCGTCCGCGCGGGCGAGGAACTCGCGGAACTCCAGCCACAGCACGGTCGATTCGACCAGCACCAGCGCCGGCAGCGCCAGCGCGAGGTAGTACACGGCCAGGCGCACGATGAGTCCGCGCAGGCGGGGACGTTGCGTAGCCAACCGGACCTCGGCGTTGCGGGAAGGACGGCCGCGGACGGAGGAAGTCCGGTCGCGGGGCGGGACTGGTGGCGCGATGCCGGCGCGAACGGCCACGACACGATCAGGGGCCTGCGGACGCCGCGCCCGGCGCGAGGGTACCGGATGACGGCTGTCACCGCGCGACGCTGACGGTTCCGACTGCCGCCGGCGCGCGTGCCGCGGACAATGCGCGTCGCCGTCATGTGACGGCGCGAGGAGACCATCATGGACCAGGCCATCGCCGGAATGCGGGAAGTGCTGCAGGGGCTGCGCGGCCGCCAGTTGCTGGTGGCGCTCGCGCTGGTGGCCGCGGCGTGGGTGCTGTTGCGGGCGTGGCGCGGGTTCGGCGCGCTGCTGCGCATGGGCTTCGCCATGGCCTGGGTCGCGCTCTGGACCGGCAGCTGGGCCTGGTTCGGACGCTGAGCGCAGGCGATCCGTGAACCGGTCGCTTGTCAGGGCGGCAGGCCTCGCTCAAGCTAGCAGCAAAGCGAGGATTACCCCATGCATTACTGGTTCGCGCTGGCCCTGGCGGCGCTGCTGGCCGCACCGGCCCAGGCCGATGTGTACAAGTGTCGCGATGCCGACGGCAA
>JAGOEZ010000079.1:8876-11439 GCA_017997455.1 Lysobacterales bacterium | reverse complement strand
GCACGACCTGTCGGAGCGCGTGGCCAAGGTCAGCGCGCTGCTCTCGACCCGCATCGACATCAAGCGCGAACGCCAGAACCAGGCCTTGCTGTCCTCGATGGACCGCCGCGCCAGGATGCAGCTGCGCTTGCAGCAAACCGTCGAGGGCCTGTCGCTGGCGGCAATCGTGTACTACGTGGTGGGCTTGCTGGGCTACCTGGCCAAGGCGGGGCGCGCCGGCGGACTGCCGATCGAACCGGACGAGGTGGTCGGGATCGCGATCCCGGTCGTGGCGGTGCTGGCATTGCTCACGCTGCGGCGTGCGCGACGCCGGTTGAAGCAGGAGGAATCCGGGGCCGAGCCGGGGCACCGCTAGTAGCCCGGACAGGCAGGCTCCTGAGCGTCCAGCATCGAGCCTCCAGGATCGAGAATCGAACCCCGGCCGAGCGCCGAATCGCGGCCCGGCCCCAGGCTCACCGGGGATCGCGCCACAAGCGGTAGGCCGTGATGGCGGCCAGCAGCCCCAGCTGGGCAAGCAACACGGCGATCATTCCGCCCTGCAACCGGAACAGCACGACCGCGGAGATCACCGCGGACAGTCCGGCCCATGGCAGGCCCCAGTCCATCTCCTTCTCGCCGGCCTGGTAGTAGAAGGCGACCGCCGCGATCGCGACCACGAAACCCATCGAGTAGATCGGCATGGTGCGCGTCTCCGCGAGGTCGGCCTGGCGGCGCCTGCCCCGCTTCGGCGAGGGGTGGCGTCCGCCTTCCGTTGCTACTTCGGCGCCGGTTCCGGCGCCGGGCGCAGGGCGCGGAACATGCGGGCGAACAGGCCGACTGCGGCCAGCGCGAGGATTCCCGCCAGTACGCCGAATGCGGCATCGAGCAGGAGCGGGCTGATCGCGCCGAGCACTCCGCCGACGGCGGGCAGGGTTGCGAGCGCCTGCGACCAGCCGGCGAAGATCGCGCCGACCGCATGCAGGCCGTGGGTCAGGATTCCGCCGCCGACCATGAACATGGCCGCGGTGCCGACGAACGACAGGCCCCGCATCAGGTACGGCGCGAATCCCAGCAGGCCGCGCCCCAGCGCACGCTGGAACCGCGCAGGGATTCCGTCGCCGGTCTTCGCGTTCAGGTGCAGGCCGGCATCGTCGAGCTTGATGATCCCGGCGACGAGGCCGTAGACACCGACCGTCATCAGCACCGAGATGCCCACGAGCACGGCGAACTGCCGGCCCAGCGTGGCAGCCGCCACGGTCCCGAGCGTGATGACGATGATCTCGGCCGACAGCACGAAGTCCGTGCGGATCGCGCCCTTGATCTTTGCCTTCTCGAAGGCAACGATGTCGACTTGGGCGTCCGTGACGGCGGTCACCAGTTGCGCGTGGCGGGCTTCGTCCTCCTTGGGGTCATGGAGGAACCTGTGCGCGAGCTTCTCGACGCCCTCGTAGCAGAGGTACAGGCCGCCGATCATCATCAGCGGCATGATCGCCCATGGCGCCAGCGCGCTGATCAGCAGGGCCGCCGGGACGAGGATGAGCTTGTTGACCGCGGAGCCCTTGGCGACCGCCCTGATCACCGGCAACTCGCGATCCGCGCTGACGCCGGCGACCTGCTGGGCGTTGAGCGCGAGGTCGTCGCCCAGCACGCCGGCGGTCTTCTTGGCCGCGAACTTGGTCAGGACCGCGACGTCGTCGAGCAGCGAGGCGATATCGTCGAGCAGCGCAAGTAGACTGGAGCCGGCCATGGGCGCTCGTTTGCATCGGCGGGAATGGCGCTTAGTCTAGTCGACCCGGACCTCAGTGCGAGAAAAGTGGCTTTATTGAGGCCTGAACCGCGCCGCGCGATCGCGGCCCGGGCCGGTACGCGCCTGGCCAGACGGCGGGTGTCCAGTCCCCCGGTCGTCCGACGCTGAGGGCGCTCGCGACGGCGTTCCAGCGCGGGTCGATCAGCGGGCGGGTTTGCGGATCACGGCGACTCGAAGCCGTCGGCAAACAGGTTCGTCGCGACGGCGACGAACTGGGGATTGTCGAGGAGGGTGGCAGCGCCAGCGATCCTGCGGATCGGCGGCGCGACGCCGGTCAACAGCGACTGGTGGACCGCGATCGAGTTCGCACCCGAATTGGGCACATAGATCAGTGAATTCGCTGCGGCAAGGCCATTGGGGCTCGGCAGCTGTGTCGTGGCAGGGTCGCCGCCGATCACGCGCGTGGGAGAAATGTTGCCGGATCCGGTGCGCGGAAAGAACAGCAACGCGGGTTGGAACTGTGCGCCGAAGAACGGCGTCGAGACGACGATGTCGTCGAAGCCGGCGGCAGCGTCGAACGCGATGCCCAGGGGGCCGGTGTTGAATCCCGTGTTGGAGCCGGAGATCGTCCGCAGGGGCGCGACCGAGCCATTGGCGGTGCGCGCGAACACCGAGACGAAGTTGCCGTTGTTCGCCACCAGGATCTCGTCGTTGGCCACGTCGACGATCACGCCCCAGGGGTTGCTCAGTCCTCCCGTCGCCTCGACCGTGCGTAACGGTGCCGCGTTGCCGTTGGCGGTGCGCGCGAAGGTGGTCAGGGAAAAGCCGGCGCGGTTG
>JAGOEZ010000079.1:0-8776 GCA_017997455.1 Lysobacterales bacterium | reverse complement strand
GTTGGCCACGTCGACGATCACGCCCCAGGGGTTGCTCAGTCCTCCCGTCGCCTCGACCGTGCGTAACGGTGCCGCGTTGCCGTTGGCGGTGCGCGCGAAGGTGGTCAGGGAAAAGCCGGCGCGGTTGGCGACCACGAATTCGCTGTGGACCGTGTCGACCGCAATGCCCCGCGGATCGCTGAGGATGGTCAGTGCACCCACGACGGTCCGCAGCGGCGCCACGTTGCCGTTCGCGGTGCGCGGGTAGACCGTCACCGAATAGGGCTGCGTCTTGTTGGTCACCAGCAACTCGTCGTTCACGAGATCGACTGCGATGCCGCTGGGACTGGACAGCCCGGTGAGGTTCCCGGCCAGCGTCCGCAATGGCGCGGCGTTGCCGTTGGCCTTCAGGGCATACACCGTCACGGCGTTGCTGTTGGAATTGGTGACGTAGATCTCGTCCTGCGCGAGGCTCGCGAGGCTCGCCAACGCCAGGCAGCAAGCGAGCGCAAGACGGGGGAAGCAGTGGCGATCCATCCGGGACGCTCCATCGCCAGAAGGCGGCGACTCTCGTCACAGCTGCGGGCGCGCGAGGAATTCGCTTGCCCAGCCGGGCCATTGCGGCAGCAACGGCGTGAGTCTGATCCTGTTCGGGCCCGAAATACACCATGGTCGCCAACGTCGCTGGCTGGACTGGCTCAATTGCTCGCCGTTGTCGGCAGGATTCCGGGCCACTGGACATCCGGGCTTCCGGACATCCAGCATCCTGCATCCGCCGGCCAGCATTTCGGGTGCCGGTGGCGTTCATGGCTGGCGCGTGGGAAATCGTCGACGGCGCATCCCGCGACGCCGGTCCGGACAAAGTCCAACCCGACCCCGGTTATGCTACGCGGGCCCGCCGGGTCCACGGAGGCGCGCCAGCGCGCGCGGATTTCCATGCGCTTGAAGGACTGCCACAGCTTCCACGATTTCCGCGAGCTGGCCCGCCGCAGGTTGCCGGGTCCGATCTTCGGCTACATCGACGGCGCGGCGGACGACGAGGTTACCCACCGCCGCAACAGCGCCAGCTTCGACGACTGCGACCTGGTGCCGAACGTGCTGCGTGGCGTGGCCGGGATCGATCTCTCGGTGACGGTGATGGGGCAGCGGCTCGCGCTGCCGGTCTACTGCTCGCCGACCGCGCTGCAGCGCCTGTTCCACCACCAGGGCGAGCACGCGGTCGGGGCCGCGGCCGCGAAGCATGGAACGATGTTCGGCGTGTCCTCGCTCGGCACGGTCAGCCTGGAGGAAGTGCGGGCGCGCTACCCCACGCCGCAGGCGTACCAGTTCTACTTCCACAAGGACCGCGGCCTCAATCGCGCGATGCTCGAGCGCGCCAAGGCGGCCGGTGTCGAGGTCCTGATGCTGACCGTGGACACCATCACCGGGGGCAACCGGGAGCGCGACCTGCGCTCCGGCTTCAAGATGCCGCTCGAGCTCGGGGCCCGCGCGCTGCTGGCGTTCGCGGCCAGGCCGCGTTGGGCCTGGGATTACCTCACGCACAAGCGCTTCGAGCTGCCGCAACTCGATCCGCACGTGCCGATGCGCGGCGGCGCGATTTCGGTGGGTCGCTACTTCAGCGAGATGCTCGATCCCGCCATGGACTGGAACGACGTGGCCGAAATGGTCAGGTACTGGGGCGGACAGTTCTGCCTCAAGGGCGTGATGTCGGTCGCGGACGCGCAGCGCGCGGTCGAGATCGGCTGCACCGGCATCATCCTGTCGAACCACGGCGGTCGCCAGCTCGACGGTTCGAGATCGGCCTTCGACCAGTTGGCTGAGATCGTGGACGCGGTGGGCGACCGGATCGACGTGATGATGGACGGCGGCGTCCAGCGCGGGACCCATGTGCTGAAGGCCCTCGCGCTCGGCGCCAAGGCAGTGGGCGTCGGTCGCTACTACCTGTTCCCCCTCGCCGCGGCCGGCCAGGCCGGGGTTGATCGCGCATTGGGCCTGATGCGCGCGGAGCTCGAGCGGGGAATGAAGCTGATGGGCTGCACTTCGGTCCGCCAGCTCGGGCGGGAACACCTGAGATTCCGGTAACGCTGCCAGTGACGGTACCCGGGACGTGTCTCCGGCATCGTTCCCCGACATCGTTCCCTGGGACGACGCGGAAGATTGCCCGCGAACGTTGCCAGGGATGCTTCCCGAGTAGTGTCCCAGGCACCGCTCTCTCTACTCGAAGCCGTCGCAGTAGAGGCCGTCGTCGATCACGATGTCGCTGAGCGCGCTGGCGCCTGGCAGGGCGAGGATCTCGCCGTTGCCGACGATCACGACGTTGGGATCCGCCGTGGCGAAGCCGAGCTGGCGCATGCCGCCGAGGCGCACGCCGAGCCCGATCCTGCCGTCGACGCTGGCTCCCAGCACCGACGCCGGGCCCACGGCGGTCCGGCCCAGGAGCTGGCGCAGCGGGGGTCCCATCGGCGGCGACAGCTCGCTGGCGCGAGCGTGCGCCACCGGGGAGTTGCCGGAGGCGGACATGTAGCCGAAGTACACGGTGGGATCGCCCGGCGCGTCCTGCGGACGCTGCACCGACAACATGCGAATTGCCTGGCTGCCGGTCGGAAAGCCCGCGCCACCACCTCCCCAGCTGACCGTGTTCGAGGCGCCCGTCGCAAGCTCGATCGCGACCATCCCGGTGCCGGTACCGGAGCCGGTCGCCGAACCCACTGGCAGGTACAACTCGGCGCCGTTGGGCGAGAAGCCGAGCATGCGCCCGCCGCTGACGGGGTGCGGCGCCACCGGGCTCGCCTGCAGGGTGACCGGATCGAAGGCGCGGATGGTGTCGCTGCAGCCGGAGACGAAGATGCGACCGTCGGGATGCACCTTGATGTCGGCGACGAATTGCAGGCACTCCGTGACCGGCAGGGCCGCGTCGGCCAGCGTCGCCAGGGTCTGCGCATCGAGCACCGCCAGCGCAATGGTGGCGTTCGGCGCGGAGCCCTCCTGGCGAAAGGTGTAGATCCGGCTCGCGTCCGGACTGATGGCGATCGCGCGGTTCTGGCGGTTGCCGACCGCGACCGATCCGACCACGCGCCGGCTCGCGGTGTCGATCGCATACACCATGCCGCGCCGCTCGACGCCGACGCTGGCGGGCAGGTAGCTCGAGACCCACAAGCGCGTGGCATCGCCGTTGGCCACCATCCGGCTCGGCTCTTCGCCGATGCCGCCGATGCTGGCGACCAGCGCCATGCGCGAGAGGTCGATCACGCGCACGCTGTCGTCCCCGGCCCCGGGCCCGGCCGTGGTGACGAAGGCGAGCGGGCAGGCACCGGCGCCGGCGGTGACCATGGCGCAGCCCATCATCAGCAACAGGCGCGTGGCGCAGGGGACGGGCGTCGGAAGGCGCATGGACGGTCGGGCCGGGGTGGAGGAGGGTCTCCCCTGTCAATGCCGCGCCGGCGCGAAACGAACGAATCGTGGCCGCCACATCTGGCGGGGGCGGGTTCAACGCTGAAGTGCACCGCGTTGGCGGGTGAGTTGGTGGGTGTCCAGCATCATCGGTGGGGGCGCGCCGGACCGGGCGATGGTCCGGCGCACCCTGCTTTCCAGGGCTGGATCAGTCGAAGGCGAACAAGCGCACGATGCGGCGAACCAATGCCGCGGCCGGCCCGGGCAGGGCGGCGGCATCGAAGCTCCGCTCGTTGATGCGCACGGTGCCCGAGAACTCGGGGCCGTCGCCGTCACGCAGCACGCGCAGGTCGGCCAACTCGACCTCGGCGCTCATCGGCTTGCCATCGGCATCGGTGCCGGTGATCGTCACCTCGCCGTCGTAGACCGTGTCCAGCGACTCCACGCCGCGCACCCGTTCGCGCGTGAGACTTCCGCTGATCGAGCCGGCACCGCGCGGCGAGAACGCATTCGCGCTCAGCTCGGTCAGCGAGCTGCCGGAGTCGGCGAACTGCTCACCAGTGGTCAGGATCGCAAGCGATCCACCAGAGTCGTCGTTGACGGTCGTCGAACGCTCGATGTCGAGCGCGGATGCGCCCATGGAAAGCGTGAGCAGCAGGATGCCGCCGAGTGTCGATGGACGCATGGGTTGTACTCCTCCGTTGGTGGGTCGCGCCACGTTGCGCGCACCACCCTCAACGCAGGCGATCTGGATCGGTTGACGCGACCGAAAATCCCTGGCGGACCAAGCGAATGGTGTCGGAGGCAGCTCTGCCAACGGTGCCAGAGACAGTTCTCCGACGTCGTTTCTGCTTCCTGGGTGTCCAGTTCACGGTTCGGGAATCCCGATTTCCGGGTGTCCAATAGGGACCTGAAACGGACCTGAAACGGACACCCACTTTCACGGAGAACCGGAGGGACTTGCTGCATGCGGGGCGCGCGGGTGAGTGCCAGCGGAATCCCACTTCGTGGGAGTCCGGATTCTGGATCGCGCCTGGTGCGCAATCCCCGGGCTGTCCAGGTTTCCCGAGGTTTCCGCGCTCGGATACCATCCACCAAGCGGGGCATGGCTGCATCGCGCGCAGGAGGCCTGTCGCGCGCCCGGCCGGTGTCGAGCCCGGCACCGATCGCACGGCATGGCGTGGAGTTGCTGCAATGACCACCCGCACACCATGCGTCCTGCTCGCCGCGCTTGCGCTGCTGGTTGCGTCGGCGGTGTCGGGTGGCGAGCCGCCTGTCGCTGCCCCGGCCCCACCTGCACCCATCGATGCGCTGGGCGAGGCCATCCGCGAGCGCGTCGATCACCTGCGCTACGAGATGGCGCACGACCACCGCGACCATGCGGTGCGCGGCGAGCGCATCGTGCTCGGCGACATCGTGGCGCGCTACTTCGAGGCGCAGCAGTTCCGACCCCAATGGCGCGACCCGGCGCGCCTGGCACAGCTCGTCGACGCGATCATCGACCTGGCCAACGACGGCCTGGATCCCAGGGACTACCACGTCGAGGTGCTGGAGGCCTTCCGCACCGAGCTGGGCGCCGCCACGATGCTGGCTGATGGCGAGCAGGCTGCGCTGGAGCTGCTTGCCACCGATGCCTTGATGCTCGGGCTCTACCACCTCTACCTTGGCAAGGTGGACCCACAGAAGCGGAGCCCGCAGTGGAACTTCGCGTCGCGGCCGGTCTCGGTCGAGCGCGGTTTCGAGGCAGTCACCGCAGCCCTTGCCTCGGGGCGGATCCAGCAGACCTTCGAACTCGCGCGCCCGCAGCATGCCTGGTACCAGCGTGGTCGCGAGTGGCTCAAGGCCTATCGCGCGCTCGCGGCGGCGGGCGGCTGGCCAGGCATCCCGGATGGGCCGACGATCAAGCCGGGGATGAACGATGCGCGCGTGCCGGTGCTGCGGGCGCGACTGCAGGTCACCCAGGACCTGCCAATCGGAGCCGCCGCGGCCACGCCGGATGCCGTCCCGGTCGCGATTCCGCCCGTCGGCCATGCCGCATCCGCAGCGGCCGCGGACCACTACGGTCCCGAACTCGAGGCCGCCGTGAAGCGCTTCCAGGAGCGCCACGGCCTCGCAGCCGACGGCGCAGTGGGACCCGGCACGCGCGCCGCGATGAACCTGCCGGTGGAGCGGCGAATCGACCAGATCCGGATCAACCTCGAGCGGGCGCGCTGGGTGCTGCACGAGATCAAGGGCGAGTTCGTGCTGGTCGACATCGCCGGCTTCGACGTTTCCTACTTTCGCGACGACCAGGCGATCTGGACTTCGAAGGTGATCGTGGGCCGCCCCTACCGGGAGACGCCGATCTTCAAGTCGCTGATCACATACGTCGTGCTGAACCCGACGTGGACCATCCCGCCCGGCATCCTGGTCAAGGACAAGCTGCCGATCCTCAAGCGCGACCCGGGCTACCTCGAGCGCAACCACATCCGCGTGATCGACGCCAGGGGCAGCGAGGTCGATCCGCGCTCGGTGGACTGGAGCCAATACGGCGCCGGCCGCTTGCCGCCCTATCAGCTGCGCCAGGACCCGGGCGAGAACAACGCGCTCGGCCTGGTCAAGATCATGTTCCCGAACCCCTACCTGGTGTACCTGCACGACACGCCGTCGAAGTCGCTGTTCGACCAGGACCAGCGCACCTTCAGTTCGGGTTGCATTCGCGTGCAGAAGGCCCTGGAACTGGCCGAGCTGGTTCTCGACGATCCGGCGCGCTGGAACCGGCAGGCGCTGGCCGCAGCGGTCGCCACGCAGGCGACGCAGACCGTGAATCTCGCCAGGCCGCTGCCGGTGCTGCTGCTGTACTGGACCGCGCAGCCGCTGCCGGACGGGCGGCTGATGTTCCGCAACGACATCTACGGCAGGGACCCACCGACGCTTGCGGCGCTCAACGGCGCGTTCCAGCCGAGGCTCTGAATGCGAGGCTCGCCAGCCGGAAGTGGGTGTCCGGATCGGCCGCGAGCAGAACTCGCCAAGCAGGACGTGGGTGTCCAGATGGACAGTGGGGATGTACGGAAAGTGGGTACGGAAAGTGGGTGTCCAAATGGACGTCCAAATGGACGCTAGGCTGTCCGGATTCCGGCCCAGATTCCGGTCCGTGGGTGTCCAGAACTCCGCAGGATTCCGGCCCAG
This sequence comes from Lysobacterales bacterium, assembly GCA_017997455.1. Classification (GTDB taxonomy): domain Bacteria; phylum Pseudomonadota; class Gammaproteobacteria; order Xanthomonadales; family Ahniellaceae; genus JAGOEZ01. Next base: position 2,239 of record JAGOEZ010000079.1, on the reverse strand, counting down.
ATTCCGGTCCGTGGGTGTCCAGAACTCCGCACATCCCTCCGGCGGCCGTCATTCGGCGGCAGGTTCCCGGTACACAGGCGCAACGACTCAGACCGTCGGAACCACGGACAGGTCGGAGTCCTTCGGAAGGGTCGTCGTCGGCGATCCGGGAGGCAGGTATGTGCGGCTCGACGATGTTCCGCGTGATCGGCGCGTGCGTTGCACTTGTGGTCCTGGCCGCGGCGACTCCCGCCCGGGCGATCTCGCCGCTGATGCGGATCGAGCAGATTTACTCGAATGCGAGCGGCACCGTACAGTTCATCGAGGTCATAGATTTTGGAAGCAACGATTGCGACTCGGGCGAACAACGTTGGAGGGGGCAGCGCCTGGTGAGCTCGGGCCCGGGGCCGCAACGGATCCATGTCTTCCCGAACGACCTGCCCACCTGCCAGACATCCGGCCGTAGCATCCTGATCGCGACCGAGGGATTTGCCGCGTTGGGCATCGTGACACCGGATTTCCTGATTCCCGACGATTTCGTGCAACGGCCCGCCGGCACGCTCGCCCTACCTAACGGATCGGGTCAGAGCTACACCAATCTCCCGACCGACGGCGTCCTATCGCTCAATTCCGTGGGCGGAACCATGCAGAACCGGGCCACGAATCTCGCCGGCGCTTCGGCCTCCGTGGTGCCAGCGAGCTTCGTGGAGCTCAACCAGCAAGGACTGACTGGGGCGTGGTTCGAGCCGGCGACTTCCGGCCAGGGCTTCGCCCTCGAGATATATCCCGACACGGGTCCGGGAACTGGCGTGGCGTTCCTGTCGTGGTTCACCTACGACACGACCGTTGGCGGCGCGGAGCGGCAGCGCTGGTACACGGCGCAGGGCTCGGTGACGACCGGGCAAGCGACGGCGCAACTGACGATCTTCCAGAACACCGGAGGCAATTTCGATGCGCCCCCGATCACGAACGCACGGGCCGTGGGCACCGCGACGCTCAGGTTCGACACGTGTTCGAGCGGGCATCTCGACTACGCATTCAGCGACGGCAGCGGGCGCAGCGGGACGATTCCACTGTCGCGCGCGATACAGAACGTGACCTGCGCCACCACCACCACATACCCGACCGATGCCGACTTCGCACTCTCCGGGAACTGGTTCGCGGCCGCGACATCAGGCCAGGGCTTCTCGCTCGAAGCAAACCCGATCTCTGGCGCGTTCTTCCTCGCCTGGTACACCTACGTGCCGAACGGCGCCGGCGCCGGCGCGGAAGCGCAACGCTGGTACACGGGACAGGCGCCGTATGCGCGCGGCGCCCGTTCGCTTTCGGTGACGCTTTACGAGACCAAGGGCGGCCAGTTCGACACGCCGACGCCGACGACGCAAACGACCGAAGCGGTGGGCACGGGAACGTGGACATTCCAGGGTTGCTCGACCGCGACGTTCACGTACGCGTTCACCGCCGGGACCAGCTCGGGTCGGTCCGGAAGCATTGCCGTCACGCGCGTCGGCCCCGTTCCGCCGGGTTGCGCCCCGTAACGCAGGACAGGCAAAAGCCCAAGGAATCGAAGTGAGTCCGTCTCCCGATTCCGCCACCGCCGGATTCCGCACTCGCGCAGATTCCACATGAGAATCCGCTTGGGTGTCCAGATTCCGAACTCAAGGCCGCAGCGCAGCCTGCCGGGTGCAGAGGCGATGCGTTGGGCGTAAGCACTTCGAGCGACTCCCAGTGGCGACCTCCGGCAGGGGGCATTGGGGTCGCAGCCTGGCCGGAGCAGTTGTCACCGCAGGCTGCGATCGAACCAGCAAGGCGCGAGGATCATCATGCGCGCAGACATCAAACGTCATCGACTCGGAACGGCGCTGGTCGTCGCGCTTGCCGCGGCGGGTTTGCCGCAAGGCGCGCCCGCCGCGACGCGCGGCTACATCGCACTCGCGATTCCGCCCACGACCAGCAGCGAGGTGTTGGCGGCCGCCATCGACCTCAACGGCGATGGCATCGCCGACAACCAGTTCGCGCAGGTCCTCATCGCCCTGGGCTCGCTGAACCTGGACTTCTCGGCGCCGGTCACCTCCGGGCAGGTGGTGTACCTGATGCGCGTCACCAGCGCCGACGCCACGTTCCAGAACGACGCCGCCGCGCTGGGCGAGTGGATCGTCGGCCAGCCGACCGCGCCGCTGCCGCCCGATTTCTCCGGTGGCGGCAGCTTCCAGATCGCACCCGGCGTCGCGCCAGGCAGGTTTACCGCGCCATTGGCTGC
>JAGOEZ010000078.1 GCA_017997455.1 Lysobacterales bacterium | reverse complement strand
CGGCGCCGGCGCTAGCGATTGATGTCCTGCAGCACGCGGTACTTGTTCGCCCCGTCCTTGATCAGCTCCGAACGGCCGAGGTCGACTTCGCCGACCAGCCAGTAACGCTCCAGCGCCAGGCCATTGACCCGCACCACCACGGCCAGCGCATCGCCGACGTAGACGATGTCGCGCTGGCGCAGGCCGGTGGCCGGGATCTCGCTGCTGATGGGGTTGCCGGCGTTGTAGCGCTGTTCCAGCTGCTTGCGCTCCGCGGCATGCGCCGCCGGCGCAGCGGCCTTGAAGGCCTGGCTTTCCGTCGTGCGCACCGTGCGCAGGGTCGGCCTGGCGCCTTCGTTGCGGATGCGCTCCATCACCTGGTAGCGGCGCGGCCCCAGTTCCTTGAGTTCGATGCGGCGCAACTCGATCTCGCCGTCGAGCCAATAGAGCTGGTTGCGCACGCTGCCGCGGCGCAGGACCGCCTTGACCAGTCCCTGGTCGTAGATCACGTCGCCGGGCTCGAGTCCCGTCTGAGTGAGCGAACGCGTGACCGGCTCGCCGCCATTGAGGTTCTGCTCGACGCGGCGCTTGATCGAGGCGATCTCGGCGTCGCGCGTGGAGCGCCGCGGAGCGGGCGCGGCGGCGGGGGCTGCGGCAGGCGCCGGGGCAGGTGTCACCGTGGCGGGCGCGGGCGCGGGCGCGGGCGCGGGCGCGGCCGCGGCGGGTGCGGACGCGGCCGCCACGGGGGCTGGCGCAGCGGTCACCGGGGCCGGCGCGGGCGGGGGTGCAGGCGTCGTGGCCGGGGCCGACGCGGCGGGCTCGCGCGCCGCGACCGGCGGCGCGACCGGCGCGGGCTGCGGACGCGGCGTGGGTGCGGCCACCGCTGGCTTCGCCACGGGTGGCGCGGCCGGCCGGGGCGCGGCGACCGGTGTCGGGGCGGCGGCGGGTGCGAGCGCGGGTGCGGGCGTGGCGACGGGCGCCGGCGCAACCGCCTCGGGCGCGGCCACCGGGTCCGGCGGCTGCGTGGATTCCTCGCGCACCAGCACGCTTTCGGCGAAGGAATCGCGCACCTCGACCTCGAGGTTGTCGCCGCCACCGCGGCGCACCTGCTCGAGGATCATCTCGTGCCAGTACTCGGGCGCGCTGATCACCAGCTTCCTGCCGCTGCTGGCGGCGTCGCGCGCCATCGACTGCAGCTTCGCATCGGCCGCGCCGGACAGCAGTTGCGCGCCAGTGATGTCGGCCTGCTGGGCAAGCGCGCACGCGCTCCACAGCGAGGCGAGGAGGAGCAAACGCTTCATGACGGTAAAACCCCTGTCGTTCTGGCGATACGGGCCGCGGCGAGGCGCCGCGGCCACTGCGGATCCGGACGCGTCCCGTTCAACCGCCGGCCGAACCGCCGCCGGCCTGGATGCCGCCGCGGGTCAGCGACATCGGATCGAGATAGCGCTTGAGCTCGGCTTCCTTGAGCCCGGTGGTTTCCTTCGCCACCTCGAGGATCGGCCGGCCCTGCTTGTAGGCCTGCTTGGCGGTGGCCGCGCCCTTCTCGTAGCCGATCACCGGATTGAGCGCGGTGACCAGGATCGGGTTGCGGTCCAGCGCGGCGGCGATGCGGTCCTTGCGGACCGTGAATCCCGCGATCGCCGAGTCCGCCAGCGCCCGCGAGACATTGGCCAGCAGCTGGATCGACTGCAGCAGGTTGTACGCGATCACGGGCAGCATGACGTTGAGCTGGAAGTTGCCCGACTGCCCGGCGATGGTGATGGTGGCGTCGTTGCCGATCACCTGCGCGCAGACCATGGTGGTGGCCTCCGGGATCACCGGATTGACCTTGCCGGGCATGATCGAGGAGCCGGGCTGCAGCGCCGGCAGCTCGATCTCGCCGATGCCGGCCAGCGGCCCGGAGTTCATCCAGCGCAGGTCGTTGGCGATCTTCATCAAGGCGCAGGCCAGCACGCGCAGCTGGCCCGAGAGCTCCACCGCCGAGTCCTGCGCCGACATGTTCTCGAAATAGTTGGCGCCCGACTCGAAGCGGAAGCCCGTGAGCCTGGAGAGTTCGCGCGCGACCTTGGGGCCGAAGCGTTCGTCGGCGTTGATGCCGGTGCCGACCGCGGTGCCGCCCTGCGGCAACTGGCGCAGGCGCTTCAAGGCATCGCCGATGCGCGCGATCGAGGACCCGACCTGCGCCGACCAGCCCGACAGCTCCTGGCCGAAGGTCACCGGCATCGCGTCCATCAGGTGGGTGCGGCCGGTCTTGACCGTGCGCGAAAGCTGGCGCGCGCGCTTGTCCAGCGTGCCCCTGAGGTGCTTGAGCGCCGGCAGCAGCTGCTCGTGCGCCGCGAGGCAACCGGAGACCTGGATCGCGGTCGGGATCACGTCGTTGGAGCTCTGCCCCATGTTGACGTGGTCGTTGGGGTGGATCCTGCGCCCCGAGTCCGCGCCGGCGACATGCGCGATGACCTCGTTGGCATTCATGTTGGTGCTGGTGCCCGAGCCGGTCTGGAACACGTCGATCGGGAACTCGGCATCGAACTCGCCGGCCGCGACCCGCGTGGCGGCCGCGCGCACGGCCCTGGCGTCGGCCTTCTTCATCTGGCCGAGATCGGCGTTGGCGGCCGCGCAGGCCGCCTTGACCAGGCCCACGGCACGGATGAACTCGCGTGGCATGCGCAGGCCCGAAATCGGGAAGTTCTGCACCGCGCGCTGGGTCTGCGCGCCGTACAGCGCCTTGGCGGGCACCTTGAGCTCGCCCATGCTGTCGCGCTCGGTCCGGAATTCGGCCATGGCGGGGGTCCCGTGGGAGTCGAAAAAGGGCGCGCAGTATAGCCCCGGCGCGGTCCCGGGCGGGGTCGGGCCGGGTGCCGGTGTTATCATTCGCGCCGCGATTCCCGCCCCCGACGTGCCGATGGCCGCCGATCCCCTCTACGCCCTGTCCCCGCTCGACGGCCGCTACGCGGGCGCCTGCGCGCCGCTGCGCCCGGTCTTCAGCGAAGCCGGCCTGATGCGGGCCCGGGTCCGGGTCGAGGTCGAATGGCTGCTGGCGCTGGCCGCCGAGCCCGGCGTGGCCGAAGTGGCGCCTTTCGACCCCGCCGCCGCCGCGCGCCTGCGTGGACTGGCCGAGGGCTTCGGACCGGCCGACGCGCAGCGCATCAAGGCGATCGAGGCCACCACCAACCACGACGTCAAGGCGGTCGAGTACTTCCTCAAGGAACGGCTGCGCGAGCACGCCGCCGTGGCGCCGGCGCAGGAGTTCGTGCATTTCGCCTGCACCAGCGAGGACATCAACAACCTCGCCTACGCCTTGATGCTGCGCGAGGGCCGCGACGCGGTGCTGCTGCCGGCGCTGGACGCGCTGGTCGCCGAGCTGCGCGCGCTGGCGCATGCGCACGCCGGGCTCGCGATGCTGTCGCGCACGCACGGCCAGACCGCGAGCCCGACCACGCTGGGCAAGGAAATGGCCAACGTGGTGGCGCGCCTGGAGCGGCAGTGCGGACAGCTCGCGGCGGTGTCGATCCCGGGCAAGATCAACGGCGCGGTCGGCAACTACAACGCGCACGCGATCGCCTATCCCGCGGTCGATTGGCCGGCGCTGGCACGGCGCATGGTCGAATCGCTGGGCCTGGCCTTCAATCCCTACACCACCCAGATCGAACCCCACGACGGGATCGCCGAGCTGTGCGATGCGCTGCGCCGCGTCGGCACCATCCTCATCGACCTGTGCCGCGACGTCTGGGGCTACGTCGCGCTGGGTTATTTCCGCCAGGCCACGCGCGCCGGCGAGGTCGGTTCCTCGACCATGCCGCACAAGGTCAATCCGATCGACTTCGAGAATGCCGAGGGCAACCTCGGCCTCGCCAACGCGCTGTTCGGCCACTTCAGCGAGAAGCTGCCGATCTCGCGCTGGCAGCGCGACCTCAGTGATTCCACCGTGCTGCGTTCGCTCGGCACCGCCTTCGGCCACCTGCTGGTCGCGTGCGGCGCGATCCGCCGCGGCCTCGGCAAGCTCTCCGCCGACCCGGTGCGGCTCGCTGCCGACCTCGACGGCGCCTGGGAGGTGCTGGCCGAGGCGGTGCAGACGGTGATGCGCCGGCACGGCCTGCCCGAGCCCTACGAGCAGCTCAAGGCCCTGACCCGCGGCCGCGGCATCGAGCGCGAGGCACTGCGTGCGTTCATCCAGGGCCTGGCGCTGCCCGAGGCCGACAAGCGGCGCCTGCTGGCGCTCACGCCGGCCGCCTACCTCGGGCTCGCGCCGGCACTGGCGCGCGACATCTGAGCCGCGGCCGCCGACCATGAGCACTCGCGGCCCCGAGCTCAGGATCGCCCGTGACACCCTGCTCGGCATGCCGCCGGCCGAGTTCCTGCACCGCTACTGGCAGCGCAAGCCGCTCCTGGTCCGCCAGGCCTTCCCCGCCTTCGAGTCGCCGATCACGCCCGACGACCTCGCCGGCCTCGCCGGCGAGCCGATGGCCGCGTCGCGGCTGGTGATCCACAACGCGGCCAAGGACGCGTGGAAACTCCGGCACGGGCCGTTCCGGAGCTCGGACTTTCGCCGCCTGCCCAAGCGCGACTGGACGCTGTTGGTCCAGGACTGCGACAAATTGCTGGCCGAGATCGACGCGCTGCTGCTGCCGTTCCGCTTCGTGCCCGACTGGCGGGTCGACGACGTCATGATCAGCTATGCGGTCGACGGCGGTTCGGTCGGCGCGCACGTGGACCAGTACGACGTGTTCCTGCTCCAGGCCTGGGGCCGGCGCCGCTGGATGATCAGCGAGGACCGGCGCGCGCCGCTGGCGGTGCGCGAGGACGTCGAGCTCAAGCTGCTGCGCGAGTTCACGCCCACCGCGGATTACGTGCTGGAACCGGGCGACATGCTCTACCTGCCGCCGGGCATCGCCCACCACGGCATCGCGGTCGGCGAGTGCATGACCTTCTCGATCGGCATGCGCGCGCCGTCGGCGGCGGAATTGCTGCTGGACTACGCCGAATACATCGCCGAACGGCTGGGCGACGAGCGCCGCTATGCCGACCGCGACCTCGCCCCGGCCAGGCGCCCGGCGGAGATCGGCGCCGGCGCGCTGCGCAAGGTGCGCCACATCCTGCGCGAGTCGGGCAAGCTCAAGAGCGACGCCTTCCGCGACTGGTATGCGCGCTTCATCACCCGCTATCGCGCCGCGCACTCTCCGGCTCCTGCAGGGGATCTGCTCGACGCCGGCGCGCTCAAGCGCCGCGTGCGCCGCGACGGCGTCCTGCACCGCAGCCCGTGGAGCCGCTATGCGTGGATCCGCCGCGGCCACCGCGCCGCGACCTATCTTGCCGGCGAGCGCTACGACTGCTCGCTGCTGCTGGCGCGGATCCTGGAATCCGGCAAGCGCTACGATGCCGCCCTGCTGCGGCGCCTGACCGCGCCCGACTGGCGCGCGCTGGCGGCGATGTACAACGCCGGCCACCTGGTGTTCGAGGATGATTGAGAACGCATTCCGGCTCGAAATCGCATCCTGGGAACGCGACCTGCCCGACCTGCGCGCGGTGCGCGAGACCGTGTTCGTGGTCGAGCAGCAGGTGCCGGTCGAGGAGGAGTGGGACGCGCTGGACCCGGCCAGCGTGCACGTGATCGCGCGCGACGACCACGGCCGGCCGATCGGCACCGGCCGGCTGACGCCCGAGCGCAGGATCGGCCGCATGGCGGTGCTGCGCGAATGGCGCGGGCGCGGCGTCGGCGATGCGATGCTGCGGACCCTGCTCGAGCAGGCGCGCGCGCGCCACTGGCCCGGGGTGTCGCTCAATGCGCAGCTGGCCGCGATCCCCTTCTACCAGCGCGCCGGCTTTGCCATCGAAGGCGAGGAGTTCATCGAGGCGGGCATCCGCCATCGCGCGATGCGCCTGGCGCTCGCCCCGCCGGAAGCGCCGGATCGTCCCGGCGCGCGCGCGCCCGCGGCGCCGGAAGCGCGCGCGGTGGAACTGCAGTCGATCCGCGACGCGCAGGAACTGACCGATGCGCTCGCGGCGCAGGCACGCCACCGCCTGTGGATCTACAGCCGCGACCTCGACCCCCTGCTTTACGACCGCGAGCCGTTCCTGGAACACGTGCGCCGCCTGCTCACCAGCGCCGCGCAGGCGGAGCTGCGCGTGCTGGTGCACGACCCGGCCGTCGCCGTGCGTGATGGGCACCGCCTGCTGGCCCTGGCCCAGCGCCTGTCCAGCCGCTGCCACCTGCGCACGCCGGTGGTGGACGAGGATCGCCAGTACGCCGCGGCCTTCCTGCTCGACGACCGCGGCGGTTACCTGTACCGGCCGATCGGCAGCCGCTTCGAGGGCGAGGGCAACCCGCACCGCCCGGGCCGGCAGCGCGCGCTGCTGTCGTACTTCGAGCAGGTGTGGGAGCGCAGCGAGCCCAGCCCGGAGCTCCGTCGCCTCGCGCTGTAGCCCCCCTGCAGGAGCGGCTTACTCACGCCATCCTGGCGTTCGCCCCTTCGGGGCCTGCTCCGCAGTTGTCGCGCGCTCCCGGCGCGCAACGTCAGCCGCGACCGCCGGCAGGAGTCGCCGAACCAGGCCCTGCATTGAACCTTGGTCGCACGGTCCCCCTGCGGTTGCCGCCTCCCGGCCCCATGGCGCTATAATCGCGGCCCCGTTTTTCTGCGGCGCAGCATCCGAAAATTCCTTTCGGCTGAACAGTTTGCGCCCTGTCCAGGTGGCCCCTCCGTGAGTTCGCTCCTCGAACAGTTCCGGCAGTCCTCGCACCTCTCCGGCGGCAACGCGGCCTGGGTCGACGAGTTGTACGAGCAGTGGCTGGCCGACCCGGCCGCGATCAACGGCGAGTGGGGCCGCTATTTCGAGTCGCTCGAGGGACGCCGTGCCGGCGACGTGCCGCATGGCCCGGTGATCGCCCACATCGCGCGGGTGTCGCAACTCGGCAGCCGCCATGGCGCGCTCGCGCTGACCGAACTCGACGACGCCTATGCGCAGAAGCAGGCCGGCGTCCACCGGCTGGTCACGGCCTACCGCGCGCGCGGCCACCTCGCCGCCAGCCTCGATCCGCTCGGCCTCGCGCCGCGCCAGGCGGCGCCGGACCTCGAGATCGGCTTCCACGGCCTCGACAGCGGCGACCTCGACACCGAGTTCAGCACCGGCTCGCTGTCGGCGCCCGAGCGCATGAAGCTGCGCGATATCGTCACCCTGCTCAAGAACACCTACTCGAATACCGTCGGCGCCGAGTTCATGCACATTCCCAACGCCGAGCAGCGGCGCTGGGTCCACGAGAAGCTCGAGCGCGGCGGCGGCAAGTACGCCTTCACGGCGCCGGAGCGGCGCCGCGCGCTGCAGAAGCTGACCCAGGCCGAGGGCCTGGAGCGCTACCTGCACACCAAGTTCGTGGGCCAGAAGCGCTTCTCGCTCGAGGGCGGGGAAAGCCTGATCCCGCTGATGGACGAAGTCATCCATCGTGCCGGCACCGACGGGATCAAGGAAATCGTGATCGGCATGGCCCACCGCGGGCGCCTCAACGTGCTGGTCAACACCCTGGGCAAGCCGCCGCACCAGTTGTTCGCCGAGTTCGAGGGCAAGCACGAGGGCCCGACCGACCCGGCCCATTCCGGCGACGTGAAGTACCACATGGGCTATTCCTCCGACGTGGCCACGCCCGGCGGCCCGGTGCACCTCGCGCTGGGCTTCAATCCCTCGCACCTGGAAATCATCGACCCGGTGGTTTCGGGCTCGGTGCGGGCGCGCCAGAACCGCCGCGGCGACGCGGCGCGCGCGCAGGTGATGCCGATCCTGATCCATGGCGATGCCGCCTTCGCCGGCCAGGGCGTGGTGATGGAGCTGTTCCAGATGTCGCAGGCGCGCGGCTTCGCGGTCGGCGGCACGGTCCACGTCGTGATCAACAACCAGGTCGGCTTCACCATCAGCCGGCCGGACGACGCGCGCTCGACCCTGTACTGCACCGACCCGGCCAAGCTGGTCGCGGCGCCGATCTTCCACGTCAACGGCGACGACCCCGAAGCGGTGATCTACTGCGCGCGCCTCGCCTTCGACTTCCGCCAGAAGTTCAAGAAGGACGTGGTGATCGACCTGGTCTGCTACCGCCGCCACGGCCACAACGAGGCCGACGAACCGGCCGCGACCCAGCCGGTGATGTACCAGGTGGTGCGTGCGCGCAAGACCACGCGCGAACTGTACGCCGCGCGCCTGGAACAGGACGGCGTGATCGCCGCCGCCGACGGCAAGGCGCTGGTCGACGGCTACCGCCAGCAGCTCGACTCCGGCCGCATCGCCGCCGACCTCGCGAGCAATCCGCTGGTGCCCGCGGTGGACTGGAGCCGCCACCTCGAAGCCAGCGCACGCGAGACCAAGCCGACCGCGGTCGCGCGCGCGGTGCTCGACGCGCTCGCGGCGAAGATCAATGCCGTGCCGCCCGGCATGACCCTGCACCCGCGCGTGGCCAAGATCTACGAGGACCGCCGCCGGATGGCGGCCGGCGAGCTGGCGATGGACTGGGGCTACGCCGAGAACCTCGCCTACGCCACGCTGCTGGCCGATGGCTACCGGCTGCGCATCGTCGGCCAGGATTCCGGCCGCGGCACCTTCTTCCACCGCCACGCGGTGCTGCATGACCAGAACACCGGCGAGGCCGTGCTGCCGCTGCGGCAACTGGTGAAGGATCCGCACGACGCCTCGGTCTACGACTCGCTGCTGTCGGAAGAGGCCGTGATGGCCTTCGAGTACGGCTACGCCACCACCGACCCGCACACCCTGGTGATCTGGGAGGCGCAGTTCGGCGACTTCTGCAACGGCGCCCAGGTCGTGATCGACCAGTTCATCTCCTCGGGCGAGGCCAAGTGGGGCCGCCTGTGCGGGCTCACGCTGTTCCTGCCGCATGGCTACGAGGGCCAGGGCCCCGAACACAGCTCGGCGCGCCTGGAGCGCTTCCTGCAGTTGTGCGCGCTCGACAACATGCAGGTCTGCGTGCCGACCACGCCGGCGCAGATGTTCCACATGCTGCGGCGGCAGATGGTGCGCGACCTGCGCAAGCCGCTGATCGTGATGACGCCGAAATCGCTGCTGCGGCACAAGCTCTCGACCTCGAGTCTGGCCGACCTGTCCGATGGCGGCTTCCAGACCGTGATCCCGGACGCTTCCGCCCGCGACCCGAAGAAGGTCAAGCGCGTGGTGCTGTGCGCCGGACGCGTCTACTACGACCTGCTCGACGTGGCCGGCAAGCAGGCGCTGGAGTCGGTCGCGCTGGTGCGCGTCGAGCAGCTCTACCCGTTCCCGCGCGACGCGGTCGCCGCCGAGCTCAAGCGCTTCCCGGCGGCGAAGAACGTGGTGTGGTGCCAGGAAGAGCCGATGAACCAGGGCGCCTGGTACCAGATCCAGCACCACATCCTCGCCGCGATCGGCGACAGCAAGCGCAAGCTGCACTACGCCGGCCGGCCGCGTTCGCCCGCGCCGGCCTGCGGCCACCACCACACCCATACCGTCGAACAGGCCGCGCTGGTCGAGCAGGCGCTCACCGCGAAGCTCAACGGCGACCACGCGAGCGAATAAGGACGTTTTGCCATGGCCATCGAAGTCAAGGTCCCGGTGCTGCCGGAGTCGGTCTCCGACGCGACCATCGCCACCTGGCACAAGCAGCCGGGCGACGCGATCCGGCGCGACGAGAACCTGGTCGACCTGGAGACCGACAAGGTCGTGCTCGAGGTGCCGTCGCCGGTCGACGGCGTGTTGAAGCAGGTGTTGAAGAACACCGGCGACACCGTGACCAGCCAGGAACTGATCGCGCTGGTGGAGGAAGGGACTGTTGCGGCGGCGCCGGCCAAGGTTGCGGCACCGGCGGCGCAACCGGCGCCAGCGGCGGCCCCGGTCGCGGCCAAAGCCACGCCTGCGGCGACGGCGACCGCGGCGCTTTCGCCGGCGGGTCGGCGCGTCGCGGAAGAGCACAAGGTCGATCCGGCGACCGTGGCCGGTACCGGCCGCGGCGGCCAGGTCACCAAGGAAGACCTGGTCAATTCGATGAAGGCGGGAACCGCGCCCGCCCCCGCTGCAGGAGCGGCTCCAGTCGCGTCCGCGAAGGCCGCGCCCGCGCCAACGCCCTCCCCCGCCCTCGCCGCGATCGGCGCCCGCACCGAGCAGCGCGTGCCGATGACGCGCATGCGCGCGCGCATCGCCGAGCGCATGATGCAGTCGAAGAACTCGATCGCCATGCTGACCTCGTTCAACGAGGTCAACCTGCGCGCCGTGATGGCCATGCGCAAGGAACTGGGCGAGGCCTTCGAGAAGGCGCACGGCGTGCGCCTGGGCTTCATGAGCTTCTTCGTCAAGGCCGCGGCCGAGGCGCTCAAGCGCTTCCCGGTGGTCAACGCCTCGGTCGACGGCAATGACGTCGTCTACCACGGCTTTGCCGACATCTCGATCGCGGTGGCGACCGATCGCGGCCTGGTCACGCCGGTGCTGCGCAACGCCGAGGCGATGAGCTTCGCCGAGGTCGAGAAGGAGATCAACGACTACGCGAAGAAGGCCCGCGAGGGCGGCCTCGCGATCGAGGACCTGCAGGGCGGCAGCTTCACCATCACCAACGGCGGGACCTTCGGCTCGCTGTTCTCCACCCCGATCGTCAATCCGCCGCAGAGCGCGATCCTGGGCATGCACGCGATCAAGGAACGCGCGGTGGTCGAGAACGGCCAGGTGGTGGCGGCGCCGATGATGTACATCGCCCTCTCGTACGACCATCGCATCGTCGACGGCAAGGATGCGGTGCTGTTCCTGGTCGACATCAAGAACCAGCTCGAGAATCCGCACAAGATGCTGCTGGGCATCTGATCGATGCGATTTCCCTCCCCCTGGAGGGGGGAGGGCCAGGGTGGGGGTGACCGCCCTGGCGCAACGCTTCCACCCCCTTCCCTGCCCTTCCCCCCTCCAGGGGGAAGGGTTCCAGAGCAGGTTGCGACGACCCCATGAGCGAACACTACGACGTCATCTTCATCGGCGCCGGCCCGGCCGGATACGTCGGCGCGATCCGCGCCGCGCAGCTCGGGCTCAAGGTCGCGTGCGTCGACGACTTCATCGGCAAGGACGGCAAGCCCGCGCTCGGCGGCACCTGCCTCAACGTGGGTTGCATCCCGTCCAAGGCGCTGCTCGATTCGTCCAAGCGCTACCACGACCTCACGCACAACTTCTCCGACCACGGCATCAGCGCGCTCAAGCCCACGATCGACGTCAAGGCCATGGTCGGCCGCAAGGACAGGATCGTGAAGCAGTTCACCGGCGGCATCACCCTGCTGTTCAAGGCCAATAGGGTCACGCCGATCGCCGGCCGCGCCACGCTCAAGCCCGGCCGGACCGTCGCGGTCCGCGCCGCCGATGGCGGCGTGCGCGAGATCAGCGGCACCAACATCGTGCTGGCCACGGGCTCGGTGCCGATCGAGCTGCCGTTCGCGAAGTTCGACGGCCAACGCATCGTCGACAACGTCGGCGCGCTGGACTTCAGCGAGA
>JAGOEZ010000077.1 GCA_017997455.1 Lysobacterales bacterium | reverse complement strand
GCGGCGGTGCAGCCGGCGATCGACAACCTCAACAAGGACCTGCCGCGCGGCTACGAGGTGGTGGTCGGCGGCACGGTCGAGGAGAGCGCCAACTCGCAGGCCTCGGTCGCGGCGGTGGTGCCGGTCATGGTGTTCCTGATGCTGTTCTTCCTCATGGTGCAGTTGCAGAGCTTCAACCGCATGGCCCTGGTGCTGTCGGTCATTCCCCTGGGCATGATCGGCGTGGTTGGCGCCTTGCTCGCCTCGGGACGTCCGCTGGGCTTCGTCGCCATCCTCGGCATCCTCGCCCTGATCGGCATGATCGCGCGCAACGCCGTGCTGCTGATCGAGCAGATCGACTCCGAGCGTGCCGCGGGCAAGGCGCCATGGGACGCGGTGATCGATTCGACGATCTCGCGCTTCCGCCCCATCATGCTCACGGCGATCTCGACCGTGCTCGGCATGATCCCGATCGCCGGCACCGTGTTCTGGGGGCCGATGGCCTTCACCATCATGGGCGGCCTGCTGGTCGCGACCATACTGACCCTGATCTTCCTGCCGGCGCTGTACGTGGCGTGGTTCCGCATCAAGCGCGACGATCCCGGCATGCCGGCGCCTGCGACCGCGGGGGCGGCGGCCGTCGGTGCCTGAGGGATCGCGGCAAGAGTCGTCGGGACACGCGGCAGCGTCCCGGCGCGAGCACATTGGTCCGGCGCCCCGGCGCCGGTCGTTCATCCTGCTTCTGGAGCCCTTTGCATGAAAATCTCGATTCGAAACACCCTCGCCGCGGCGCTGTTGCTGGGCGCGGCGGGCATTGGCACCGTGCACGCACAGACCTCGGTCCAGTACGGACGCATCACCGACGTTCGCATCGTCGAGGTGGACAGCCGTTCGGCGCAGAACACCGGCGCGTTGGTGGGCGGCGTGCTGGGCGCCTCGTCGGGGAGTTCGGGGCGTTCGGGCAGCAACCGCGCCCTGCGCGGGGTGGGCGGCGCGGCCGTCGGCCAGCGGGTCGGCGGCGCGATGGGTCGCAGCCAGGCCTTCGAATACACGGTGCTGATCGGTGGCACGAATACCACGCGAATCCGTACCGAGCAGGCCGGCCTGCGCGTCGGCGATTGCGTTGCGGTCGAGCGTGGCGGCATGAACAACATCCGCCTGGTCTCCGATGCCCGGTGCCAGCCCGGCGTGGCCGCCACCCCGCGTGCCGTCCAGACCGCCGACGCCTGCACCCAGGCCAAGGAACAACTGCTGGCGGCCGAGACGGACGAAGCCTTCGACATGGCCGAGCGTCGCGTGCGCCTGCTTTGCAACGACTGAGGCAAGCGGCCGGCGCCGCCGCGTCGGTGCCGCTGTCCCGCCAACACGACCCGCGGCAGCGATGCCGCGGGTTTTTTGTTGCGTGTTTGCCTGCAGGAGCGCTGGACGGCTAGATGCTGAGCGTGCCGGTCGCCAGCGCGTAGACCGCGACGGCGGCGCCGGCGATGACCACGCCGAACACCACGCGCTCGGCGGCGGTGAAGAGGCCCAGGTCCTGCTCGCGGCGTGCCATGACGTAGAGGATCGTCCCGGGCGCGTAGATCAATGCCGACAGCAGCAGGAACCTGGCGCCACCGGCGAGGATCATCAGGAGCGCGTACACGGTCGCGATCCCGCCGCGCACCCAGTCGACGCGGCGGGCGCTGGACCCGGACTCGTAGGTTTCCCCGGTGGCAGCGAGCTTGAAGCCATAGGCCGCGACCAGCAGGTAGGGGATCAGCGTCATCGCGCTGGTCATCTTGAGCGCCAGCGTGAAGGCGTACTCGGCGTAGAAGCTCACCAGGAGGAAGAGCTGGATGACGATGTTGGTCAGCCACAGCGCCGCGGCCGGCACCCTCCTCGCGTTCTCGCGCGCGAGGAAGCGCGGCATCGTGTCGTTGGAGGCCGCCGAGTGGACCACCTCGGCCGCCAGCAGCGACCAGGAGAGATAGTTGCCGAGCACCGAGATCAGCAGGCCCACGCTGACGAACACCGCGCCCCACGGCCCGACCACCGACTCGAGCACGCCCGCCATCGAGGGCGTGGCAAGGCGGGCGAGGTCCTCGCGCAGCATCACGCCGAAGGACAGCATGGTGACCAGGATCAGCAGGCACAACACGCCGACGAATCCGAGCACCGTCGCGGTGCCGACGTATTCGCGGTTCTTCGCGTAGCGCGAATACACGCTGGCGCCCTCGATGCCGACGAACACGAACACCGTGACCAGCATGGTCGCGCGGACCTGCTCGGCGACGCTGCCGAAGCTGGGCGTGTCGCTGCCCCAGAAGTTCAGCGCGAAGATGTCGGCCTGGAATCCCGCCGCGACCACCACGATGAAGAGGCCGATCGGGACGATCTTGGCCACGGTCGCGATCGAGTTGAGCGTGGTGGCGTTCTTGATCCCGCGCAGGACCAGGAAGTGCACGCCCCACAGCAGGATCGAGGCACTGACCAGCGCCGGCACCGTGGTGCCGTCGCCGAAGACCGGGAAGAACACCCCGAGCGTGGCCTTGATCAGGATCAGGCAGGCGGTATCGGCGAGGCAGGCGCCGATCCAGTAGCCGAAGGCGGAGCAGAAGCCGAGGTACTGGCCAAAGCCCGCCTTGGCGTAGGCATAGATGCCGTTGTCGAGTTCCGGCTTGCGCCGGGACAGGGTCTGGAACACGAAGGCCAGCATCAGCATGCCGACGCCGGCGATGGTCCACGCGACCAGTCCGCCAGCCACGCCGGTGGCGCGACCGAACGAGGCCGGCAGGACGAAGATGCCGGACCCGATCATGGACCCCACGACCAGTGCGACCAGCGCGCGCAGGGAGAGTTTCTGCTCGGCGCTCGCGCTCATGCATTCCCCCGGGGCCGGCGCGCGCGGGATCGCGGCCGGCGGCAACCTGCGTGCGGCGCGGCGCCGCGATCGGCACCCCGGCGATACGCGCCGGGGTGCCGTGGCACGTCCGGATCGACTAGTAGTCGACCGCGTCGCGGACGATCGGACAGGTCATGCAATGGCCGCCACCGCGGCCACGGCCCAGTTCGGCGCCGACGATCGTGATGACCTCGATGCCCTGCTTGCGCAGCAGCGTGTTGGTGTAGGTATTGCGGTCGTAGGCATAGACCACGCCAGGCGAGGCGCAGACCAGGTTGGCGCCGCTGTCCCACTGCGTGCGCTCGCGCTGGTAGTCGCTGCCGCCGGCCTCGACCACGCGCATCTTCTTCAGGCCCAGCGCCTCGGTCACCACCTCGACGAAGGACTTCTTCTCCGCATGCAACTCGACGCCACTGGGATGGTCGCTGGGCCGGTAGGAGAAGGTGCGGGTCTGGTTCATGAAGTCCGGCGCGAGCAGGACGCAATCACGATCGGCGAAGGTGAACACCGTGTCGAGGTGCATCGCCGCGCGGATCTTCGGCATCGCCGCCACGATGACGCGCTCGGCCGCCTTCTTCTGGAACAGCGTCGCGGCCAGCTGGCTGATGGCCTGGCGCGAGGTGCGCTCGCTCATGCCGATCAGGACCACGCCCTTGCCGATCGGCATCACGTCGCCGCCCTCGAGGGTGGCCAGTCCGTGGTCCTTGGTCGGGTCGCCCCACCAGACATTCACCTTGCCGGCGAAGTCGGGGTGGAACTTGTAGATCGCGGTGGTGAGGATGGTTTCCTCCTGCCGCGCCGGCCAGTACAGGGCGTTGAGGGTCACGCCGCCGTAGATCCAGCAGGTCGTGTCGCGCGTGTAGAGGGTGTTCGGCAGCGGCGGCAGCAGGTATTCGGTGGCACCGGCCGCCTCCTTGACGATTTTCAACGCGGCGCCGCCGACGGACTCGGGGAAATCGTTGGTGGAGAGGCCCCCGATCAGGGTCTCGGCCAGCTCGCGGTTCTCCAGTCCGGCCAGGTAGCTCTTGAGTTCGTCGATGAAGCCCAGCCCGACCTGGTTGGGCACGACCTGGTGGTCGAGGATCCACTTCTTGCCCTCGGGGACCGCGAGGGTCTCCGCGAGCAGGTTGTGCATTTCCAGCACCTCCACCCCGCGGTCGCGCATCTTGGTCATGAAGTCGAAGTGGTCGCGCTTGGCGTTCTCGACCCACAGCACGTCGTCGAACAGCAGCTGGTCGCAGTTGCTGGGCGTCAGGCGCTGGTGCGCCCGCCCGGGCGCGCACACCATCACCTTGCGCAGTTGGCCAACCTCGGAATGGACGCCGAAACCGGCGGCGCCCTTGCTCTTGGCGTCAGTCATTGCTCGCTACCTCCATCAGATGGTGATGCTGCCGGTGATCAAGCCGTTCAGCGCATACGCCGCGCCTGCCACGAAGAGTGCCAGGATGCCCCATTCGGCCGTGGTGAAGAGCTGCTTGCCCTGTTCGCGCCGGGTCATCAGGTACAGCAGCGTGCCCGGCGCGTAGATCAGGAACGAAAGCACCAGGAACTTCATGCCGCCGGCGTAGACGAGGAAGATCGAATAGACGGTGGCGAAGATCGCGACCAGCATGTCCTTGCGGAACTGCGCGTCGGTCGGCGCATAGGTCTCGCGGGTCAGGACCAGCTTGAGCAGGTAGGCCGCCGACAGCAGGTACGGCAGCAGCGAGAGGTGGCTGCACAGCGAGAGCGCGAAGGTGAAGGCGTCGGCCGAGAACAGCGTCGCCACCAGCACCAGCTGCACCAGCAGCGTGCTCATCAGCAGGGCGTTGGACGGCACGCCGTTGGCGTTCTCCTTGGCCAGGAACCTGGGCATGTCGCCCTTCTTGGCCGCGACCGCCAGCACTTCGGACGACATCAGCGTCCAGGCGAGGTATGCACCCAGCACCGAGATGACCACGCCGATGCCGATGAAGGTCGCGCCCCAGGCGCCGACCGCGGAGGCCAGCACGCCGCCGACCGAGGGCTGGCTCAGCTGCTGGATTTCGGCCCGCGGCATCACGCCGAAGGACAGGATCGAGACCGATGCGAACAGCGCCAGCACGCCGAGGAAGCCGACCACGGTGGCGGTGCCGACATCCTCGCGCTTCTTGGCGAAGCGCGAGTAATTGCTCGCGCCCTCGATGCCGAGGAAGACGAATACGGTGATGAGCATCGTCGCCTTGACCTGCTCGAACAGGTTGCCGTAGTCCCTCGCGGCGCTCGCCGCGCCGGCTGCGACGAGGTCCCCATGCGCATGCAGGTACTCCTGGGTCATGGCCGCGCCACCCCACAGGTTGTCGGCGAACACCTTGGGGTTGAAGGCGAAGATCACCAGGACCAGGAACACCAGCAAGGGAACGATCTTGGCGATGGTGACGATCTTGTTGAGCGCCGCCGCCTCCTTGGTGCCGCGCAGGACCAGGAAGTGGAAGGCCCAGATGCCGATCGAGGAGACCGCCACCGCGCTGACCGTGTTGCCATCGCCGAAAACGGGAAACACGCCGCCCAGGGTCGACTTGATGAGGACCCAGTACGAGACGTTGCCGACGCAGGCGCTGGCCCAGTAGCCGAAGGCCGAGGCGAAGCCGAGGTAGGGCCCGAAGCCGGCGCGTGCATAGGCGTACACGCCGGCGTCGAGATCGGGCTTGCGGTTGGCCAGGGTCTGGAACACGAAGGCCAGCATCAGCATGCCGAGGCCCGCGATCGTCCACGCGATGAGCGCGCCGTAGACCCCGGTGGCCATCGCGAAGTTGCGCGGGATCGAGAACACCCCCGCGCCGACCATGCCGCCAACCACCATGGCAGTCAGGGTTGCCAGCGGCATCTTCTGTGAGTCGGACGAGCTCATTGCGGAAATCCTCGTGGCAAAGGATGGGTTCCGAAGGCGCGATCGGCCTTGCGCGACCTCAGCGGCGTCGCGAGCGCGGACCGGATGCCGATGCAGGCGGTCGATGCTGCGAGGTTCGCTGAAGGCTCAAGGCCGGACGGCCTCACGAATCTTGTCGCCAGCAGTCGCGCCTGCCTTGCACAGTGGCAATCCGCGTCCGGAGTCCTGGTGCCTGGCTGCGCTTGCGGCCCCGGACGAAGCGTCACGACATCTACTCCCGCAGCAGCCCGAGTATAGTCACGCAGGCGCAAACGGGTACACCCGAGCCGACGCGTCTTCACGAACCCTTTGCAATCGAGTTCCCGCATTGCAGCAATGCCGCACGCTGCGACGGGCGCGCGCCGCATCGGCAGGATCGCGTCCGCCGCGATCAATCGCACAGGATTGCATGGGTGCATGACTGGCGCGTGTCGGGAGCGGCGACAGCACGACCGCACGGTCGTGGCCAGCCGCGCAAGCGGCGCGATCCATTTCGTTCCATTGCGTTGCCCGAGGAGCCATGCAAGAGCCCGACCCCAGCACCGAAGCGTACCTGCAGGACCAGGCACGACTGCTCGGCGAACGCCTGCTCGCCGCGGGACAGACCCTGGCCACCGCCGAGTCCTGTACCGGCGGCTGGATCAGCAAGACCTGCACCGACATCGCCGGCTCCTCGGCCTGGTTCGACTGCGGTATCGCCGCCTACAGCTACGAGGCCAAGCAGGCGCTGCTGGGCGTGCGACCGGAAACCCTGCTGCGTCATGGCGCGGTGAGTGAAGAGACCGTGCTGGAGATGGTGTCGGGCGCCCTGATCCATTCCGGCGCCAGCATCGCGGTGGCGGTGACTGGCATCGCGGGGCCATCGGGCGGCACGGCGGACAAGCCCGTGGGGACGGTGTGGCTGGCATGGAAGCGGCGCGGCGGCTATCCGCGCATGCGCTGCCATCATTTCGCCGGCGATCGCGAGGCAGTGAGGCGCCAGACCGTGGCCGTGGCGCTGGCGGGACTGCTGGAAATTCTGACACCCTGACGAGCGGTTTTCCCATGGCCGCGACCGGGGGCTGTGGGATAATCCCGGCCCATGGCGGAACCCTGGCGGCCGCGTTCTCGCTTCCTGAGACGCGCGGCCACCAGCATCCCCGCACCACCGCAATCACCCGAGGGAATCCCGATGGACGAGAATCGCAAGCGCGCCCTGACCTCCGCCCTGTCCCAGATCGAGAAGCAGTTCGGCAAGGGCGCCGTGATGCGCATGGGCGACCGCGTGGCGGAGCCGGTGGAGGTGGTTTCGACCGGCTCGCTGGGGCTCGACATCGCGCTCGGGATCGGCGGCCTGCCGCGCGGCCGCGTGGTCGAGATCTACGGCCCGGAGTCCTCGGGCAAGACCACGCTCACCCTGCAGGCGATCGCCAGTTGCCAGCGTGCCGGTGGCACCGCGGCCTTCGTCGACGCCGAGCACGCGCTGGATCCGTCGTACGCCGAGAAGCTCGGCGTCAACGTCGACGACCTGCTGGTCTCGCAGCCCGATACCGGCGAGCAGGCGCTGGAAATCGCCGACATGCTGGTGCGCTCCAACGCGGTCGACATGGTGGTCATCGACTCGGTGGCCGCCCTGACGCCCAAGGCCGAGATCGAGGGCGAGATGGGCGACATGCACGTCGGCCTGCACGCGCGCCTGATGAGCCAGGCCCTGCGCAAGCTCACCGGCAACATCAAGCGCTCGGGTTGCCTGGTGATCTTCATCAACCAGATCCGGATGAAGATCGGCGTGATGTTCGGCAGCCCCGAAACCACCACCGGCGGCAATGCGCTCAAGTTCTACGCCTCGGTGCGCCTGGACATCCGCCGCATCGGCAGCGTCAAGCGCGGCGAGGAAGTGATCGGCTCCGAGACCCGGGTGAAGGTCGTCAAGAACAAGCTGGCGCCGCCGTTCCGGGTCGCCGACTTCGAGATCCTCTACGGCGAGGGCGCGTCGCGCGAGGGCGAGATCATCGACCTGGGCGTGACCCACAACTTCGTCGACAAGTCGGGCGCCTGGTACAGCTACAACGGCGATCGCATCGGCCAGGGCAAGGACAACACCCGGCTGTTCCTCAAGGAACATCCCGCGATCGCCAATGAGATCGAGGCCAAGATCCGCGCCAAGCTGGTGAATACCAAGCTTCCGGCCGCCGCATCCGCCGCGCCGGAACTCGAGGAGGCCTGATCGGCCGATGAAGCGGCGCCGCGAGGGAGCCGAGCCGCCGAAGGCCTACGACCGGGCGCTCGGGCTCCTGGTGCGGCGCGAACATTCGGCGCGCGAACTCGAGCGCAAGCTGCAGGCCAAGGGCTACGAGGCGGCCGACGGCGCCGCCGCCGTCGCGGCCCTGCGCCGCGACGACTACCAGAGCGACCAGCGTTTCGCCGAGGCGCTGGCGCGCCAGCGCCTGTCCGCGGGGTACGGACCGCGCTACATACAGGCCGAGGTTTCGTCGCACGGCATCGCCAGCGCGCTGGTGCGGCCGCTGCTGGATGCGGTGGACTGGCCGGCCCGCGCGACCGAACTGGCGCGTCGCCGCCTGGGCGCCAAGCCGGCCACGCGGGAGGCGCGGCTCAAGCTGGCGCAGTGGCTCGCACGCCGCGGCTTTCCCGGCGACGCGATCCGCGCCGCCACCTCGATGAGCACCGACCCGGCGGACCCGGACGCGGCCTGATCGGCGCGGCCGGCGCGATACCGCCGGTTTCGAGCTTGTACCCCAGTCGCGAGGCCGCATAATCGGGCATCCCCGCTTGTGCGTGCCCCGGCGTCATGAAGACCAGCAACCAGATCCGCCAGCAGTTCCTCGACTATTTCCGCTCGCAGGGCCACGAAGTCGTGCCCTCGAGCCCGCTGGTGCCGGGCAACGACCCGACCCTGCTGTTCACCAACGCCGGCATGGTCCAGTTCAAGGACGTGTTCCTCGGCGCCGACAAGCGCAGCTACAAGCGCGCGGTGTCCTCGCAGCGCTGCGTGCGCGCCGGCGGCAAGCACAACGATCTCGATGCGGTGGGCTACACCGCCCGCCACCACACCTTCTTCGAGATGCTGGGCAACTTCAGCTTCGGCGACTATTTCAAGCGCGACGCGATCCGCTATGCGTGGGAATTGCTGACCTCGGTGTACGGCCTGCCCGCGGACAAGCTCTGGGTCACCGTCTACCACACCGACGACGAGGCCTACGCGCTGTGGTCGAAGGAGATCGGCGTGCCGGTGGAGCGCATCGTGCGCATCGGCGACAACAAGGGCGCGCCCTACGCCTCCGACAACTTCTGGCAGATGGCCGACACCGGCCCCTGCGGTCCCTGCACCGAGATCTTCTACGACCACGGTCCGCACATTCCCGGCGGCCCGCCGGGCTCGCCCGAGCAGGACGGCGACCGCTACATCGAGATCTGGAACCTGGTGTTCATGCAGTTCGACCGCGCCGCCGACGGCACGCTCAAGCCGCTGCCGGCGCCGTGCGTCGACACCGGCATGGGCCTGGAGCGACTCGCCGCAGTGCTCCAGCACGTGCACTCGAACTACGAGATCGACCTGTTCCAGCGCCTGATCGCGGCCGCTGCTCAGTTCACCGGCACCGCCGACCTCGGCAACAAGTCGCTGCGCGTGATCGCCGACCATATCCGTGCCTGCGCGTTCCTGATCGTCGACGGCGTGCTGCCCTCCAACGAGGGCCGTGGATACGTGCTGCGCCGGATCATCCGCCGCGCGCTGCGCCATGGCTGGATGCTGGGCACGCGCGAGCCCTTCTTCCATCGCATGGTCGAGCCGCTGGTCGCGGAGATGGGCGCGGCGTACCCGGAATTGCGCAAGGCCCAGTCGACCATCGAGCGCGCGCTCAAGGCCGAGGAAGAGCGCTTCGCCGAGACGCTCGACCATGGCATGCGCGTGTTCGACGAGGTTGCCGCGCGCGCTCGCGGCTCGATCGCCGGCGCCGATGCGTTCCGGCTCTACGACACCTACGGCTTCCCGGTCGACCTCACCGCCGACATCGCGCGCGAGCGCGGCCTCGAGGTCGACATGGCCGGCTTCGAGACCGCGATGGAGGCGCAGCGCGAGCGCGCCCGCGCCGCGAGCCAGTTCGGCGCCGGCGCGCACATCGCTGCGGACGCCGTGAAGGACTTCCCGGCCACTGTATTCACCGGCTACGAGGACCTGGCGCTGGCCGGCTCCCGCGTCGTCGGCATCCTCCGCGACGGCGCCAGCGTCGCGACGCTGGCCAACGGCGAGGCTGGTGCCGTGGTCCTGGACCGCACGCCCTTCTATGCGGAATCGGGCGGCCAGGTCGGCGATCGCGGCGTGCTGCAAGCTGCGGCGGGCAAGCTCGAGGTCGAGGACACGCACAAGCTGGTCGGCAGCTTCCACGGGCACCTCGGCACGTGGCGCGGCACGCAGCCGTTGCGGGTCGGCGATCGCGTCGATGCGACGGTCGATGCCGCGCGCCGCCAGGCCACCGTGCTCAATCACTCCGCCACCCACCTCCTGCACGCGGCCTTGCGCCAGGTCCTGGGCGAACATGTGCAGCAGAAGGGGAGCCTCGTGGCGCCCGACCGCCTGCGCTTCGACTTCGCCCATTTCCAGGCGGTCAACGCCGAGGAACTGGCCCGCGTCGAGGCCCTGGTCAACGACGAGATCCGCGGCAACGCGGCCGCCGAGGCGCGCGAGATGGGCTACCAGGAAGCGATCGGCGCCGGCGCCATGGCGCTGTTCGGCGAGAAGTACGGCGAGCGCGTGCGCGTGCTCCGCATGGGCGACTTCTCGACCGAACTGTGCGGCGGCACCCACGTGACGCGGACCGGCGACATCGGCCTGTTCCGCATCGTGGCGGAGTCGGGCGTGGCCGCGGGCATACGCCGCATCGAGGCGGTGACCGGGGCCGGCGCACTGGCGCAAGTTGCCCAGCGCGAACGCGCGCTGGCCGACGTCGGCCGCATGTTGGTGGCCGGCCCCGACGACGTGGTCGACAAGCTGCGCCAGGTGTTCGAACGCCAGAAGCGCCTCGAACGCGAACTCGAGTCGCTCAAGGCCAGGGCTGCCGGGTCGGCGCTCGACGACGTGCTCGGCACCGCCGCGGACGTCGGTGGCATCAGGGTCCTGGCCGCGCGCCTCGACGGTCTCGATGCCAAGGCCCTGCGCGAGGGCGTGGACCAGGTCAAGCAACGCTTGCCCGATTCGGTCGTCATCCTGGCCACCGGCGCCGATGGCAAGGTCTCGCTGGTGGCGGGCGTTTCCGGCGCGGCGCTGGGCAAGGTCAAGGCTGGCGACCTGCTCGGCCACGTGGCATCCCAGATCGGCGGCAAGGGCGGCGGTCGCCCCGACCTGGCGCAGGGCGGCGGCGAGGACTCGCCGCGGGTCGCGCAGGCGCTCGCCGGGGTCGCTGAATGGGTGCGGCAGAAGCTCGCCTAGACGTCGATTTCGGGCGCTGCAGGGCCCATCCGGGCTTCGTTGCAGGCCTGTGGGGCGTGGGCTAACATCGGGCGCAATCGCCGTCTGCGCTTCCCACGGATGGAGCGTGCGTTCCCGTCACAGGTGGTGGCGGGTGGGCTCGCGGACCGGCTGCCTTTCGCAGCCCCGCGTGTCCTCGCAGCATGGGAAGAGGAGGGAAGTCCGCATGTTGATCCTGACGCGACGTGTCGGCGAGACGCTGATGATCGGTGACAACGTCACCGTCACCGTGCTGGGCGTCAAGGGCAACCAGGTCCGCATCGG
>JAGOEZ010000270.1 GCA_017997455.1 Lysobacterales bacterium | reverse complement strand
GCGGACCTCGATGCCCGCGAAGTCCATGTCGGTGCCCCAGGCGAACTCGAGGATCACGTCGGACTGGCCGGTGCGCGAAATCGAGCGCACCTTGCGCACGCCCTTGACCACGCCGACCGCTTCCTCGACCGGCTCGGTGATCAGGTTCTCGACCTCGGTCGGTGCCGCGCCGGTGTACTCGGTGCGCACCGTCAGGGTCGGGTAGGACAGGTCGGGCAGCAGGTTGACCTTGAGGTCGCCCAGCGCGATGAGGCCGAACAGCACCATGGTCACCGTGACCATGGCCACGCTGACCCGGCGCCGGGTGGAAAACTCCGCGACGCTCATTTCGCGGCCTCCAGCACGGTCACGGCGGTGCCGTCGCGCACCGCGGCGCGACCGACCGTGATCACCTGGTCGCCCTCGGCCAGGCCTTCGCGGACCTCGACCCGGTCACCGGTGGTGTAGCCGACCTTGACATCGCGCAGCCGCGCGACCGTGATCTCGGCCGGCGCAGCAGGCTTGGCCTTGCCGTCGGCGCCCTTCTCTTCTTCCTTCTCCTTGGCCTTCGCCTTGGCCGCTGCCTTGTCCGCGTCCGCGGGCGGCTTGGGCTTCTCGCGCGACACCACGAACACGCTGGTGCGGCCGTCCTCGTCGATCACGGCTTCGCGCGGAACCACCAATGCATCCTTGCGCTCGTCGTAGACCACGTTGAGGCGGCCGAACATGCCCGACTTCAGCTGGCCGCTGGGGTCGCGGAACTCCGCAGTCACGCGGAACGTGCCGGTCTGCGCGTCGACCACCGGACTGACGCGCGCGATCGCGCCGACGAAGGACTTGCCGGCCAGCGCATCGACCGCCATCGCCACCGGCAGCTCCGGCCGCAGGATCGCCAGCTCGCGCTCGGGCACGTTGAGCACCGCCAGCAGCGGATCGAAGTCGTCGATGCGGAACAGCGGCTGGTGCAACTGGATGAGATTGCCTTCCTTGACCATGCGCTCGCTGATCACGCCGTCGATCGGCGCGACGATGTGGGTGTAGGAGAGTTCGAGCTCGGCGAGGTCGTAGGCCGCCTGCTGGGTCTCGAGGTCGAAGCGGACCTTGTCGAACTGCTCGGAGCTGACCAGGCGGCTCTGGAACATTTCCTGCGCGCGCCGGAAGTCATTCTGGAGGCGCTTGAGGTTGGCGGCGGCCTGTGCCAATTGCAGCTTCGGCCGCTCGGGGTCGAGTTCGGCCAGCACCTGGCCGGCCGCCACCTTGTCGCCCTCCTCCACCCGCAGCCGCAGCAGCACGCCGCTGGTCTTGGCCACGACCTGGGCCTCGCGCTCGGCTTCGAGCGAGGCCGTGCCGGTGTAGTTGGCGATGATCGGTTGCCGCGCCACCGCGAAGGCCTCCACCGGAACCGGCGCGTCCGCAGTCGACTCCTGCTCGGCCTTGCCGGAGCCGCCCTTGCCGCAGGCCGCGAGGCCGGAGGCGGCGAGGATCAGGGCTGCGGTCGCCAGCAGGCGCGGCGTATAGGGGTTCTTCATGGGTCACCGGTAGTCATCTGGTGTTATAGATACCTAAAACACCATATCAGTGTCAAGTCGACGAGCGAGTATCCGCTGCCTGACGCGCCGGCGCTTGGGTCTCAAGTCACGATCGGGGCTGTTGGCGGCCACTGGTCGCGCGGGGCCGGCCCCCGCCATTCTGGCGGCCGGCCAGGTGTCCCGATACAATTCGGCGGTTTTTCGCCCGGACCAGCCGGGCGGGTCCCTGGAACCTGCGAGAACGCCACCCCATGCGCCACCTGCTGCTGCTCGCCCTGCTGCTCGCCACCGGACCGGCCCTGGCCCTGGAAGGCAGCGCCGCGGAAGGCCGGATCAAGGTCTATACCTGCACCGGCTGCCACGGCATCGATGGCTATCGCAATGCCTATCCCGATTACCACGTCCCCAAGATCCACCGGCAGAACCGCGAGTACATCGTCGCCGCACTGAACGCCTATCGTGCCGGCGAGCGTACCCACCCGACCATGCGCGCGCAGGGCGAGAGCCTCTCGGACCAGGACATCGCCGACATCGCCGCCTACCTGTCGACCGCCGACTAACCCGTGCCCCGCTCCAGGATCCAGACGCCCATGCTCCGTAACGGCCTGCTCGCCGCGCTGCTGTATTCGCTCTCCCTGGGCGCCGTTGCGGCGGTCGAGGGTCATCCCGAGGCGGGCCAGAAAAAGGCGCAACCCTGCCAGGCCTGCCACGGCGCCGATGGGGACAAGACCATCGATCCGCAGTATCCGCGGCTCGCCGGCCAGTACGCCGACTATCTCGCCAAGTCGCTGCGCGACTACCAGACGGGCTCGCGCAAGAACGCGATCATGGCCGGATTCGCCGCCACGCTGTCCGAGCAGGACATCGCCGATCTCGCGGCGTTCTATGCCAGCCAGCCGGGTGCGCTCGAGGATCTCAGCCACCTCGAGTGAAGCGCGGCCGCGCCTCCGCCCGCCCCGACCGAAGCCCCGCCGACCGCGGGGCTTCGGCGTTCCAGGGCCTCAACCTCGCCGCATGTAGGGCTCGGTTCCGGTCTCGTGGTCGGTGGCGTCGCGCACGCCGGTGATCTCCGGCACGCGTTCGCGCAAGGTGCGCTCGATGCCGTCGCGCAGGGTCACGTCGACCATGCCGCAGCCGTGGCAACCGCCGCCGAAGCGCAGCACGACGGTGCCGTCGGCTTCGACCGACTCCAGCCGGACGTGTCCCTTGTGCGATGCCAGTTGCGGGTTGACCTCGTGCTCGACCACGTAGCGAACGCGCTCGATCAGGCTCGCGCCGGCTTCGGGCCGCGCACCCTTGAGGCGCGGCGCGCGGATCGTCAGCTGGCCGCCGGTGGGCGTGCGGTTGAAACCGATCTCGGCGTCCTGCAGCCAGTCGGTGGCCTCCGCGGCGACGTAGAGCGAGAAGCCCTCGCACTCGACGATCCACTCGTTGCCGCTCAGTTCGGCCGGCTCGCACAGTTCCAGCGTGCAGTCCGCCTGCGGCGTGCCCGGCTTGACCACCCCCACCCGGATGCCGGCGCCGGGTTCGCCCTGCTGCTCGAGCAGGCGGCGAAAGTGGTTCTGGGCTTCGACGGCGATCGCGATCATGGCGAGGGAATCCTGT
>JAGOEZ010000269.1 GCA_017997455.1 Lysobacterales bacterium | reverse complement strand
ACCGAGGTGCGCGAGATCACCTTGAGGTCGGGATTGCGCGAGAGCTGGGTCAGCAGGTCGTCGTGCACGCCGTCGACGAAATATGCCGTGTCGGGCTCGGCACTGCGATTGGCGAAGGGAAGCACGGCAACGGAGCCCTGCTTCGACTTCGCCGCTGCCGCGGCGTTCGGCGCGGTCGCAACCGGCCCCTGGGCGGCATCAGGAACCGGCGCGTCGCCAGTCACAACTGCCACAGTATCAATGGGCTGCCCTGCGCCGCGATCGCGCGGCCAATAGCGATCGGCCGCGACCAGCGCCACCACCGCCACCAGCGCGACCCCGATCAGCCGGTCCATGCGCTGCGCGGTCTGCGCCGCGATCGACTGGTCCGGCGGCACTTCGCCGTCGCGCTTGAGTCCTTCAGGCGTCAACTCGTACAGCCACGCGAACACCAGCGTCGGGACGAAGCCGATCGCGAGCAGCCCCACCAGCGTCTTGAGCACCCAGGCCGGCGCACCGAAGATCGGCAGCAGGGTCTCGGCCACCTGCACGACCAGCCAGGCCACGACGAGGTAGAGCCCCGCCATGCGGATGACGTTGCGGCGCTGCAGTTCGGCGAAGAGGCTCATGCCGGGGCCCTCACTTCCCGCGCACCGGTGGGGAAATCAGCGCGCCGACCTTCGCGAGGTCCAGCAGCAAGGTCATGTCTTCGATCGCCGACGGACTGAAACCCTGCCCGAGGTAGAAATTCCGCGCATGCTGGTCGACCGCATGGCACAGCAGCACGCGAGCCCCGATCGCCAGCGCCGCGACCAGGCTGCGCTGGATCGCGTCCTGGAGCAGGCCCGCGCCGAGTCCCCGGCCCAGGTATCGCTCGTCGACGGCCAGCCTGCCCAGGACGATCGCAGGGATCGGCGCCGGCATGTTGCGGCGGATCGACCCGGGCGATGCGGCGTGCTCGACCGATCCCGCCGCCAGCGCGTAGTACCCCACCACGCGGCGGCCCTCGCAGACCACGAAGGTCCGCGAGGCCTGCGCGATCTCGTTCGCGAGTGATCTCCGCTGCAGCCAGTCGGTGAGTTCGGCGTGCGTGCATCGAAATTGCGAGACGTCGTGCGCGGGACCGATTGCGGCTGGCGGGGTGAAGGGCACGCGTCAGCTGCCCCAGGGACTGCTGCGCGTCAACAGGCGGCGCAACGCTTCCGGGTCCCGCAGCGGCGCATCCAGTGCCCGATGGAAACGGGCCATCTGCTGCTTGTCGAGCACCAGGCGGGTGCGGTCCGCCAGCACCGACTCGGCACGCTGCACCGACGCTTCCAGCATGAAGCTCGAGCGGGTCTGGCCGAGCACCTCGGCGGCCCGGTCGATGAGCGCCTTCTGCGCCGCCGGAGCACGCAGGTTGACGGTGGTTTCGCGGGGTGCGGAGGGGGTGGCCATGGCCTCGGGTCCGTCGACTGATGTATGCACAGTGTATACACGCCGATCCGGCATCGCAATGCCGCTGCCTGCGGCCCGGAAGGGGCGGCGCTACTCGCAGACGTAGTCGCCGTTTTCGGCCTTGCGGCACAGGTCCGGGGGGCCATTGACGTCCCACCAGGCCGCAAGGCCGCTGCGCCGCGTGAACTCGGCGAACTCGGGGGCGGTGCGGATCTCGCGGCCATCGGCCCAGATGCCGTTGCCCAGGACCAGTGACTCGTTGGCGGTGGGGGCCTCCTGCAGCAGCGCCAGTCCGCGTGGAATATCGCCGCTCCGGAAGAGTACGAGCACGACGATACCGTCGATCGGGACCGGCTTGCGGGCCAGGTAGTCGTCGACCAGGGCCACGGCTCCGCGCCTGGCCTGCGCATCGCCCAGGAGGGTGCGCGCGAACAGTTCCGGCGCCTCTGGCGGAAGTTGTCGCGCGACCGCGCTCACTGCCTGGGTCATCTCGCGCAGCGCTGCGTCCCGGCGTCCGCGCGCCTGCTCGATGCGCGCCACCGTCAAGCCTGCCAGGGCCAGGCCGGCAGCCGCAGCCCGGCGCGACAGGCGTTCGGCGGCGTCGATGTCGCCTGCGTCCAGGTACGATCGCGCGCGCCACGACAAGGCGTTCGGCAGCATGGGATCGAGCGCAAGCACGCGATCGAGGTAATGCTGGCCGCGTTGCTGGTACCCCGTGTTGAGCAGGACCAGCGCGTACCAGAAATTCGTGGTCACATCGTCCGGCTCCAGCGCCAACGCGCGCTGAAACGCCTGCTCCGCCTCGGCGTAACGGCGCTGATTGGCCTTCCGGATGCCTTGCACGGCATGGGGCTCCGCCAGGGTCGGGTCGAGTTCCAGCGCGCGCAGCGCGTGCCGCTCGGCCTCGGCGCTGGCTGATTCGGTGATGGTCGCGTCCACGCTCGGGCGTATGGCGTGCAGCGCCGCGAGGCGCGAGTGCGCGCGGGCATATGCGGGATCGAGGCGCAGCGCCTCCTCGAGCGCCGTAACGGCATCGGGATAGCGCTCGGCGTCGCGTCGGTTGAAGATGCCCGTGGCCTGGAGGTAGAGCGCGTAGGCCTCGGTGTTGCGGGTCGCGACCGGCACCAGGCGCTGCTGCTGACCACCGTCCAGCACCACCTTGAGCTCATCGGTGATCGCACGCGCGATGCGCTCCTGCAGCTCGAACACGTCGGCGAGGTCGCCGTCGTAGGTTTCCGACCAGAGGTGAAAGCCGTCCGCGGCCTGGATCAGCTGCGCCGTGATGCGCACCTTCTCGCCCTGCTTGCGCACCGAGCCTTCGAGGATGTGGGCGACGCCCAGGGTTTCGCCGATCTTGCGCAGGTCCTCGTTCCGGCCCTTGTAGTAGAAGGACGAGGTACGGCCCGCGACCTTGAGGCCCTTGACCTTGACCAGCGCGTTGAGGATTTCCTCGGCGATGCCGTCGGAGAAGTACTCCTGGTCCTTGGCCGGGCTGAGGTCGGTGAAGGCGAGGACCGCGATCGACTTCGATGCGGCCGGGGCGCTCTCGCCACCCGATGTCGAGTCCGTCGTGGCCAACGGAGGCTTCGCGCCAGCGATCGCCAAGGACCCCGCCTCATCGCCCGGCGTGGACCGTCCGAGCCAGAACCAGCCGACTGCGGCGACGGCCAGCGCCACCGCGATGCCATACATCCAGGCATT
>JAGOEZ010000076.1:5946-11515 GCA_017997455.1 Lysobacterales bacterium | reverse complement strand
GCTCGAGCCAGGCGGCCTCGCTCAAGGGCTCGCGTGGTTCGGGCGCGCGCCACGCGAGCGCGATGACGGCCAGGAGACTCGCGGCCACCGCGGCTGCGGGCCAGCCGGCACGGCGACGCCGCGGCGCTTGCGCCAGCGTCGCGTGGACGCGCGCGTCCAGCCACGCCGGCGGATCGAATTCCGGCACGGCGGCGAGCCGGCGGCGCAACGCTTCAGGCGCCCGGAGCGGCAGGATATCGGCGTTCATCGGCACTCCCGGATTCCGCGTCCGCGACCGCCGCCGAAAGGCGGTGGAGCGCGCGCGCGAGGATCGATTTCGAATAACTCTCGCTCTGGCCGAACAGTTCGGCCAGCTCGCGATGGGTGTAGCCCTCCAGCTCGTGCAGCACCAGCACCGCGCGCGCCCGCGGCGGCAACCGCCGCAGCAGCTGCCAGGCCTCGGCCTGGTGCTCGGGCAGCGCGCCGGCGGCCGGCAGTTCGGCCAGCGTCGGCGGCTCCTCCAGGCTCAGCCAGCGCCGGCGCCGCAACTCGTCGATCGCGGCGTTGGCGACCAGGCGCCGCAACCAGGCGCCGAACGGGGCCTCGCCGCGGAAGCGCCGCAACGCCACGATCAGGCGCGCGAACACGTCGTGCACCACGTCCTCGGCCGCGGCCGGATCGCCCAGCATCCGCAGCGCGAGGGTGTAGCTCGCGCGCTTGTAATGCGTGTACAGCCCGGCCAGCGCCGCCGGCTCGCCGCGCGCCGCGCGTGCGACCAGCGCGGGGTCGATCGTGGCGTGGAACGGATTGACCGGGGGCGTCACGACGGCACTCACACCCGATGAAGACGGCCGGGGGCGGCCGTGCGTCGCAGCGACGCTACGCCGTGCCGGTGGGCGCGACAAGGCGCCCCATCCCGCCTGGGCGCCCCGCGCAGGGGCAGGCCGCACGGCCGCGGCACGCCCGGCGGCGGGCGCGCGCAGTGCTCAGTCGCCGCGGTAACACTCGATGCGGCGCACGGGACCGTCCCAGGCCAGCGCGCCGTAGGCGCCATCGCCCAGCGCCACGCCGGCCAGGCGCCAGCGCACGTGCGGGCCCGCCGGGCCTTCCAGCCGCGCCAGCACCAGTTCATCGCCATCGGCGGGTGCCAACTCGATGTTGTGCAAGCCGTAGGCGATGCCGCGCCCGATCGCCTTGACCACGGCTTCCTTGGCCGCCCAGTGCCGCAGCAGCGCGGCGTCCGGATCGGGTGCGGCTTCGATGCGCGCGCGCTCGGCCGGGGTGAAGCAGCGCGCGAGCAGGGCGCGCCGCCGCGCGATGCGCCGCGGGTGCTCGACGTCCACCCCGACCACGGTGTTGCGCGCCAGCGCCAGCAGCGTGGTGGCGCCGCTGTGCGACAGGTTGAAGGCCAGCCCGGTGCCGGGCAGCTCCGGCTTGCCGTGTTCGCCGAGCTGCCAGCGCATCGCCTCGACCGGCAGCCCGGCATAGCGCGCCACCAGGCAGCGCGCGGAGAGGTCGTCCTCGCGCCGCGCCGTGCCCAGCCACCAGACATGGACGGCGTCGTCCGCCAGCTGCTCGGCCGGATGCGCGGCCCCGCTTGCGGGGGCCGCCTGCCAGTCCCTTCGCACCGGCCCGCTCATGCGCCGCGCCGGCCCCGGATCAGGCCTTCTTGATCAGGCCGATCACGAACAGCAGGATCACCGCGCCGATCGTGGCGTGGATTATCGCGCCGAGGATGCCGCCACCGATCGCGATGCCGACCATCGGCAGCAGCCAGCTGGCGCACAGGGCGCCGACGATGCCGACCACGATGTTGCCGAGGATGCCGAATCCGCGGCCGCGCATGAGCACGCCGGCCAGCCAGCCGGCCACGGCGCCGATGAGCAGGATGATGATGAGGCTTTGCAGGGACATAGTCGTGTGCTCCCGATCGATGCGGACCGAGGATCGGCCCGCGAAATGCTGCACGTCGCCGCGTGCTGGAATCCCGTCAGGAGACGCCGCGGTTCAGTCGCCGCCTCCCCCGCCGCCATCGCCGCCGCCGCCATCGCCGCCGCCGCCATCGCCGCCGCCGCCATCGCCGCCATTGCCGCCGTCATCGCCATCCGGATCGCGCTGGCGGCCGCCGGCCATGGTGCCCGAGGCCATCACGCCAGCCGTGCCGTCATCGCCCTGGCGGGCGTCGCGCTTGCGTGCGCGCATCAGCAATTCGATCTCGCGGCTGGACTGGCCTTCCGCGACCCCGCCCACGCGGGCCGCGACGAAGCCGAAGAAGCCGCTGACCAGCGCGATGAATCCGACCAGCAGCGTGCCCG
Organism: Lysobacterales bacterium; assembly: GCA_017997455.1. Taxonomy (GTDB): domain Bacteria; phylum Pseudomonadota; class Gammaproteobacteria; order Xanthomonadales; family Ahniellaceae; genus JAGOEZ01. The sequence continues at coordinate 9,221 of JAGOEZ010000076.1, read as the reverse complement.
CGAGCATTCCCGGCGAATCGGTCCGGAAGGCCATGCCGAACGCGGCCATCGCCACCAGCAGCAGGATCCAGCGCAACACGATCGCGATTCCGTCAGGGGATTGGCTGGAAGTCTCGCACAGCGCCCGGACGCCGTCATTGCGGCACTGCGGAATGCGCCACCGCGGCGCGCCGGGGTCCTAGCCGGGCCCGAAGGCGCGCAGGGTGTCGGCCGGCGGCGCGCTGACCACGCGCCGGGTGGCGGCGAGCCCGAAGGCGACCACCGCGACGACGCCCAGCGCCGCGCCCGCCAGCGGCACGCGCCAGTCGAAGCGCGGCGTGAGGTCGAACACCTCGCGCGCGATCACCATCGACAGCAGGCTGGCGGCGATGGCCGCGACCAGGCCCGCGACCAGGCCGATGGCGCCGAACTCGGCCAGCTGGCCGAGGCGCAACTGCGCGCGGCTGGCACCCAGCGCGCGCATCACCCCGCCCTCGAGCAGGCGCTCGTCGCGTGTGGCCACCACCGCGGCGAGCAGCACCAGCACGCCGGCCGCGAGGGTGAAGCCGAAGACCGCCTCGACCGCGGTCGCGACCTGGTCGCTGGTCGCCCGCACCTGGTCGAGGACCGCGTCGATGTCGATCACCGAGAGGTTGGGAAAACGCGCGACCAGGGTTTCGGTCGCGCGCGATCCCGGTGGCACGTGCACGCCGCCGATCCAGCTCGCGGCGTAGCCATCGAGCGATCCCGGCCGCGCCAGCACGAAGAAATTGGGCTGGAAGCTCTCCCACTCGACCTCGCGCAGGCTGGTGATCGCGGCCTCGTAGCGCTGGCCGGCGATATCCCAGGCGATGCGGTCGCCGAGCTTCCAGCCCAGGGTCTGCGCCAATCCTTCCTCGACCGAGACCTCGGCATCCGTGGGCGTCGCGGCGAGGGTGCTTGCGACAAGGGCGCGATCGCCGGGCAAGTCCGCGGTCGCGGCTGAAGCCGCTCCTACAGGCGCGCCGCCCGACGCCGCAGATCCCCCTGCAGGAGCGGCTTCAGCCGCGACCGTCCCCCACCAGCGACCGGATACCAACCGGTTGTCCGCCTTGAGCTCGTCCGTCCACGACAGGTTGAACTCGCGTTCGGCCAGGCGCCGCGCGCGCCCGTCGCCATAGGCCTCGAAATCCACCGCGATCCCGTTCACCGCGACCAGCCGCCCGCGCACCATCGGCACCAGCTGCACCGGCCCCACGCCGGCCTCGCGCAGCGTGTCGCGCACCGCCTCGACCTGGTCGGTCTGCACGTTGACGAGGAAACGATTGGGCGCGCCCGCGGGCAGCGTGCGCTGCCACTCGCCCAGCAGTTCCGTGCGCACCAGCGTGAGCAGCAGGATCGCCAGCAGCCCCAGGCCCAGCGCCGCGATCTGCACCACGCTGGCGCCGGCGCGGCGCCCGACGTTGGCCAGGCCATAGCGCCACGGTCCGCGCAGGCGCCCGCGCAGCGCGCGCAGGCTCGCCACCAGCGCCAGCGCCAGCACGGCCAGCGCGACCAGGGTCGCGGCCAGTCCGCCGAGCAGGGTCAGCGCCAGCGCCATCGAACCGGCGCGCCACGACACCAGCGCCACCAGGGCCGCGATGCCGACCACGCCGCTGGCCCAGCCGCGGGCCTCGCCGCCGGCGACATCGCGCCGCAATACGCGCAGGGTCGGCACCTTGCGCAGCGCCAGCACCGGCGGCAGGCCGAAGCCCGCCAGCACTACCAGCGCCGTGGCCAGCCCTTCCGCCAGCGGGCGCCAGCCGACCGGGGGCAGCGCGAGGCCGAGCCGGGTCGCGAGCCATTCGGTCGCGAAGGACTGCAGCGCGAGGCCCAGCACGGCACCTGCCAGGCCGCCGATGAGACCCAGGCCGAGCAACTCCAGGCCGTAGGTCAGGGTGATCGTGCGCTGGTCGGCGCCCAGGCAACGCAGCATCGCGCAGCCGTCGAGGTGGCGCGCGGCATGGCGCCGCGCCGCCAGCGCCACCGCGACCGCGGCCAGCACCACTGCGATCAGCGCCGCGAGGCCGAGGAAACGGCCGGCGCGGTCGAGCGCCGAGCGGATCTCCGGTCGCGCGTCGGCTACGGTCTCCAGGCGCTGGCCGCGCCCCAACGCCGCGCGGGCCTGGGCCACGAAGCGTTCCACCGCCGCCGGCTCGCCCGCCACCACCAGCCGATGGGCCACGCGGCTGCCTTCCTGCACCAGGCCGGTCGCCGCGAGATCCTCGAGCGCGATGAACACGCGCGGCGCCATGTTGAAGTAGTCGAGCGCGGCATCGGGCTCCTGCGTCACCAGCGCGGCCAGCCGGAACTCGCTCTGGCCGATCTTGAGCGTGTCGCCCACGCCCACGCCCAGCAGCTCGGCGCCGGCGCGCGTGAGCCACGCGGTTCCGGCGGCCGGGACCGACGATGCGCGCACGCTGGCGCCATCGGCCGCGGCGAGGCGGAACTCGCCGCGCAGCGGGAAGCCCGCGCCCAGCGCGCGCACCTCGGACAGCCGCAGGCGCTCGCCGGCGCGCAGCATGCTGGGGAAGGCGCGGGTTTCGGTCGCCTGCAGGCCCGGCGCCGCCGCGCGCTCGCGCCACTCGTCCGCCAGCGGCGTGTCGGCGCGCAGCACCACGTCGCCGCCGAGCAGCCGGTTGGCCTCGAGCGCCAGCGCGCGCTCGGCGCGGTCGGTGAGCAGGCCCACGCTCGTGACCGCCGCCACCGCGAGCGCCAGCGCCGCCAGCAGCACCCGCACCTCGCCCGAGGCAAAGTCGCGGCGCAGGAAGCGCCACGCCATGCGCCAGCCACTCATGCCGGGCGCGGCCCGGGGTTCCGCTGCGCCGCCTCGGCGTCGACCAGGCGGCCGCCCACCAGGCGCAGCCGCCGCGCGCAGCGCGCCGCCAGCGGCTCGTCGTGCGTGACCAGCACCAGCGTGGTGCCGAGCTGCGCATTGAGCTCGAACAGCAGTTCCACCACCGCGGCGCCGGTGACCGCATCGAGGTTGCCGGTGGGCTCGTCGGCGAACAGCACCGCGGGCCGCGCCACGAAGGCGCGCGCCAGCGCCACGCGTTGCTGCTCGCCGCCCGAGAGCGTGCGCGGGTAGGCGCGCAGGCGGTCGGCCAGGCCGACCCGCGCCAGCACCTCGCGCGCCGCGCTTTCCGGATCAGCGTGCCCGGCCAGCTCCAGCGGCAGCATCACGTTCTCGAGCGCGGTCAGGGCCGGCAGCAACTGGAAGTTCTGGAACACGAAGCCGACCCGGGCCCCGCGCAGCCGCGCGCGCGCGTCCTCGTCGA
>JAGOEZ010000076.1:0-5846 GCA_017997455.1 Lysobacterales bacterium | reverse complement strand
GCGTGCCCGGCCAGCTCCAGCGGCAGCATCACGTTCTCGAGCGCGGTCAGGGCCGGCAGCAACTGGAAGTTCTGGAACACGAAGCCGACCCGGGCCCCGCGCAGCCGCGCGCGCGCGTCCTCGTCGAGGCCCTTGAGCGCCTGCCCGGCCAGCACCACTTCACCCGAACTGGGCATGTCGAGGCCGGCCAGCAGCCCGATCAGCGTCGACTTGCCGGAGCCGGAAGCGCCGACGATGGCGACCGCTTCACCCGCGTGGATGGTAAAACCCACGTCCTCGAGGATCGTCAGCTCGCGACCTGCCAGCGTCACGCGCTGGGTCAGGGCGCGGGCCTCGACCGCCACCACCGCTGCGGAATCATTCATGACCTTTACCCATGGGGCCTGGGCCCGACACCTGCAAGAGTGCCGCAAGACCCTTCAAGGTTTCGTGCTCGTGTGCTTGAGCCTGCTGGGGCTGCCCGCCGTGGCCGACCCGGCGCCCCGCACCCTGCTGGTGCTGGGCGATAGTCTTTCGGCCGGATTGGGCCTCGCGCCCGGCGAGGGCTGGGTCGACCTGCTGGCGCGCCGGCTGGCAACCGAAGGCGGCGGCTGGACCGTGGTCAACGCCAGCATCAGCGGCGAGACCACCGCGGGCGGCGTGGCCCGCATCGATGCCGAGCTGGCGCGCCACCGCCCGGCGCTGGTGCTGGTCGAGCTGGGCGCCAACGACGGCCTGCGGGGCCTGCCGGTGGAACTCGCGCAGGCCAACCTCGCGCGCATGATCGAGGCCAGTCGCGCCGCCGGCGCCGAGGTGCTGCTGGTCGGCATGCGCATGCCGCCCAACTACGGGCCCGAGTACACCGAGGCCTTCGCCGCGATGTACGCCGACCTCGCGCGCCGCCACGACGTCGCCCTCCTGCCCCTGTTGCTGGAACCCATCGCCACCGACCGCGCGATGTTCCAGGACGACCACATCCACCCCACCGCCGCCGCCCAGCCGTTGCTGCTGGACCACGTGTGGCCGGCGCTGGCGCCGCTGCTGGACCGTCCCTGACCCCTGCATCCCCTCGCCGCTCCCGCGGCACCAATTCGGAGTGATTCGCGTCCTCCCCTCGTGGCGGGTTCGTCAGCGCGTCGCCGTTTTCCGGTACTGATGGTTGCGCGCCGCGTCCCCACGCGGCATCGGACCGCGCCACGGATGGCTTGCAGGACAGGAACGACGTGTTGCAATCGCCACCCATGGCGCCTAGCCTTCCGGCGCGTTCCGGAGCGGCGCAAACCCCTGTCGCCGCGTTCCGGTTCCGGGCCGGCACGGGAGCGGTGCGGATGGCTACGGGCGTGAGCGCATGGTCGGCGCTGGGCAGCCTGCTGCACGAGCTGCGACGGCGTCGCGTGGTCCAGGTGGCGCTGGCCTATGCGGCCCTGGCGCTGGTGATCGTGCAGGTCGGCGACACCCTGGTCGACGCGCTGGAGTGGCCGGTCTGGGTCATGCGCCTCCTGATCGGCGGCCTCGCGCTGGGATTCCCGCTCGCGATCGGCCTGGCCTGGTTCTTCGACCTCACCCCGGCCGGCCTCACCCGCGACCTCGGCGATGCGGCGCCCGACACCGAGGGACCGCATCTCGCCGCCCTGCTGGCCCTGCAGCCGGTCGGCGATCCGGCCGGACTGCGCGCGCCGCTGCGCCGCCTGCTGCTGGCCGGCGGCGCGCAACGCTGCGAGACCGATGGCCGCGGCCTCGTGGCCGAGTTCCGCAGTGCGCGCGACGCCCTGCATTGCGCGCTGCGCGCACTGGCCGAACACGGCAGCGAACTGCGCGCTGCGCTGTCGATCGGCGAGGTCAGCCATGACCACGGCCACTACGCCGGCGCGGCGCTGGCCGAGTTGCAGGCGGTGTCGCGCCATGCGGTGCCCGGCGGCCTCGCCCTGAACGGCGCGGTGCGCGAAGCCAACCTGGCGCGCCTGCATCCCGAGATCGGCGCGATCCTGCGCGCGGTCGAGGGCGGCGACGAAGCAGCGCACGCCTGGATCGCGCGCGCCGAGGACGTGGCGACGCTGGCTTTCGATGCCGCGCCGCGCGCGACCACGGGCGTGCGCTCACCGGCTGCGCTGGTCGCGCTCGCCGCCGCCGTGCTGCTGGCCGTCGGCGTCGGCGCGCTGGTGTGGCTGGTCGGCGGCAGCGGCGCGCCGCGCCTGCCGGCCGCCTCGATCGCGGTGCTGCCCTTCACCTCGCTCAGCGACGAGCGCGAGGATGCGTGGTTCGCCGAGGGCCTGGGCGACGAGATGATGAGCGCGCTGGCCGGCGTCGAGGGCCTGCAGGTCGCCGCGCGCGCCTCGGCCTACGCGCTGCGCGGCGAGAAGCTCGACATCCAGGCCATCGGCCAGCGCCTGGGCGTCGCCAGCGTGCTCGAGGCCACCGTGCGCCGCGACGGCCAGCGCCTGCGCATCAACGCGCAGCTTTCGGATACGCGCAACGGCACCACGGTTTGGACGGCGGCGTACGACGAGGAGTTGATCGACCTGTTCGACCTGCAACAGCGTATCGCCGTGCGCGCGACCGAGTCGCTTCTCGGCGCCATTCCCAACGACGGCAAGCCGCTGGCGCGACGGCTACAGCCCACGCTGAGCATCGGCGCCTACGACGACTACCTGCGTGGCCAGGAAATCCTCAACTCGCCGACCAGCGAGGAATCGTTAGCGCAGGCCAAGGGCTTCTTCCGCTCCGCGCTCGCCGCGGATGCCGGTTTCGCGCGTGCGGCGGCGGGCCTGTGTCGGGCCGAGATCGCACGCTTCGATACCGTCCGCGATGCGGAGGCCTTCGCCGAGGCACGCTCGGCCTGTGCGGCGGCCGAAGCGATGGACCCGACCTTGCGCGAGGTGGACCTCGCGCTGGGCGATCTCTACCAGATGCAGGGCGAAGGCGACCGCGCCGTCGACCACTACACGCGGGCGTTGAGCGATCCGGCTCTGCGCACCGATGCGAACCTCGGGCTGGCCCGCGTTGCGGGCGATCGCAAGGATGCTGATCTGGCCCTGCAATACCACGAACGTGCGATCGCCTTGTCGCCGGGCAACTGGAACGTGTACAGCGCACGTGGTTACTACCATGTCACGCAGGAAGCCTATGAACTCGCGCTGGGCGACTACCGCATCGCGCTGTCGCTGAATCCGATGAATGCATCGTTGTGGAGTAGCTTCGGCGGCATCCAGCAGATGCTGGGGCGAATGGGCGAGGCCATCGATGCCTATGGACGCTCGGTAGCGCTGGAGCCGAGTTATCCCGCCTACAGTAACCAGGGTTTCGCCTTGTTCGTGGAACACCGCTACGCAGAAGCCGCGACCGCCTTCCGCAGTGCGATTGCAATCAATTCCGCCGACTATCGCCTCTGGGTTAATCTCGGTGATGCGCTCGCGGCCGAGGGATCGACCACCGAGGAGGGCCCGAACGCCTACCGGCATGCGCTACCGTTGGTCGAGGAGTACCTGCGGATCCGCAGTCGGGATGCCGAGACCATGGCGCTCAAGAGCTGGGTGCTGGCCAGTCTCAGCATGTCGCAGGAGGCACGAGCAGCCGCCGAAGTCGCGTTCGCGCTCGACCCTGATCATGGTGAGTCCGCGCTGTGGCTGGCCCAGGCTTATGCGCTGGTGGGCGACGACGACCCAGCCCGCGAGGCGATACGGCGCGCGCGCGCGGCAGGCGTCGGCGCCGAGCGGATCGCCAGCCTGCCGTGGCTGCGGCGATTGGGTCCCGCCAACTGAATACACTTCGATGGCAATCGTCCCGCTTGGCGACGCGCGCATGGGCAGTCCCGCGAGCCGTGTCGCAGGGCGACAACTCAACCAGGGAGGATGCAACCGTGAAGATCATCGCTGCGACTGCAATTGTGTCAACTGTGCTGATGCTGGCCGCTTGTGCCACCGGCCCTCGTAAGTTTGCGCCTCTTGGAACCGTTTCATGCGCGGAGAACAAGTACGAACTCGGCACCACCGTACTGATCGACGTGAGCGAGAAGGACCAGCGGCCGGTCGTCGATCCGGCCGATTGCTACGTCGTCGCCGGCCAGTGGCTCAGGTGGAGCAACGATCGGACTGTGCGCACCTTCGGGATTGCGTTCAAGGACAAGACCGCCGATGCCAATGGCGGCAAGGTCTTCGAAACCGACGGTGAAGGAATGAAGGCGCCGGACGTTGCGATCAAGATCCGCAAGATCAGCGGCAACAACGATGTTTCCCACGCCTACTCGGTCACCACCAACGGCAATATGCTCGACCCGGCGATCATCATCAGGCCACGAGCGCCCTACCAGGATCAATGACTGGCCGGGCACCGCCCATTCGAAGGCTCCGGGCGTCCGCAGAAACGACAGTTCGAGTTTCACGGCGCCCGGTGATGACTCATAACGGCTCAGGAGAATTGCGATGACGATGCGGACTTCCATGATGCTGTCGACGATGTTGGTGATGGTCCTGCCGCAGGTGCAGGCCGCCGAGCCGAGGGGGCCTGTCCCATGCGATGCTGAGAATCCCGCGAAGGCGGAGGCGGTGGTGATCAAGATTGCCCTCGACGGGAAAGGAAAACCGATCGCGATACCGCAGATCTGTACGGTGTATCCCGGGACGGAGGTACAGTGGCACTCTGATTCCGACGTCTTAAAACTGTGGACGCGCTTCGACACCACTGGAGACGGGCCGAGCCCCGACGACGAAACGCCCGACGAGAAAGGCGGCATTGCCTTCAAGTCCGGCACGACTGCCGCTGGCGCCACTTCGATCGGCTTCATCGCCGGGAGCGACTTGGGAACTTTCCCGTATGGACTTTCCGTCAACGGCAGAGAGTTCATGCCCAACCCGGCCATCATTATCAGGCGCTAGTCGAAATGTCCGCCACGCAAGTGGACTAGTACCCTTGGGAGGCCAATGGACCTGATCCCCCAACTCGCCCTCGCCGCAGGCCTCGCCTGGGGCGCGGGCTTGCGGCTCTACGCGGTGGTATTCCTGGCCGGGATCGCCGGGCGCATGGGCTGGATCGAGTTGCCGGGGTCGCTGGCGTATCTCGGCAACGATGGCGTGCTGTGGGTGGCGGGCGCGTTCCTGTTGCTGGAGTTCCTCGCCGACAAGATCCCGATGGTGGACTCGGCCTGGGATGCACTGCAGACCTTCATCCGCATTCCCGGGGCGATGGTGCTGGCGTGGGGGGCGCTGGGCGAACAGGGCGAGGCGCTGCAGTTCGCGGCGGCGCTGCTGGGTGGCTCGATCGCCGGCGTCACCCACCTCGGCAAGGCCGGCACGCGGGCCATCATCAACCACTCGCCGGAACCCTTCTCCAACGGCATCGCGAGCTTCTTCGAGGATGGGCTGGTGATCGGCGGCCTGTGGCTGGCGATGACGCACCCGTGGGTGTTCCTGGTGTTGCTGGCGCTCTTCCTCGCCCTGCTGGTGTGGCTGATCCCGAAATTGTGGCGCGCCTTTGCCGCGAGCTTGCGGCGCCTGCGACGACAGCGGGTGGCGGCGGGCTGAGGCTGTCGCGGGCCCTGCGACGGCGTAGCGATGTGCTGTAGGAGCGCACTCCGTGCGCGACCGCGGAACCACAGGTCGCGGCGCCGCCGCGGCCTTGCGGTCGCGCACGGAGTGCGCTCCTACAATGGGATCCGAAATGTCGTCGCAACCACCGCCATCGCGCATCAAGGGCCGCGGCAGCGCCTCCAACGCGGAGGGGCGCTTCGAATCGACCGTGGTCGAGACCTACGACGACGGCTGGTACCGCGACGACGGCGAGGCGGCCGCGCCGCCGGCCACTACCGTCACCGAGGAAACGGCGCGCACGATCATCAGCCGCAACGACTCGCCGGACATTCCCTTCGACCAGTC
>JAGOEZ010000268.1 GCA_017997455.1 Lysobacterales bacterium | reverse complement strand
GCCATCGGCACCACCGAGGTGCGCTGCGGATCGACGCGCTGGAACAGGCTCGGCACGTTGGTCTCGGCGGCGCCGGCCGTGCTGCAGACCAGGGCCAGGAACAGCGCGTTGCGGCGAAAGCGGGAGTACATCGGGAATTCTCCTTGAGGTGCGCGGGCGCGCTGGCGCGTCAGAGCACGAAGCGCGGCAGGGGCGCCGCGCCGACCAGGTACGGCATGTCGGTTTCGAAAAGACTGTCGGTCACGTACTGCGAATCCGGGCCCAGCGTGGTGAGGGTCGCTTCCATGGCCGGCGACAAACCGCGGATCAGGAACAGGCGGCCACCCGGCGCGAGCCAGCGCCGGAAGCGCTCCGGCTCGACCGCGACCGCGCCGGTGACGCAGACGCAATCGTAGGTCCGGCCCGGCTCGAAGCCGGCCAGTGCATCGGCGGCGTCGACACTGGCGTTGCTGAACCCGGCGGCCGCCAGGCGCGCGCGCGCGCGCTCGGCCATGGCGGCGTGGATCTCGACGCTGCGCACCTCGCGGCCCAGTCGTGCCAGGCAGGCGGTGATGAAGCCGCTGCCGGTGCCGATCTCGAGGATCGCGTCCTCGGGCTTGACCGCGAGCGCCTGCAGCATGCGGCCCTCGACCACCGGCTTCATCATCACCTCGCCGTGCTCCAGTGGCAGCGAGACGTCGGCGAAGGCCTGCCGGCGCCAGCGCGACGGCACGTACTCCTCGCGGCGCAGCTCGCGCAGCACGTCGAGCACGCGCTGGTCCAGCACCTCCCAGGGGCGGACCTGCTGCTCGACCATGTTGAAGCGGGCGCGTTCGAAATCCAGGGGCATGGCGGGTGCTGGAGGCGGAGGGGGCCGGGATTCTACCAGTGGAGCCGCCCGGACCCGGGGAACCTTGCCGGGGCGGCGCATTTTGCCTCAGTGCCGGAAGTCACCGCGATGGCGATTGGCCTAGGCCGGTCGCTCGATTTCGTCGCCGGGCCAGGCCTCGTGGGCCGGTCCCGCGCCGGGCTCCGGGCGCCGCACGCGGAACCACAGCGCGTACAGCGCGGGCAGGAACAGCACGGTCAGCGCGGTCGCGACGATCAGGCCACCCATGATCGCCACCGCCATCGGCCCGAAGAAGGCGCTGCGGGTCAGCGGGATCATGGCCAGGATCGCGGCCAGCGCGGTCAGCACGATCGGGCGGAAGCGGCGCACGGTCGAGTCGACCACCGCCTGCCACGGCGTGTGGCCCGCCGCGATGTCCTGCTCGATCTGGTCGACCAGGATCACCGAGTTGCGCATGATCATGCCCGACAGCGCGATCGTGCCCAGCATGGCCACAAAGCCGAAGGGCACGTTGAACAGGAGCAGGAACCCGACCACGCCGATCAGGCCCAGCGGCGCCGTCGCCAGCACCAGCAGCACGCGCGCGAAGCTGCGCAACTGCACCATCAGCAGGGTCATCACCACGACCAGGAACAGCGGCATGCCGGCGGCAACCGATTTCTGGCCGCGGCCGGAGTCCTCGACCGTGCCGCCGATCTCCAGCAGGTAACCGGGCGGCAGCGCGGCGCGCACCGCGGCCAGCTCGGCCTCGACCTGCGCCGCCACGGTCGGCGGCTGCACCGCGCCGTAGATGTCGCCGCGCACCGTGATGGTCGGCAGGCGGTTGCGGCGCCACTGGATGCCGTCCTCGAAGCCATGCGTGACGGTGGCGATCTGCGCCAGCGGCACCGTGCGCCCGGTCGCGGTCGGCACGGCGAGGCTTTCCAGCAGCGACAGCCGCGCGCGTTCCTCGTCCGGCCCGCGCAGCAGCATCTCGATCAGCTCGTCGCCCTCGCGGTACAGCGACACGCGCGTGCCCGAGAGCGAGCTCTGGAGGAAGTTGGCCAGGTCCTGCGAACTGACGCCGAGCACGCGCGCGCGGTCCTGGTCGATGCTCAGCCGGATGATCTTGCTGGGCTCGTCCCAGTCGAGGTTGACGTTCTCCAGCGCGGGGTTGGCCCGCATCACGCCGGCGACCTTGCCGGCGATCTCGCGCAGGGTCGGGATGTCCTCGCCCGAGACCCGGAACTGCACCGGCCAGCCGACCGGCGGGCCGTTCTCCAGGCGCAGCACGCGGGCGCGCACGGCATGGAAGTCGCGCTCGAACAGCTCGATCAGGCGCGCGCGCACGCGCTCGCGGCCGTCGATGTCGCGCGCCATCACCACGAACTGGGAAAAGCTCGCGGCCGGGAGCTGCTGGTCCAGCGGCAGGTAGAAGCGCGGCGAGCCGGTACCGACGTAGGCGACGTAGTTCTCGACGTCGGCGTCCTTGGCCAGGATCGCCTCCAGCTTCTGCGCCTGGGCCCGCGTCGCCTCGAGCGACGAACCCTCCGGCAGCTTGAGGTCGACCATGAGCTCCAGGCGCGTGGAGGAGGGGAAGAACTGCTGCTGCACCAGGCCGAAGCCGGCGATCGAGGCCACGAACAGGGCCACTGTGGCGGCGATCACGGTCAGGCGCCGGTCCAGGCACCACTCGACGATGGCGCGGAAGCGGCGGTAGAAGCGCGTCTGGTACGGGTCGCGGTGGCCGTCGCCATCGGCCGCGGCCTTGGCGCCGTGGCCGTCGGGCAGCAGCCGGTAGCCGAGGTAGGGGATGAACACCACCGCCGCGACCCACGAGATCAGCAGCGCCAGCGTCACCACCTGGAAGATCGAGCGGGTGTACTCGCCGGTGCCCGACTGCGCGGTGGCGATGGGCAGGAAGCCGGCGGCCGTGACCAGGGTGCCGGTCAGCATCGGGAAGGCGGTGCTCTCGTAGGCGAAGGCCGCGGCCCTGACCCGGTCGAAGCCCTGCTCGAGCTTCACCGCCATCATCTCGACCGCGATGATCGCGTCGTCAACCAGCAGGCCGAGGGCGAGGATCAGCGCGCCGAGCGAGATCTTGTGCAGGTCGATGCCGAAATATTTCATGGCGGCGAAGGTCATCGCCAGCACCAGCGGGATCGACAGTGCGACCACCATGCCGGTCCGGAAGCCGAGGCTGACGAAGCTCACCAGCATCACGATCGCGACCGCCTCGGCCAGCGCGCGCACGAACTCCTGGATCGAGCGCCGCACCGCCTTGGGCTGGTTGGCCACGCGCTGCAGCTCCAGGC
>JAGOEZ010000267.1 GCA_017997455.1 Lysobacterales bacterium | reverse complement strand
CTGCTGGCGTTCGGCCGGCTGGGCGCGGAACCAGGCCAGCGTATCGTCGGCGGTGGTCGCCAGCGGCCGGAAGCACAGTCCCCGTGCCAGCGCGCGCGCGATGCTGATGCGGGCGAAGCCGGCGCTGTCGCCGCTGCCCGGCACCCAGACCGGCATGTCGCCCCAGGGCGCGACCTTCTGGGCCTCGAGGAAATCCGCCGGCGCCCACAGCAGTTTCGCGCCGCTGGTGGTCACCGCGCGGATGCCGTAGAGCATCGCCGCCATCGACATCTCGTAGTCGGGGCCGGTGGCGTTGTACACGCCGAAGGACCGCTGCTCGGCCATGCGGATGGTCCATTCGGCGAGGTCGCGCGCATCGATGAACTGGACCGGATCGTTGCCGTCGCCCGGCGCCAGCACTTCGCCACCGCGGTCGAGCCGCAGCGGCCAGTAGCTGAAGCGGTCGGTCTCGTCGCCGGGCCCGACGATCAGGCCGGGCCGGATGATCGTGGCCTGGCCCGGGAACTGCTTCTGCGCCTCGCGTTCGGACAGCGCCTTGAGCGGACCATAGAGGGCCATGTTGGCCCGCAGGCCGGCCATGGTCTCGGCCATCGCGTCCTCGCCCTCGTACTGCGCGACGGCGGCGTCCTCGTCCATGCCGGGCTTGCTCGTGTCCGCGTAGACCGAGATCGTCGAGATGAAGATGTACTGCCCGACCTTGCCGGCCAGCACCTTGCCGGCATCGCGGACCCAGAAGGGCACGCTGGTGGGGTTGTCGATGCACACGTCCCATTCGCGGCCCTCGAGGGCCTTGAGGTCGCCGCTGTCGCGGTCGCCGACCAACTGTTCGATGGCGGCGGGGAACGCATTCGGCCGGCGGCCGCGATTGAAGACCGTGATGCGGTGGCCGCGAGCCAGCGCGTAGCGCACCTGGTGCGGGCCGGTGAATCCGGTGCCGCCCAGGATCAGGATGCGCAGCGATCTGGCGGCCGCGCCCGGGGCGGGCGCTGCTGCGCTCACGCTGGTCGCGAGCCCGCCGATCCCGCCGAGCCCGGCGAGGGTACCGAGCTTGATCAAGTCGCGGCGCGTGGTCGGCATGGCGGCGGTTTCCGGGCTGGGGATGACCGAGTGTAGGCCGCGACCGCGGTACCGGCCCACGCTGGAAGTCACGGGGTGGCGCCGGGGATTGTGCCCGGCCGTGCATCGGGCCACGCTGTGGCCATGGAAGCCGCCGCGCCGTTGCCGCTGGTGATCGCCCATCGCGGCGCCAGCGGCTACCTCCCCGAGCACACGCTGGCCGCCTATGCGCTGGCGATCGAGCAGGGGGCGGACTTCATCGAACCCGACCTGGTGCCCACGCGCGACGGGTTCCTGGTCGCGCGGCACGAGAACGAGCTTTCGGACAGTACCGACGTGGCGGCACACGCCGAGTTCGCCGCGCGGCGCACGACCAAGCTCGTCGACGGGATCGCGCGCTCGGGCTGGTTCAGCGAGGACTTCAGCCTCGAGGAAATCCAGCGCCTGCGCGCGCGCGAACGCATTCCCGCGCTGCGGCCCGGCAATGCCGCCCACGACGGCCTGCATGGAATCCCCACGCTCGACGAGGTCGTGGCGCTGGCGCTGGCGGCGCCGCGGCCGGTGGGCATCTACCCCGAGACCAAGCATCCGAGCTATTTCGCGCGCGAGGGCCGGCGGCTCGACGGCGCGCCCATCGCGATCGATACCAGCGCGCGACTGGTCGAGGCCCTGCAGCGCCTGGGCTTCGTCGAGCCGGCGCGCGTGCGGATCCAGTCCTTCGAGGTCGGCAACCTGCTCGAGCTGTCGCGCCGGATCCTGCCCGACGCCGGCCTGCGCCTGCCGCTGGTGCAACTGCTCGGCGATGTCGAGGGCGACGCCGGCCCCTGGGACCTGCGCGACGGCCCCGAGGCACTGTGGGCGCGCTGGCCGGGACCGCGCCTGCCGGGACTCGCGCGCGGCGCGGCCGTGCGCTGGCGCGAACTGGTCGCGCCCGCGGCGCTGGCGTGGATGCGCGCGGCCTACGCCAGCGGGATCGGGCCCTGGAAGGACAACCTGCTGCCGCGCCGCGACGGGCGCCTGCACGGCGCGGCGGCACGATTCGGACTGCTCGCGCGCGGGCTGGGCCTCGAGGTCCATCCGTACACGCTGCGCGCCGAAGCGGCGTTCGCGGTCGCCGATGCCGCGGGCCGCGCGCTTTCGGTGGAGGACGAGGCCTTGCGGCTGGTCGAGGCCGGCGCGACGGGCTGGTTCATCGACCAGCCCGATCGCGGCGTCGCCGCGCGCGCGCGTTTGCCGCGCGCCGCGGGACCCTGAGGGCGCGTCAGGGCGTGGTCGCGGCGGCCGGCCTGGCGGCGTGCTTCTCGAACCACGCCGCGGTGTTGAGCACCTGGGCCAGCAACTGGCTCGGCCGTGCATTGATCGAGTGCGAGGCACCCGGGATGCGCACCAGCGCGGTGTCGATGCGGCGCAACTTCAGGGCCTGGTAGTACTGCTCGGCCTCGGAGATCGGCGTGCGGTAGTCGTTCTCGCCGGTGATCAGCATGGTCGGCGTCGTGACCTTGCCGACGTAGCTGATCGGCGAACGACGCAGGTACTCCTCGGGCTTCTCCCACGGCAGGCCGGCGAACCAGTAGTCGGTGAAGAAGGGGTAGAAGTCCGAGGTCAGCACGAAGCTGTACCAGTTGATCACCGGCTTGGCGACCACCGCGGCGCGGAAGCGGTCGGTGTGCCCGACGATCCAGGCCGTCAGCACGCCGCCGCCGCTGCCGCCGGTGACATAGAGGTTGGTCGTGTCGACGCCGGTCTTCGCGATCACGGCGTCGACGCCGCTCATCAGGTCGTCGTAGTCCTGGCTCGGGTAGTTGTGGTGGATCTGGTTGGCGAACTCCTCGCCGTAGCTCGTGCTGCCGCGCGGATTGGTGTAGAGCACCAGCCAGCCGCGCGCGGCATAGAGCTGGATCTCGGGCGCGAAATGCGGTCCGTAGGCGGCGAACGGCCCGCCGTGGATCTCCAGCAGCAACGGGTACTTGCGCCCCGGCTGGTGGCCCGGCGGATACACCAGCCAGCCCTGGATGGCGCGTCCGTCGGCGGAGGACTTCCATTGCAGTTCCTCGACCCGCCCGAGCGTGCGATGCCC
>JAGOEZ010000005.1 GCA_017997455.1 Lysobacterales bacterium | reverse complement strand
CGCATCCCGTTCTGGAAGCTCGCCGCGGAGCCGCGCGACTGACCGGCGCGGCAGGGCTTCGCGGTATTGCCCGGTAATAGCGGCGTCAGCCGCGACCGGCGCCTATCGCGCGCAGAGCGCGCTCCTACAAAAGCAGGCCTGTAGGAGCGCGCTCTGCGCGCGATAGGCGCTGGTCGCAGCCGTGGCTGCTTTCCGCGCTACCCAAACGCGAAACGGGCCTCGCGGCCCGTTTCGATACCCTGAAGCGGAAGCGCCGGGCTCAGCCGACCGCTTCCTCCTCCTGCAGCGCCTTCATCGACAGGCGGATGCGGCCCTGCTTGTCCACCTCGAGCACCTTCACGCGCACCACGTCGCCTTCCTTGAGCTTGTCGCTGACCTTCTCGACCCGCTCGGAGGAAATCTGCGACACGTGCACCAGGCCGTCGCGGCCCGGCAGGATGGTGACGAAGGCGCCGAAGTCCATCAGCTTGGCGACCTTGCCCTCGTAGATCGCGCCCGGCTCGACGTCGGCGGTGATCATCTCGATGCGGCGCTTGGCGGCTTCGGCCGCCTCGCGGTTGACAGAGGCGATGATCACGGTGCCATCGTCGTTGATGTCGATGGTGCAGCCGGTCTCCTCGGTGATCGAGCGGATGGTGGTGCCGCCCTTGCCGATGACTTCGCGGATCTTGTCCGGGTGGATCTTGATCGTGAGCAGGCGCGGGGCGAACTCGCTCATTTCCGGACGCGGCGCCGAGATCACCTTGGCCATCTCGCCGAGGATGTGCAGGCGGCCCTGCTGGGCCTGTGCCAGCGCCACCTTCATGATCTCCTCGGTGATGCCGTCGATCTTGATGTCCATCTGCAG
Source organism: Lysobacterales bacterium (assembly GCA_017997455.1). Classification (GTDB taxonomy): domain Bacteria; phylum Pseudomonadota; class Gammaproteobacteria; order Xanthomonadales; family Ahniellaceae; genus JAGOEZ01. The sequence continues at coordinate 42,624 of JAGOEZ010000005.1, read as the reverse complement.
CGCCGAGATGCCCTCGGCGGTGCCGGCGACCTTGAAGTCCATGTCGCCGAGGTGATCCTCGTCGCCGAGGATGTCCGACAGCACGGCGAACTTGTCGCCTTCCTTGATCAGGCCCATGGCGATGCCCGCCACCGGCGACTTGAGCGGGATGCCCGCGTCCATCATCGCCAGCGAGGAACCGCACACCGAGGCCATCGACGAGGAGCCGTTCGACTCGGTGATCTCCGACACGCAGCGGATCACGTACGGGAACTTCTCCATGCCCGGCATCACGGCCAGCACGCCGCGCTTGGCCAGGCGGCCGTGGCCGATCTCGCGGCGCTTGGGACCCATCATGCGGCCGACTTCGCCGACGCAGTACGGCGGGAAGTTGTAGTGGAACAGGAACGCGTCCTTGGACTCGCCCTCGACCGCGTCGATGATCTGCGCGTCGCGGCCGGTGCCCAGCGTGGTGGTGACCAGGGCCTGGGTCTCGCCGCGGGTGAACAGCGCCGAGCCGTGGGTGCGCGGCAGCACGCCGACGCGCACGGTGATCGGGCGCACGGTGGAGAGGTCGCGGCCATCGATGCGCACCTTGGTGTCGAGCACCGCGTTGCGCATGGTCTGGTACTCGAGCTCGCCGAATTCCTTCGACACGTCGCCCGCGACCCAGCCCTTGGCCTCGATCTGCGGCTTGAGCGCTTCCAGCACTTCCTTCTTCAGCGCCGAAATGGCCTCGCGGCGCTGCGCCTTGTCCACCACCTTGTAGGCGGCGCCGAGGCGGGTGCCGATCGCGGCCTTGAGGGCGTTGGCGATCGAGTCGTCCTTGGCCGGGGCGGTCCACTCGTACTTCTTGACGCCGGCCTCGGCCGCGAAGGCGTTGATCGCGTCGATCGCCGTGCGCATGTGCTTGTGGCCGAACATCACCGCGCCGAGCATGACTTCCTCGGACAGCACCTTGGCTTCGGACTCGACCATCAGCACCGCGTTGGCGGTGCCGGCGACCACCAGCTCGAGCTGCGAGGTCTTGAGCTCGGTCGCGGTCGGGTTGAGGATGTACTGGCCGTTGGCGTAACCGACCTTGGCCGCGCCGATCGGGCCGTTGAACGGGATGCCGGACAGCTTGAGCGCCGCCGAGGCGCCGAGCAGCGCCGGGATGTCGCCGTCGATTTCCGGATTCATCGAGACCACGGTCGCGATGACCTGGACCTCGTGGCGGAAATCCTCGGGGAACAGCGGGCGGATCGGGCGGTCGATCAAGCGGGAGATCAAGGTCTCCTTCTCGGTCTGCCGACCCTCGCGGCGGAAGAAGCCGCCGGGGATGCGTCCGCCGGCGTAGAACTTTTCCTGGTAGTCGCAGGTGAGCGGGAAGAAGTCGATGCCTTCGCGCGCGCTCTTGGCCCCGACCACCGCCACCAGCACCACGGTGCCGCCGACGTGCACCATGACGGCGCCACCGGCCTGGCGGGCGATCTCGCCCGTTTCCAGCGTGACTTCATGCTGGCCGTACTTGAATGTCTTGCTGACTTTCGCCACTGGATTCGTCCTCGCCGTGTCTGCCGGGCCGCTTAGCGGCGGATGCCAAGCCGTGCGATCAGCGCCTTGTAGCGCTCCACGTCCTTGGTCTTGAGATAGTTCAGCAGGCGACGCCGCTGGTTCACCAGCTTGAGCAGGCCGCGCCGCGAGTGGTGGTCCTTCGCGTGGGTGCCGAAGTGCTGGGTCAGGTGGTCGATGCGCGCGGAGAGCAGCGCGACCTGGACTTCCGGCGAACCGGTGTCGTTGTCCTTGCGCTTGTGCTCGTTGATGACTTTCGCGGTCTGTTCGGCGTTGAGCGACATGATTTCCTGTCCTGCAAAATGATGACGAGGCCCGGCGGTGCCTGCATGGCACCCGCCCCGGTAGCCCCGTCGCTGGGATTTTGGCAACTGTTGGTAGCCGCCTATTGTAGCCGGCCAAAACCTTTCGGGACAAGCGCTTGGACCGCTGACCGGCACGGTTCGCGCCAGCCCCGGGCCCTGGGCGGCCTCAGGGGTTGAGGACCCGCACCGGCCGTACGGCGCCGGCCTCGTCGCGTTCAGCCAGCGCCAGCAGCCGGCCGTCCGGCCCATGGATGCGGCAGGACCCCAGCCATTCCAGCCCCGGGCGCTGAAGGACCCGGCCCTGGCGGATGCGCTCGGCCTCCGCGGCGTCCGCGTCCAGGCGCGGAACCCGTTCCAGGCCCGCCTCGGGCGGCAGCAGCAGCTCATGTGAACGTCCGTCACGCGCGGCAAGCTCCAGCGTGGCGAGGCCATGCATGGGGACGTGCTCGAACGGTTCTACCCAGAGCCGGCGCAAGCCCGCCAGGTGCGCCCCGCAACCCAGGCCGGCGCCCAGGTCGCGGGCCAGGCTGCGGATATAGGTTCCCGAGCCGCAGGTGACCTCGAGGCTCAGCTGCGTGGAGGTCCGGCCCCGGACCACGATCTCATCGACGCGAACCTCGCGCTCGGGAACCTCGACCGCCAGTCCTTTTCGCGCCAGCTTGTACAGCGGCACGCCGGCCCGCTTGAGCGCGGAGTACGCGGGCGGGCGCTGGCGGATGGTCCCGGTGAGGCGCGCCAGTTCGGCCGCAACCCGGGCATCGTCGAACTCGGGCACCGGCGCGGTCGCCACCACCTCGCCTTCGGCGTCGTCGGTCGTCGTGGTGGCACCGAGTGCGACCTCGGCCGCGTAGGCCTTGCGCGACCCCAGCAGGTGCCCCGCCACCTTGGTCGCCTCGCCGAACACCAGCGGCAGCATGCCGGTCGCGAGCGGGTCCAGGCTGCCGGTGTGGCCGGCCTTGTCGGCGCCGAGCAGGCGCTTGGCGCGCTGCAGCGCCTGGTTGGACGACAACCCGGGGGGCTTGTCCAGCAGGAGGATGCCGTGGATGGCGGGCATGGAATTTCTCGTGGCGCCTATCGCGCGCAGAGCGCGCTCCTACAAGGCCGGCTCTGTAGGAGCGCGCTCTGCGCGCGATCGGCGACGGTCGCGGCAGAAGACTGCCCTACAAGGGCGGCGCTCCGGATCCAATCGGCGCTAGGGTTCGTCGCGCAACAGCTTGTCGATGCGCTCGCCCTTGTCGACCGAATCGTCGTAGCGGAAGTGCAGGGCCGGCACGCTGCGCATCTTGACCCGGTGCGCGAGTTCGTGGCGGAACTCCTTGGCCGTGCCGTTGAGCATCTTGACCGCCGCGGGTCCCTGGTCGCCAATCAGCGCGGTGACGTAGACCGTGGCATGGGCCAGGTCGCGCGTGACCTCGACGTCGGAGACCGAGACCGAGGGCAGCGAGTGCTCGCGCACGGCTTCGTGCACCAGCGTCGCCACCTCGCGGCGCAGCAGCGCCGAGATGCGGTCCGACCGGGTGTATTCGCGGTGGGCCATGGCAGTGCGCTCCGGTCCCGGACAGAAAGACTACAGCGTCCGCGCGAACTCGATGCGCTCGAAGCACTCGATCTGGTCGCCGGCGCGCACGTCGTTGTACTGCTTGACGCCGATGCCGCACTCCATGCCGTTGCGCACTTCTTCCACGGCTTCCTTGAAGCGACGCAGGGACTCGAGCTCGCCTTCGAAGATCACCACGTTGTCGCGCAGCACCCGGATCGGCTTGTTCCGCTTGACCGTGCCCTCGATCACCATGCAGCCGGCGATCTGGCCGAACTTGGACGAACGGAACACGTCGCGCACCTGGGCCACGCCGATGATCTCCTCGCGCACCTCGTTGCCGAGCATGCCGGTTGCGACCTGGCGCACCTGGTCGATCACGTCGTAGATGATCGAGAAGTAGCGCAGGTCGAGGCCAGCGGTCTCGACGATCCGGCGCGCCGTGGCATCCGCGCGCACGTTGAAGCCGATCACCAGGGCCTTCGACGCGCTTGCGAGCGTGGCGTCGGACTCGGTGATGCCGCCCACGCCCGAGGCGATCACGTTGATCCGGATCGCGTCGGTCGAGATCTTGGTCAGCGAATCCTTGAGCGCCTCGGCGGAACCCTGCACGTCGGCCTTGACCACCACGTTGAGCACGCGCATGCCGTCGCCCTGCTGGCCCATCTGGGCCATCAGGTCCTCCATCTTGGTGGTCGGCTGCTTGACCAGGCGGGTCTCGCGACGCTTCTGCGCGCGCTGCTGCGCCACGTCCTTGGCCAGGCGATCATCGGCCACCACCACGAAATCGTCGCCGGCATCGGGCACGCCCGACAGGCCCAGCACCTGCACCGGGATCGACGGGCCGGCCTCGTTCACCTGGGTGCCGTCCTCGTTGAACATGGCGCGCACGCGGCCGTACTCGATCCCGCACACCATGAAGTCGCCCTTGGCCAGCTTGCCCTGCTGCACCAGAACGGTCGCGACCGGGCCGCGGCCCTTGTCCAGGCTCGACTCGATCACGGTGCCACTGGCGCGGCCCTCGGCCGCCGCCTTGAGCTCCATCATCTCGGACTGGACCAGAATCGCGTCGAGCAGCGCGTCCACGCCCTCGCCCGTCTTGGCCGAAACCGGCACGAAGAGGGTGTCGCCGCCGAAGTCCTCGGCCACGACCTCCTGCTGGATCAGCTCCTGCTTGACCCGCTCGGGCTGCGCGTCGGGCTTGTCGATCTTGTTGACCGCGACGATCAACGGCACGTGGGCCGCCTTGGCATGCTGCACCGCTTCGATCGTCTGCGGCATCACGCCGTCGTCGGCAGCCACCACCAGCACCACGATGTCGGTGAGCCTGGCGCCGCGCGCGCGCATCGAGGTGAAGGCCGCGTGGCCCGGGGTGTCGAGGAAGCTGATCGTGCCCTTGCCGGTCTGCACGTGGTACGCGCCGATGTGCTGGGTGATGCCGCCCGCTTCGCCGGCCGCGACCTTGGTCCGGCGGATGTAATCGAGCAGCGAGGTCTTGCCATGGTCGACGTGCCCCATGATCGTGACCACCGGCGGGCGCGGCTGCGCGTCGCCCTCGGTCGCCGCGTGCGCCACCAGCTGGCTCTCGGCGTCGGTCTCGACCGCCTTGACCGCCTTGTGGCCCAGGTCCTCGACCACCAGCACCGCGGTGTCGTGCTCGAGCACCTCGTTGATGGTGGCCATCACGCCCATCTTGAACAGCGCCTTGACCACGTCGGCACCCTTGACCGCGAGCTTCGCGGCGAGGTCGGCGACGGTGATGCCTTCGCCGATCGCGACTTCGCGCACGGTCGGCGCGGTCGGGCGCGAGAAGCCGTGGACGCCGCCGGAGGAACGCTCGACCGCCTTGGGGCGGCCCGGCTTCTTGCGCGTGCGGCGCGCCGCGGCGCCGCCGTCGGCAAGGTGCAGCTGGCCGTGGAGGAAGCGCCCGACCTGCGGATCCGCGGTCGCGACCTCGTCGTCCTGCATCTGGTGCGAGCCATGCACGCCCTTGTGGCGCTTGGGCTGCTCGCTTTCGCGCGCGCCTTCCTTGCGCGCCGGGGCGGGCGGATGGTGGCCCTTGGCCTCGCCGTCCTTGCGCCGCGCGGCGCCGTCGCCCGCGCGCTTGGCCTCTTCCTCGGCGGTGACCCGCGCCACTTCCTCGGCCTTCTTGCGCGCCTCTTCGGCCTTGCGCGCCTCGTCCTCCAGGCGGCGCTTCTCGTCCGCCTCGCGCAGGGCCTTTTCCTCGGCCGCGCGCCGGGTCTCGGACTCGTTGAGCAGGCGCAGCGCTTCGTCGCGCTCGGCGGTCGCCGCGTCGGTCGGCTGGTCGTCGCTCATGACGCTGCGCTTGACGTAGGTGCGCTTCTGCCGCACTTCCACGTTGACGGTCTTGCCCTTGGCCGCGCCCGAGGACACGGTCAGCTCGCTGACCTTCTTGCGCCGCAGGGTGATCTGCTTGGGGCCGGCGTCTTCCTCGACCGGCGTCTCCTTCTTGCCGTGGGTACGGCGCAGGAAGCCCAGCAGCTTCACCTTCTCGGTGCTGGTCACGATCTGGTCGGGGCCGGAGAACTTCATTCCGGCCTCGGCAAGCTGCACGAGGAGCTTGTCCACGGGCAGGGCCAGTACGTTCGCCAGCTGTTTTACGGTTACGTCCGACATTCGATCTTCTCCGCGAATCCTCGCGCGTCACTCATGTGCCGCCCGCTACCACCCGCGCGCAGATACCGTGCGGGCGGCCATCCCTGGAATCCGAACACGGGCGTCGTCCACGACGCCCCGAACCGCCGCGCGCGTCGCCGCGCGCGTACCGGCCTCAGGCACCCTGCTCCAGCTTCGCGATCAGGGGCGCGCGCGCCGCCATGATCAACTGCGCCGCGCGTGCCTCGTCCATGCCCTCGATGTCGATGATGTCGTCGACCGCGAGGTCGGCCAGGTCCTCGAGCGAGCGCACGCCGCGCTCGGCCAGGGTGTAGGCCGTCTCCTCGTCCATGCCCTCGAGCGTCACCAGCTCGTCGGAAGGCTTGTTCTCGTCCAGCACTTCCTCGGCCACGATCATCTGCGTGAGCAGCGCGTCGCGGGCGCGGGCGCGCAGTTCGGCCACCACGTCCTCGTCGAACTCCTCGACCGAGAGCAGCTCGGATTCGGGCACGTAGGCGATTTCCTCGATCGAGGAGAAGCCTTCCTGGACCAGGATCGAGGCGATCTCGGCGTCGACCTCGAGCTTGTCCTGGAACAGCTGGCGCGCGGCCTCCTGCTCCGACTCGCTCTTGGCGGTGACGTCGGCCTGGGTCATCACGTTGAGCTGCCAGCCGGTGAGCTTGCTGGCCAGGCGCACGTTCTGGCCGCCGCGGCCGATCGCCTTGGACAACTCGGTCTCGGCCACCGCGATGTCCATCGAATGCTTCTCTTCGTCGACGATGATCGACTCGACCTGCGCCGGCGCCATCGCGTTGATCACGAACTGGGCCGGGTTGTCGTTCCACAGCACGATGTCGACGCGCTCGCCGTTGAGCTCGTTCGACACCGCCTGGACGCGCGAGCCGCGCATGCCGATGCAGGCGCCGATCGGGTCGGTGCGGTTGTCGTTGGCCTTGACCGCGATCTTGGCCCGGTCGCCCGGGTCGCGCGCGGCGCCCATGATGGTGACCAGGCCCTGCCCCACCTCGGGCACCTCGAGCTTGAACAGTTCCATCATGAATTCGGGCGCGGTGCGCGAGACGAACAGCTGCGGTCCGCGCGCCTCGGCGCGGACCTCGTGCAGGTAGCCGCGCAGGCGGTCGCCCGGGCGCACGTTCTCGCGCGGAATGGCCTTCTCGCGTGGGATGAAGGACTCGGCGTTGCCGCCGAGATCGACATAGATATTGCCGCGTTCCACCCGCTTGACGATGCCGGTGACCAGCTCGCCCACGCGGTCCTTGAATGCGTCCACCACCTGGGTGCGCTCGGCCTCGCGCACGCGCTGCACGATCACCTGCTTGGCGGCCTGGGCCTGGATACGCCCGAACTCGGCGTTGTCGACCTGTTCCTCGATCCAGTCGCCGACCTGCGAGTCCGGCTTGACGTCGAGTGCGTCCATCAACCGCAGCTGGCGGTCCGGCGACTCCATCACCACGTCGTCGGCCACCACCTCCCAGCGCCGGAAGGTCTCGTAATCGCCGGTCTTGCGGTCGATGGCCACGCGCACGGCGACGTCCTCGGAGTAGCGCTTCTTGGCGGCGGAGGCCAGGGCGGCTTCCATCGCGTCGAAGATCACCTCCGCGGCCACGCCCTTCTCGTTGGCGACCGCATCGACAACCAGCAGGATTTCCTTGCTCATCGCTCTCGCTCCTGAAGCACCGGCCGCGACCTGCCGGCCTTCCGCACTGGGCGCCACGCACCGTTCGGTGCGCGCGCCGGTTGAACCTACTTGCGCTTCCGGCCGGGCTTGCGCCCGCCGGAATCCCACTCGTGTACCAGGTTCGCCTTGAGCACGTTGCCATGCTCGATGACCAGCGGCGTACCGTCCTGCTCGATCGTGATCCTCTCGCCTTCGACGGCGCGGATCGGGCCCTGCACCCGCCGGCGTCCGGCCAGCGGCAGGTTCAGCGTCACCTTCGCGTTCTGCCCCAGGTAGCGGGCGAACTGCGCCGGCGAGAACAGCGGCCGATCGACGCCGGGCGACGACACCTCGAGGGTGTAGTTGCCCGCGATCGGGTCCTTCAGGTCCATCACCGCGCTCACTTCGCGGCTTGCCGCTTCGCAATCCTCCAGCGTGACCGCGCGACCCGGCGCGTCGATGTACACGCGCAGCAGCAGGTTGCCGTGGCCACCGGCCAGCTCGATGCCGAGGCATTCGAGCCCGAGACCCGCCACCACCGGCGCCAGCAACGCGGTCAGTTCTTCCTGCTTCAACGCAACCAGTCCTCCGGAAAACAGGACCCCACAAACGCAAAACGGCGGGCCCGGGGCCCACCGTCTCGGCGCGGATCGAGTCCGCGTTCGGGGTTTGGTGGCCTCCCGTTGCCTGCCGGTTTCGCGAGCCTTGCGGCTCGTGGAACTGGCAGCGCCGGGCGCCGCGCTGGCGGGCGCGACACCCGGCGCCAACGAAAAAGGCTCCGCACGGGAGCCTTTTCCATGGGCATTGGTAGCGGGGGTAGGATTTGAACCTACGACCTTCGGGTTATGAGCCCGACGAGCTGCCAGACTGCTCCACCCCGCATCAGGCGGACGCGAATCATAGGGGCGGCTAGGGGGAAGATCAACCCCGAATGTTGGCACGGGCAGTGGTAGGCGCGGGGATGCCGAGCCGCCCAGCGACGAAAATTCCCGCAATCCCGTAGGAGCCCACTCCGTGGGCGACCGCGCGATTGCGAACCGCCGCATCGCCACTTCCAGGCAACCCGCGTCCTCGGTCGCCCACGGAGTGGGCTCCTACAGCGCCGGACCTGCCGCCACTAGCGCGTCACGGCCTCGAGGCACCAGGCCATCAGCGGCCCACCCAGGATCCCCAGGGCCAGCAGGCCCAGCCCGTTGGCCGACAGCACGAAGCGGAACGGCATGTCGTTGGGCAACGCCAGCGGCTCGGTGGTGGCGGGATCGTCGAAGTACATCACCTTGATCACGCGCAGGTAGTAGAAGGCGCCGATCACGGCGAACACGCCGGCGGCGATCGCAAGCCACAGGTGGCCCGATTCCACCGCGGCCTTGAGCACCTGGAACTTGGCCATGAAGCCGACCCAGACCGGCACGCCGGCCAGCGAGGCCATCACCATCAGCATGATCATCGCGTACCAGCCGTTGCGCTGGTTGAGGCCGCGGAAGTCCTCGATCTCCTCGGCCTCGAAGCCGGAGCGCGACAGCAGCACGATCATGCCGAAGGCCGCGACCGTCGTGATCGCGTAGGTGATCGCGTAGAAGGTCGCGGCCGCAAGGCCGGCCGGCGTGCCGTTGATCAGGCCCAGCAGCAGGAAGCCGATGTGCGAGATGGTCGAGTAGGCCAGCATGCGCTTGAGGTTGGTCTGCGCGATCGCGACCAGGTTGCCGATCGCCAGCGACAGCAGCGCCAGCAGGGTCAGCATCGGCTGCCAGTCGGTCGCGAGGCCCGCGAGGCCGTCCTCGAGCAACCGGTAGGCCATGCCGAAGGCCGCGATCTTGGGCGCGCCTGCGATAAACAGCGTCACCGCGGTGGGCGAGCCCTGGTAGACGTCGGGCACCCACATGTGGAACGGCGCCGCGCCGAGCTTGAAGGCCACGCCGACCACGATGAACACCAGGCCGAAGGCCAGCAGCGTGCGGTCGTAGGACACCGCGACCTGGGCGTGGATCTGCGCCAGGTCGAGCGTGCCGGTGGCGCCGTAGATCATCGACATGCCGTACAGCAGCAGGCCCGAGGCCAGCGCGCCGAGCACGAAGTACTTGATCGCGGCCTCCGAGGCCAGGCGCGAATCACGATCCAGGGCGACCAGTGCATACGAGGACAGCGCCAGCAGCTCGAGCCCGAGGTAGACCACGACCAGGTTGCCAGCAGAAACCAGCACCATCATGCCGAGCACGCCGGTCAGCGCCAGGACGTAGAACTCGCCCTGGAACAACGAGTGCGACTTGAGGTACGGCTTGGCGTAGACGAACACGCCGATGGTGACCGCGTGGATCGCGAGCTTGAGCAGGTCGCCGAAGCCGTCGCGCACGAACATGCCGCCGAAGGCGCGCACCGGCTCGACCACGCCACCGGCGGCGCCGTGCGTGCGCAGGGTCAGGATCGCCGCGAAGACCAGGGTCGTGATCGCGAGGAAATGGGTCAGGCCGCGCCGCGACTGGTCGATGAAAAGGTCGATCAGCAGCAAGGCGCAGATCGCGCCGAGCATGAAGGCCTCGGGCAGGAGCGCGGCAAGGTCGGTGGCGGCGAACATCGCGGGTGATTCCTCAGGCCTTGCCCAGCAGGAGCTGCTGCACCAGCGCCGCGATCGGCGCCTCCATCAGGTCGGTCAGCGGCTTGGGCCACACGCCCAGCAGCAGCACCGCCGCGGCGTAGCCGCCCAGCACCCAGGCCTCGCGCGCGCCGAGGTCCTTGAGTTGCGCCACGTTCTTGTTGGCGACCTCGCCGAAGACCACGCGCTTGACCAGCCACAGCGTGTAGGCCGCGCCCAGCACCAGGGTCAGGCCGGCGCCCAGCGCGTACCAGATGTTGGCCTGGAAGCTGGCCACGATGACCATGAACTCGCCGACGAAGCCGCTGGTGCCGGGCAGGCCGCAGTTGGCCATGGCGAAGAGCACGAACAGCGCGGCGAACCACGGCATGGTGTTCGCGACGCCGCCGTAGTCGCGGATCATGCGGCTGTGGACCCGGTCGTAGAGCACGCCCACGCACGAGAACATCGCCGCCGAGATGAAGCCGTGCGACACCATCTGCACCATCGCGCCCTGCAGGCCCAGGCGCGCGGCGTCTAGGTTGCCCTGCTCGCGCGCCAGCGCGAAGGCGATGAAGGTGCCCAGGGTGACGAAGCCCATGTGCGAGATCGACGAATAGGCGATCAGCTTCTTCATGTCCTCCTGCACCAGCGCGACGTAGCCGATGTAGATGATCGCGACCAGCGACAGCGCGATCACCAGCAGCGCATGCTCCTGGCTCGCATCGGGCGTGATCGGGAGCGAAAAGCGCAGGAAGCCGTACCCGCCGATCTTGAGCATGATCGCGGCCAGGATCACCGAACCCCCGGTCGGCGCCTCGACGTGCGCGTCGGGCAGCCAGGTGTGGACCGGGAACATCGGCACCTTGACCGCGAAGGCGAGCAGGAAGGAGAAGAACAGCCAGGCCTGCTCGGTCGCCGACAGCGGCAGCCGCGCGAGCTCGTCGAGGTCGAAGCTGCCGGCCTGCATGTACAGGTAGGCGAGGCCGACCAGCATGAAAATCGAGCCGAAGAAGGTGTAGAGGAAGAACTTGATCGTCGCGTAGACCCGCCGCGGCCCGCCCCACACGCCGATGATGATGAACATCGGCACCAGCATGGCCTCGAAGAAGACGTAGAACAGCAGCGCATCCCGCGCGCAGAACACGCCGATCATCAGCGCCTCGAGGAACAGGAACGAGGCGAAGTACTGGTGCACGCGGTCCTCGATCACCTCCCACGCGCCGACCAGCGTCAGCACGGTCACGAAGGCGGTGAGCCCGATCAGCGCCACCGAGATGCCGTCGACCCCGAGCGAGTACCAGGTGTTGATCGCCGGGAACCAGGCATGGCGCTCGACGAACTGCATGCTGGCGTTGCCGGCGTCGAGGCCGTTGTAGAGCGGGACGCACAGCGCCAGCACCAGCAGTGCGCTGGCGAGCGCGATCCAGCGCGCCTGCGCCGGGCGCGAGTTGCCGGTCGCCAGCACCAGCGCGCCGCCGATCGCGGGGACCCAGATCAGCAGGCTCAGCAGCGGCCAGGTTTGCATGGGGCGACGATTCCGGTTCCGTGGGGTCGCGGGGCTACAGGCCGTAGGCCAGCAAGCCGAGCAGCACGATCAGGCCGAGGATCATGGCGAACGCGTAGTCGTACAGGTGGCCCGACTGGATCCAGCGCACCACCGAGGACACGCGATCGACCACCGCGGCCGACCCGTTGACCATGCCATTGTCGATCACGGCAACGTCGCCACCCTTCCAGAAGGCGCGTCCGAGCAGGAGCGAGCCGCGCGCGAACAGCGCCTGGTAGAGACCGTCGAAGCCGTACTTGTTTTCCAGCACGCGCACGATCGGCGCGAAGGCCGAGCGCAGCCGCGGCGCCAGCGCGGGCTGCAGCAGGTACAGCCACGTGGCGCTGGCGAAGCCGGCCAGCGCGAGCCAGAACGGCCAGTGCCTGAAACCCTCCAGCGCGAAGGCCAGCGGGCCATGGAAGTGGTGCCCGAGCCGGCCGACCACGTCGTTGGCCTCGCGCACCACGATCGCGCCGCCGAAGAAATCGCCGAACAGCATCGGGCCGACCGTGAGGTAGCCGATCGCCAGCGACGGGATCGCCAGCAGCACCAGCGGCACCGTCACGACCCACGGCGACTCGTGCGGCGCGTGCGCGAGGTGTCCCTGCGCGAGGTGGTGCCCATCGTGGCCGTCGTGCCCCCCCTGGTCCCCGTGCGCGTGCGCCTCGACCACGAAGCGCTCCTTGCCGTGGAAGGTCAGGTACAGCAGCCGGAAGCTGTAGAACGCGGTCACGAACACGCCGATCATCACGCACCAGAAGGCGTAGCCGGCGCCGGCGCGCTGCGATTCGGCCACCGCCTCGATGATCACGTCCTTGGAGTAGAAGCCGGAGAAGAACGGCGTGCCGACCAGCGCCAGGGTGCCGACGAGCCCGGTCCAGTAGGTGACCGGCATGCGCTTGCGCAGCCCGCCCATGAAGCGCATGTCCTGCTCGTGGTGCATGGCGATGATGACCGAGCCGGCGCCCAGGAACAGCAGCGCCTTGAAGAAGGCGTGGGTCATCAGGTGGAAGATCGCGGCGGAATACGCCGACACGCCCAGCGCCACGGTCATGTAGCCCAGCTGCGACAGGGTCGAATAGGCGACCACGCGCTTGATGTCGTTCTGCACGATGCCGATCAGGCCGGTGAAGAGCGCGGTGGTCGCGCCCACCACCAGCACGAAGCTCAGCGCCGCCTCGGACAGCTCGAACAGCGGCGACATCCGCGCCACCATGAAGATGCCGGCGGTGACCATGGTCGCGGCGTGGATCAGGGCCGAGATCGGGGTCGGGCCTTCCATCGAATCGGGCAGCCAAACGTGCAGCGGCACCTGCGCCGACTTGCCCATCGCACCGATGAACAGGCCCACGCAGATGAAGGTCGCGACCGACCATGGTTGCCCGGCGAAGAGCTCGACGGTCTTGCCCTCGAGCGAACCCGCGTTGGCGAAGGCGGTGGCGTAGTCGAGCGTGCCCAGCCAGTACATCACGCCGGCGATGCCCATCAGGAAGCCGAAGTCGCCGACCCGGTTGACCAGGAAGGCCTTGAGGTTGGCGAAGATCGCGCTCGGCCGCTTGAACCAGAATCCGATCAGCAGGTACGAGACCAGGCCCACCGCCTCCCAGCCGAAGAACAGCTGCAGGAAGTTGTTGCTCATCACCAGCATCAGCATCGCGAAGGTGAACAGCGCGATATAGGCGAAGAAGCGCTGGTAACCCGGATCCTCGGCCATGTAGCCGATGGTGTACACGTGGACCATCAGCGAGACGAAGGTCACGACCACCATCATCACCGCGGTCAGCCGGTCGACCAGGAAGCCGATGTGGGCCTCGTAGCCGGCGACCTGGAACCAGGTGTAGAGGTTCTGGTTGAACACCGGCACGCCGTCCCACACCAGCTGCTTGAGCACCCACGCCGAGAGCGCGAACGACAGGGCCACGCCCGCGATGGTGACCCAGTGCGCACCGGCACGGCCGATGCGGCGCCCGAAGAGGCCGGCCACGATCGCGCCCAGCAGGGGCGCCAGCGCGATCGCCAGGAGGATGTTCTGCGAGAGCACGCCCTACCCCTTCATCGAGTCGAGTTCTTCGACGTTGATGGTGCTGCGGTTGCGGAACAGCACGACCAGGATCGCGAGTCCGATCGCGGACTCGGCCGCGGCCACGGTGAGGATGAAGAACACGAACACCTGCCCGGCGACGTCACCGAGGAAGCGCGAGAAGGTCACGAAGTTCATGTTGACCGCCAGCAGCATCAGCTCGATCGACATCAGCAGCACGATCACGTTCTTGCGGTTGATGAAGATGCCGGCCACGCTGATGCAGAACAGCACCGCGCCCAGGGCGAGGAAGTGCGATTGCGGGATCACGGCTGGGCCTCCTTGCCGGCGGGCGGCATCTTGACCACCCGCAGGCGGTCCGCCTTGCGCGCCAGCACCTGGCGCGCCGGGTCCTGCCGGCGGACATTGGGCCGCCGCCGCAGGGTCAGGGCGATGGCGGCGATGATGGCCACGGTCAGGATCATGCCGGCCACCTCGAAGGGCAGCAGGTAGTCGCGGAACAGCGCGCGGCCGAGCCACTCGGTATTCGACAGGCCCTCGGCCAGCGCCGGGTCCGGCGGGGCGAGGCGGCCGGTCATGCGGCGCACGCCGATCAGGGCCAGCATCTCCAGCAGCATCACCACGGCGACCGCGAGCGCGACCGGCAGGTAGCGCGCGAAGCCCTCGCGCAGAGGCGCGGTGTTGATGTCGAGCATCATCACCACGAACAGGAACAGCACCATCACCGCGCCGACGTAGACCAGCACCAGGGCGATGGCGAGGAACTCGGCCTGCAGCAGCAGCCAGACGCAGGCGCTGGTGAAGAAGCACAGGACCAGGAACAGCGCGGCGTGCACGCTGTTGCGGACCGTGATCACCGCCAGCGCGGCAAGCACCAGCACGGTGGCGAAAGCGTAGAACAGCATGAGGTCGATGCTCATGGGCTCACCGGAACGCCGCGTCCTGGGCCCGCGCCGCCGCGATCTCGCGCTCGTAGCGGTCGCCGATCGCCAGCAGCTGCGGCTTGGTCACCACGTTTTCGCCGCGCAGCTCGAAGTGGTACTCGTGGATGTCGGTCTCCACGATCGAGTCGACCGGGCACGACTCCTCGCAGAAGCCGCAGTAGATGCACTTGAACAGGTCGATGTCGTAGCGCGTGGTGCGGCGGGTGCCGTCGGCGCGCTGCTCGGAGTCGATCGTGATCGCCAGCGCCGGGCACACCGCCTCGCACAGCTTGCAGGCGATGCAGCGCTCCTCGCCGTTGGGATAGCGACGCAGCGCGTGCAGGCCGCGGAAGCGGTTGGACTTGGGGATCTTCTCTTCCGGGTAACGCACGGTGTACTTGGGCCGCACCAGGTACTTGCTGGTGAGCCACAGGCCGCGCGCCAGTTCGACCAGGAGGAGGCTGCGGAAATAGGCCAATACGCGATTCATGCTTGCGTCCTCAGGCCCCGATCTCGATCCAGCCATCCAGCACGAACCACGCCGCGAGCATGATCCACACGATCGTGATCGGGATGAACACCTTCCAGCCCAGGCGCATGATCTGGTCGTAGCGGTAGCGCGGGAAGGTCGCGCGCAGCCACACCAGGGTGAACATGAAGAACACCACCTTGGCCGCGAGCCACCACGGGCCCGGCGCGGCCAGCGGGCCGGACATCCAGCCCTGCAGGGGCGACAGCCAGCCGCCTAGGAACATGATCGCGGTCAGGAACGAGACCAGGATCATGTTGGCGTACTCGGCCAGGAAGAACACCGCGAAGCCCGCGCCGGCGTACTCGACGTGGAAGCCGGCGACGATTTCCGATTCGCCTTCGGCGACGTCGAAGGGCGCGCGATTGGTCTCGGCCACGCCGGAGATGAAATAGATCACGAACAGCGGCAGCAGCGGCAGCCAGAACCACTCCAGGAATCCCTGGTCGCCGCCCTGCGCCCGCACGATCTCGGTGAGGTTGAGCGAGCCGGCGCAGATCAGCACGCCGACCAGCGCGAAGCCCATCGCGATCTCGTACGACACCACCTGCGCCGCCGAGCGCATCGCGCCCAGGAAGGCGTACTTCGAGTTCGAGGCCCAGCCGGCGAGGATGATCCCGTACACGCCCATCGAGGTCATCGCCAGCAGGTACAGCAGCCCGGCGTTGATGTTCGCCAGCGCGACGCCATCCGCGAAGGGCACCACGGCCCAAGCGGCGAAGGCCGGCGCCAGCGCCAGCACCGGCGCGAGGTAGAACAGGAACTTGTTCGAGGCCGAGGGGACCACGATCTCCTTCACCAGCAGCTTGATCACGTCGGCGAAGGGCTGCAGCAGGCCCAGCGGCCCGACCCGGTTGGGGCCGATGCGGGTGTGCATGTAGCCGAGGATCTTGCGCTCGCCCAGGGTGTAGAAGGCGACGATGATCGTCAGCGGCAGGACCAGCGCGACGATCTTGACCAGCGTCCAGACCACCAGCCCGACCGCCGGCCAGCCCGAAGTCGCGCTCTCGATGAAGGCGGGAACCTGCGACATGGCTCAGGCCTTCCTCACCGTGAGCGGCGCGCCGGACGGCGCCAAGAGCGCGGTCTCGGCGTGCCCGGCCTCGATCCACGCGCCGCCGTGCGGCACCGCCATGCTGGTCTCGACCGGCAACGCCAGCTCGAGGCTGCCGTCGGACACGATCGCGCGCGCGCCGGCGCCGAGTCCCAGCGCCAGCGCGTCGCCCGGATGGAGCACGACCCGCGCGGGCAGCGCATGCACGGTCGCCTGCAGCGCGGCCGCGCGCCGCACCACCGGATCGACCCGGAACATCGGCAGGGTCGCGATCCGGGTCATGCCGGTGGGCGCGTCGCGTCGCGACAGGCCGTTGCCGGACGCGGGTGCGGCGCCGGCGGTGGCAGCAGCGCGCAGCGCCGCGAACTCGGTGAAGTCGAAACCCGGGAGGCCGAGCGCGCCGCCGAGCGCGCGCAGCACCCGCCACGCCGGGCGCGCCTCGCCCGGCGCTTTCGCCGCAGCCACGACCGCCTGCAGGGTGCCGTCGACGTTGGCGTAGCTGCCCTCGCCTTCGGGCGGCAACGCCACTGGCAGGATCGCGTGCGCGTACTGCCGCAGCGCGGTCGAGTCGAAGGCCGAGAGCGCCACCGTGAACTGCGACTGGCGCAGCGCGCCCGCCGCGGCGGTGCCGTCGGCGAAATCGATCGGCCCCTCGACATGGTGCAGCAACAGCGCCTTGCGCGGGCGCGCCAGCATCGCGCCCACGTGCAGGCCATTGCCTGCGGGCAGCACGCCCGCGCGCGCAAGGCCGGCTGCGTTGGCGCCGGCCGGAATCTCGTTGTAGTGGCAGCCGGTGGACGCGGCGATGAAGCGCGCCAGCGCGCGCAGCACGGACGCGGCCGGGTGCTGCACCGCGAAATCGCCGACGACCAGCACCGCGTCCGTGGCCTGGCGCAGCGCGTCGATCGCGCTGCGCGCCTCGCTGTCGGCGTCCGCGGCAGCGACCAGGTCCGCGATACCCGCCGGCGGCGCGCTATCGCCAGCGGCGGCCCTGGCCAGGGCCGCCAACGCGCCGGCCATGCCCCAGGCGCCGACGATGAACTCGTGCCGGGTCTCGAAATGGAACGGGTACCGCACCGGATTGACGGCGTACACCGCTGCGCCGTTCTTCCAGGCCTTGCGCACGCGATGGCCCAGCAGCGGCGCGTCGTGGCGCGGGTTCGAGCCGACCAGCAGGATCGCCCCTGCCCGCTCGATCGCCGCGAGCGGCAAACCGAAGGGCTGCGCCACCGGCGCGTCGGCGAAGTCCAGCACGCGCAGGCGATGGTCGATGTTCTCCGAGCCGAGGCCGCGCAGCAGGCGCGCCGCGAGGTGCCCTTCCTCGAGCGTCGACCAGGGCGCGACCAGGGCGCCGAGTTGCTCGCCGCCGTGCTGGTCGGCGGCCTGGCGCAGGCCGTTGCCCGCCGCCGCGATCGCCTCGTCCCAGGTCGCGGCGCGCCACTGGCCGTCCGCGCGCTTGAGCTGCGGCTGGGCCAGGCGGTCTGCCGACTCGAGGGCCTCGTGGCTGTAGCGGTCGCGATCGGAAAGCCAGCACTCGTTGATCGCGTCGTTGTCGCGTGGCACCGCGCGGAGCACTTCGCCGCGGCGCACGTGCAGCCACAGGTTGGAGCCCAGCGCGTCGTGGTATCCGACCGACTCGCGCGCGGCCAGCTCCCAGGCCCGCGCGCGGAAGCGGAACACCTTGTTGGTGAGCGCGCCGACCGGGCACACGTCGATGACGTTGCCCGACAGTTCCGACTCGATCGACTTGCCGATGTAGGTGCCGATCTCGAGCTGCTCGCCGCGATTGAGCCCGCCCAGCTCGTGGGTGCCGGCGATTTCGGCCACGAAGCGCACGCAGCGCGTGCAGTGGATGCAGCGCGTCATGTCGGTCGCGATCAGCGGGCCGAGGTCCTCGTCGGCCACCACGCGCTTGCGCTCGACGAAGCGGCTGACCGAGCGGCCGTAGCCGATCGACAGGTCCTGCAGTTCGCACTCGCCGCCCTGGTCGCACACCGGGCAGTCGAGCGGATGGTTGATCAGCAGGAACTCCATCACGTTGCGCTGCGCGTCCAGCGCGCGCTTGGACTGGGTGTAGACCTTCATGCCCTCGGTCACCGGCGAGGCGCAGGCCGGCATCGGCTTGGGCGCCTTCTCGACGTCGACCAGGCACATGCGGCAGTTGGCCGCGATCGGCAGCTTGTCGTGGTAGCAGAAGCGCGGGATCGCGATCCCGGCCGCGTCCGCGGCCTGGATGATCATCGAGCCCTTGGCGACCTTGAGCGCCTTGCCGTCGATCTCGACGTTGACCAGGTCGGGCGCGGCGTTGGGATTCTGCGGCTGCGCGCTCACGTCAGACTGCCCTCGATCGTACGGCCACCGCTTGCAGTCCCGATTCGGACATCGCCGCCGATCCAGGAGCCGACACCGACCCAATCGCCTGCACCGTCCCAGGCGTCATTCCCGCGGAAGCGGGAATCCATTTCCCCGCATGCCGCAAGAGCACGATGGATTCCCGCGTTCGCGGGAATGACGCCAATTGGTTGGCGTTCGTTGCGGTTCATGCCGCGGCTCCGAGCCCGGTATCGACGATCGAGCGCTTGTGGGTCACGAAATACTCGAACTCGTTCCAGTAATGGCGCAGGAATCCCTGCACCGGCCACGCCGCGGCCTCGCCGAAGGCGCAGATGGTGTGGCCCTCGATCTGCCCGGCCGCGGCCTTGAGCAGGTGCACGTCGTCGATGCTGGCGCCGCCCTCGACGATGCGGGTGAGCATGCGGTACATCCAGCCGGTGCCTTCGCGGCAGGGCGTGCACTGGCCGCAGGACTCGGCGTAGTAGAAGCGCGCGATGCGGCGGCAGGCGCTGACCATGCAGGTGGTCTCGTCCATGACGATCACCGCGCCCGAGCCCAGTCCCGAGCCCGCCTTCTGCAGCGAGTCGTAGTCCATCGTGCAGCCCATCATGACGTCGGCCGGAAGCACCGGCATCGACGATCCGCCCGGGATCACCGCCTTGAGCTTGCGACCGCCGCGCACGCCACCGGCAAGTTCGAGCAGGTCCTTGAACGGCGTGCCGAGGCGGATCTCGTAATTGCCGGGTCGCGCCACGTGGCCGGAGACGGAGAAGATCTTGGGGCCGCCGTTGTTGGGCTTGCCCAGGCCGAGGAACCACTCCGGGCCATTGCGGATGATCGCCGGCACCGAGGCATAGGTCTCGGTATTGTTGATGGTGGTGGGCTTGCCGTAGAGGCCGAAATTGGCCGGGAACGGCGGCTTGAAGCGCGGCTGGCCCTTCTTGCCCTCGAGCGACTCCATCAGCGCGGTTTCCTCGCCGCAGATGTAGGCCCCGGCGCCGAGCGCGGTGTGGATGTCGACGTCCACGCCCGAGCCCTGGATGTCGCGGCCCAGCCAACCGTGTTCGTAGGCTTCCTCGAGCGCCTGCTCGAAGCGCTCGAAGGGCTCGTGGTGGAACTCGCCGCGCAGGTAGTTGTAGGCGACGGTGGAATTGGTCGCGTAGCAGGCGATCGCGAGCCCCTCGACCACCGCGTGCGGGTTGTAGCGCAGGAGATCCCGGTCCTTGCAGGTGCCGGGCTCCGACTCGTCCGAATTGCACAGGATGTACTTCTGGCCCGGCGCACTGCGCGGCATGAACGACCACTTGAGCCCGGTCGGGAAACCGGCGCCGCCGCGACCGCGCAGGGCCGACTGCTTGACCATGTCGATCACGGTCTCGCGCGGCATCTTCTCGGCCAGGATCCGGCGCCACGCCTGGTAGCCGCCGGCCTTGAGATAGTTCTCATAGGACCACGGCTGCTCGTAGTGCAGCGTGTTGAGGCAGACGTTGTGTTCCTGCGGGGCGGGGCCGTAGGCCATTCGCGATTCTCGAATTCGTTGCGTTGCCCCCTGTGGGAGCGGCTTCAGCCGCGATCCGAGGATCCTCGGATCGCGGCTGAAGCCGCCCCTACAGGAGAAATGGAGACATCTATTCCAGCTCGTCCAGCAACTTGTCGACCTTCTCGACCGTGAGGTTCTCGTGGTAATGCCCGTCGACCACCATCATCGGCGCGCCGGCGCAGGCCGCGAGGCACTCTTCCTCGCGCACCAGCTTGACCCGGCCATCGGCCGTGCTGTGGCCGAGGCTGCAGCCCAGCTTGCGCTCGACGTGCGCGACGAGGTCTTCCGCGCCGTTGAGCCAGCAGGAAATATTGGTGCAGATCGAGACCTTGTGCCGGCCGACCGGCTCGAGGTCGAACATCGAATAGAAGGTCGCGACCTCGTAGGCCCACACCGGCGGCAAACCGAGGTATTTCGCCACCGCGGCGATCAACTCGTCGCTGAGCCAGCCGCCGTTCTGTTCCTGCGCCGCCATCAGCCCCTGGATCAGCGCCGAGCGCTTGCGGTCCGGCGGGAACTTGGCCACCCAGTGGTCGATGTGCGCGCGCGTGCGCTCGCCCAGCGCCACGGCCGGGTCGACGTCCTTCACCGCGGCGAAGTTGCCGGTCGCCTTCATCGATCGATCTCGCCGAACACGATGTCGAGCGTGCCGATCACGGCCACCACGTCGGGCAGCATGTGGCCGCGCACCATCTCGTCGATCGCGGAAAGGTGGGCGAAGCCGGGCGCCCGCAGCTTGACCCGGAACGGCTTGTTGGCGCCGTCGGAGACGATGTAGGCGCCGAACTCGCCCTTGGGCGCCTCGACCGCCGCATAGGCCTCGCCCGCGGGCACGCTGTAGCCCTCGGTGAAGAGCTTGAAGTGGTGGATGAGGGCTTCCATGTCCTCCTTCATCTCGATGCGCGAGGGCGGCGCCACCTTGTGGCTCGCGCTCATCACCGGGCCCGGGTTGTCGCGCAGCCACTTCACGCACTGGCGGATGATGCGGCCGGACTGGCGCATCTCCTCGACCCGCACCAGGTAGCGGTCGTAGCAGTCGCCGTTGCTGCCCAGCGGCAGGTCGAAATCGACCCGGTCGTATGCGGCATAGGGCTGCTTCTTGCGCAGGTCCCAGGCGATGCCCGACCCGCGCAGCATCGGCCCCGACATGCCCCAGCGCAGCGCCTGCTCCGGCGCCACCACCCCGATGCCGACCGTGCGCTGCTTCCAGATCCGGTTGTCGGTGAGCAGGGTCTCGTACTCGTCGACCTTGGTCGGGAAGTCGGCGGCGAAGGCATCGATGAAGTCGAGCAGCGATCCCTCGCGCCACTCGTTGCGGCGCTTGAGGTCGGCGCCCTTGGTCCACGGGCTCTGGCGATACTGCGGCATGCGGTCCGGCAGGTCGCGGTACACGCCGCCGGGGCGGTAGTACGTGGCGTGCATGCGCGCGCCGCTGACCGCCTCGTAGGCGTCCATCAGCTCCTCGCGCTCGCGGAAGGCATACAGGAACACCGCCATCGCGCCGAGGTCGAGCGCGTTCGATCCGATCCACAACAGGTGGTTGAGGATGCGGGTGATCTCGTCGTACATCGTGCGGATGTACTGCGCGCGCAGCGGCGCTTCGATCCCGAGCAGCCGCTCGATCGCGCGCACGTAGGCGTGCTCGTTGCACATCATCGACATGTAGTCGAGCCGGTCCATGTAGCCGATCGACTGGTTGTAGGGCTTGGACTCGGCCAGCTTCTCGGTGGCCCGGTGCAACAGACCGATATGCGGATCGGCGCGCACCACGGTCTCGCCATCGAGCTCCAGGACCAGGCGCAGCACGCCATGCGCGGCCGGGTGCTGCGGGCCGAAGTTCATGGTGTAGTTGTGGATTTCCTGCATCGCGCTAGCCCGCCTTCGACGGCGCCGCGGCCTCTTCGGCCTGGCCCTGCAGGTAGCGCGAATCGTCGCGCACCACGCGCGGCACGCCGACGCGCGGCTCGATGCTGACCGGCTCGTAGACCACGCGCCCGCGCTCGGGGTCGTAGCGCACCTCGACGTTGCCGACCAGCGGGAAGTCCTTGCGGAAGGGGTGGCCGACGAAGCCGTAGTCGGTCAGCAGGCGCCGCAGGTCCGGGTGGCCGTCGAACAGGATGCCGAACAGGTCGAAGGCCTCGCGCTCGAACCAGGTCGCCGAGATCCAGGTCTCGACCAGCGACGGCACCGACGGCAGGGCCTCGTCACTGGCGAACACGCGCAGGCGCAGGCGCTGGTTGTTGGCCAGCGACAGCAGGTGCACCACGACGGCATAGCGGCGCGGCATCGCTGGCGTCACCGCGGCGCTCCAGGCAAAGCGCCCGGCGCCCTCGCCCTCGACCCCGCGGCTGAAGCCGCCATTCGAGACCCGGGTGGTCTCCCACTCGTCCTGCCCGAAACTGAGGTAGTCGACCCCGCACAGGTCGATCAGCTGCTCGAAGCGCAGTTCGCGCTCGTCGCGCAGCGCGCGCGCGACCTCGAGCAGGTGCTCGGCCGCGACCTCGATGGTGATCTCGCCCAGCGCGGACTGCACCCGCGCGAGCTTGTCGCCGAAGCGCGTCGCCAGTCGCTCGGCCAGCGCGGGTTGGGTCTCGGTCATGCCGGATCTTCAGGCTCAGCGCGCAATGGTGTGGGTGCGGCGGATCTTCTTCTGCAACTGCAGGATCCCGTACACCAGCGCTTCCGCCGTGGGCGGGCAGCCCGGCACGTAGATGTCCACCGGCACCACACGGTCGCAGCCGCGCACCACGGAGTAGGAATAGTGGTAGTAGCCGCCGCCGTTGGCGCAGGAGCCCATCGAGATCACCCACTTGGGTTCGGGCATCTGGTCGTAGACCTTGCGCAGCGCCGGCGCCATCTTGTTGACCAGGGTGCCGGCCACGATCATCACGTCGGACTGGCGCGGGCTGGGGCGGAAGAAGGTCCCGAAGCGGTCGAGGTCCAGGCGCGACGCGCCCGCGTGCATCATCTCGACCGCGCAGCAGGCCAGGCCGAAGGTCATCGGCCACATCGAACCCGTTCGCGCCCAGTTGAGCACGGTGTCGACGTTGGTGGTGAGGAAGCCGCGCTCCAGCAGCGGGTTCTCGCCGGCCGGGCGCAGGATGTCGTCGACGATCCCGACCGGCTCGGGACCGTGGAACAGCGCGCCTACTCCCATTCCAGCGCCCCTTTCTTCCACTCGTAGACGAAGCCGATCACCAGCACGCCCAGGAACAGGCCCATCGCCGCGAAGGCCCGCCAGCCGAGGTCGGCGAACACCACCGCCCAGGGGAAGAGGAACGCGATCTCGAGGTCGAAGATGATGAACAGGATGGCGACGAGGTAGTAGCGCACGTCGAACTTCATGCGCGCGTCCTCGAAGGCTTCGAAGCCGCACTCGTAGGGCGACTGCTTCTCGGCGCCCGGCCGCCGCGGGCCGAGCAGCGTGCCGAGGCCCAGCAGGACCACGCCCATGACGGTGGACACGCCTAGGAACAGCAGGATCGGCAGGTATTCGCTGAGAACCATGAACTGCCCTGGCACCGGATCGGGTAGCCCGGCAGCGGCACGACGGGGCCGTTGCGCGACCGGGTACTTGCTCGCCTCGCATCGCAAACGCGCGGCACGATCATCGCGCGCCGCTTGAAACCAATTGGTGCCCAGGGCGGGACTCGAACCCGCACGACTTTCGTCACTACCCCCTCAAGATAGCGTGTCTGCCAATTCCACCACCTGGGCGAGGGATGCTGCCTGAAGCGGATTCTACCGCTTGAGCTACTGCTGCGGCGGGTCCTGCGACTCCACCTCGGTGGCCGGCGTCGCCTCGGTAGCGGGCGGCGCGGCGGGCACATCGTCGTTGGCGGCCGCCGCGGGCGCCGCGACCGGCGCCTCGATCGGCGCGATTGGCGCGGTCGGCACGTCGCCGGCGGCCGGCGCGGCCGTTGCCGGCTCGGCCGGGACCGCCGCGCCCGCCATGACGCCGAGGTCGCCACTGGTGTCGCGCCTGGCGCCATGCGTGATCCACCACGCCATGCCCAGGCTCAGCACGAAGAACAGCGCCGCCAGGACCGCGGTCGAACGGGTCAGGAAGTTGCCGGCGCCACGCGCGCCGAACACCGTGGCCGAGGCGCCGGCACCGAAGCCGGAGCCGGCCTGCGCGCCTGCGCCGCGCTGGACCAGGATGAACCCGATCATCGCGATCGCGAGCAGGACGTAGATGATGTTGAGGACGGTAAGGGTCATGGCTTTGCTTGTGGTTGGCCGGCGCCGGCATCGCGCGCTGCGGCGGCGATGGCGAGGAAATCGGCCGCGACCAGGGAGGCGCCGCCGATCAGCCCGCCGTCGACGTCGGGCTGCGAAAACAGCTCCAGCGCGTTGCCCGGCTTCACGCTGCCCCCATACAGGATTCGCAGCGAGCCTGCGATTCTAGCATCCCGCTCGGCCAGTTTGCCACGCAGGTATCGGTGCACGGCCTGCGCCTGCCCGGCCGTGGCGGTGCGCCCGGTGCCGATCGCCCAGACCGGCTCGTAGGCCAGCACCGCGCTGGCGAAGGCTTCCGGCCCGCAACGGGCGACCACGGCGGCCAGTTGCGTGCCGACCACGTCCTCGGTGCGATCGCCGTCGCGCTCGGCCAGGGTCTCGCCCACGCACAGGATCGGGACCAGCCCCGCGGCCTGCGCGGCGGCGAACTTCGCCGCCACCAGTTCATCGTCCTCGGCGTGGTACTGGCGGCGCTCGGAATGGCCGACGATGGCATAGCGGCAGCCGCATTCGACCAGCATAGCCGCCGAGACCTCGCCGGTATACGCGCCCTGCGCGTGCGCGCTGACGTCCTGGCCGCCGAACGCCAGCGCGCCGGCGCCGAACTCCGCGACCAGGGCCGGCAGCAGCGGGAATGGCGGCATCACCGCCAGGTCGACCGCGGCGATTGGCGCCGCCACGATCGCCGCGACCAGTTCGCGCGCCGAGGCGCGGGTGCCGTGCATCTTCCAGTTGCCTGCGACCAGCATGCGCCTCATGGCGGCTCCGTTCCGCGGCGGCGGCGCCGCGGGCGCGCAGCATAGCCGCGCGCCCCGGGGCTGCCTAGCGCGGGACGGGCGCGCCGGCGCAAGCCGCCGCCATGGGAACGGCGGTCGCTAGAATCGCGGTTCCATCGAATGCCGCGGGCGCGCCATGACCACTTACGGTTTCCCTCGCTGGGCCCTGGTCACCGGCGCCTCGGCCGGCATCGGCACGGCCTTCGCGCGCGAACTCGCGGCGCGCGGCTGGTCCCTGGTCCTGACCGCGCGGCGCGAGGAGCGCCTGCAGGCGCTGGCACGGGAATTGAGTTCGCGCCATGCGGTCGCGGCGCGCGTGGTGGTCGCCGACCTGGCCGATCCGGCCGCGGTGCCGCTGCTGGTCGAGGCCACGCGCCGCGATGCCGTGCCGGTCTCGATGCTGGTCAACAACGCCGGCTACGGCGTGCCCGGCACGCTGGTCAGCCAGCCCTGGGAGCGCCAGCGCGACTTCATCGAGGTCATGGTCACCGCGCCGTCGGCCCTGTGCTGGCACTTCCTGCCCGGCATGCGCGAGCGCGGCTACGGCCGCATCGTCAACGTCGCCTCGCTGGCGGGGCTGGTGCCGGGCACGCCGGGCCACACGCTCTACGCGGCGGCGAAGAGCTATCTCATCAAGCTCTCCGAGTCGCTCGCGCTGGAGAATCGCGGCCACGGCATCCACGTCAGCGCCTGCTGCCCGGGCTTCACCCAGTCGGAGTTCCACGACGTGGTCGGCGTGCGCCAGGCCATGGCCGGGATGCCGAAGTGGATGTGGCTCGAAGCGGATGCGGTCGCGCGCGAGAGCCTGGACGCGGTGGAGCGCGGCAAGGTCGTGGTGGTCAACGGCCGGGTCTATCGCCTGATCCGCGCCGCGATGAAGCTCATGCCCGACTCGATGGCGCTGGCGCTCACC
The DNA here is from genome assembly GCA_017997455.1 of Lysobacterales bacterium. GTDB lineage: Bacteria > Pseudomonadota > Gammaproteobacteria > Xanthomonadales > Ahniellaceae > JAGOEZ01. The sequence continues at coordinate 16,488 of JAGOEZ010000005.1, read as the reverse complement.
GCGCGCCGCGCGCGCAGCTTCCGGCGCACGAAGTGACGCTCAGGCGAGGCGGATCTCGCGCAGCCGTTCCTTGAGGTAGCCGTCGGCCGTGATCGGCTGCGGATAGCGCGAGGGGCTCTGCGCGGTGACGCACGACGGCAGCACGTCGATCAGGAACTCCGGGTTCGGGTGCAGGAAGAACGGCACCGAATAGCGCGGCTGGCGCGCCTTGTCGCCCGGCGGATTGACCACGCGATGGGTGGTCGACGGGTACACGTGGTTGGTCAGGCGCTGCAGCATGTCGCCGATGTTGACCACGATGGCATCGCCCTGGGTGGTGATCGGCAGCCATTCGCCCGCACGGGTCAGGACCTGCAGCCCTTCCGCGCTCGCGCCCACCAGCAGCGTGATGAAGTTGATGTCCTCGTGTGCGCCGGCGCGCACGTTGGGCACCTCGGCCTGGGTGATCGGCGGATAGTGGATCGGGCGCAGGATCGAGTTGCCGTGGTCGATCTTGTCGTCGAACCAGCGCTCCGGCAGGCCGATGTGCAGCGCCAGCGCGCGCAGCACCCGTGCGCCCAGCGCATCGAGCGCCTGGTACAGCCCGTAGCCCAGTTCACGGAAGCCCGTGACCTCGGTCGGCCACAGGTTGGGCGGCATCACCGCGTGGAACGGCGAGTCGTCGGGCAGTTCGCGCCCGATGTGCCAGAACTCCTTGAGGTCGGGGTACTGCGAGTCCTTGGCGGTCTCGACCATGAAGGGCGTGTAGCCGCGCGCACCGCCCGTGCCCTTGAGGTGGTAGCGCAGCTTGGCCTCGGCCGGCAGGGCGAAGAAGGCCTGGAACGCGGCATAGGCCCCTTCCACCAGCGCCGCGGGGATGCCATGGCCGCTGATGCCGCAGAAGCCGTACTCGCGGTAGGCAGCACCGAGTTCGGCCACGAAGGCATCGCGGTCCGTTTCGTAGCGGCGGATGTCGAGCGTCGGGATGTGGGCCATGCGGATCGCCCGATGGGGTGGTGCCGGATGCGGCGCAGTCTATCGGAGCACGCGGCACGGGGCGACGCCGGGCCTCGCGGCGCGAAGCGGCCCGGCGCGCTTCACGGCGACTCGAAGCCGTTGGCGAACAGGCTGTCGGCGAAGGGCTCGCACCCGGCATCTGGCCCGCGCATCGCGTACAGCGTGAATCTTGCGCCGGGGTCAGCGGCATCCGGCGCGAAGCGCGCCTGCGCAGCGAGGGCGAAACGGTCATCGTCGCTGCGTTGCAGCGGCACCAGCGTGGCCTGCACCGCGAAGCGCGGCGAGGGCGCTGTCGTATCGGCGCCGTCGCGACCCCATGCCTCCGGCCACGGCACCGCGCCGCCGACCAGCAGCAGCGCAAGCCAGGGGCGCAACGCGCGCACCTCAGGGCTCCCGGCCCGCAAGCTCGTCCAGCCGCTGGCGCAGTCCCTCCAACTCGGCGCGCAGGCGCGCGTTGTCGGCCTCCAGGCGCGCTGCCAGCCCCTGGATCGCCGCCAGCGCGACGCCGTCGGCGTCGACCGTGGCGATGCCTTGCGCGTCCGGCCCCAGCCCGAAGGCGGCGTGGAAGTCCTCAGCCATCGGGCCCACGTGCTCGCCCTCGTCGCTGCCGCGGTAGCGCCAGCGCGTGACCGGCAGCGCCAGCACCCGGGCCAGGACCGCCGCCGGGTCGAGGCTGGACACGTGTTCCTTGACCGCGCGCGACGACCCGTTGGTCCAGACACCGCCGCTGGACAGGTAGGCATTGTTCGCGCCGGTATTGAGGTAACGGCCCGCGACGCCGCCGACGCCGAGCCCGAACAGGGCGCCGCTGGACTGGAACACCAGCGCGCCGTTGCCATCGCTGGCATAGATCGCAGCCGACTGGCCGCCGCGCGTGCGCAGGTGCAGGTCCGCGTCCGCATCGCCGCTGCCGCTGGGCCGCGCGGCAACAACCAGATCGCCGATCGAGCCGATGGAATTGGTATTGAGGGCGAGGCCGCCGGATGCGCGCACCAGGAACTGGCCTGGGCCGCTGGAGATGAAGTCTGCGACCTGCCGGTCGGCCCAGACGAAGGTGCCCTCGTCGCCATCAGCGTCGCCGGAGTTCGGCACTCCCGCGCAGCCGAGCTCAGGATGCACGGAGACCATGTCGGGCCTGACCTTGGCACGATTGCCACCAGCCCAACTGGTGTCGCCACCGGCGCAGAGTTCAGCGCCGCCGCCAATCATCGAATAGTCGCCCACGGCAGCGTTCTGACCGCCCCCACCAACCGACGTCAGGTACCCACTGGCTTGGTTCTGGGCCCCGCCAGCGACCACGCTGCCAAAGCCGCTGGCCTCGTTCTGCAGCCCCCCCAACACTGACGCAACTCTTCCCGCGTCCACGTCCGCAGCGAGGCCCGCGACGTTGCCGAGCCCACCACCGACAAAGCCATAGTGTCCTGCCACGCGGTTCGCGGTCGGCCCGATGGCTTGGCCGGTGCCGGTCGGTGCCCCGCCTCCGGCGATGGTTGCCCCGCGGACGCCCGCGGCGAGACTGTTGACGGAACTGCCGCCAACCAGGTTGACGGTGATCGGCACGCCGTTGCTGAGCTCGCTGCTGGGCTCGATCCGCAGCGCCGGCGTGCCTCGCACGCGCAGCACCATCGGCTGCGCATCGCTGGTTCCCAGATAGTGCACGGCCGGATTGGTGCCGGCGTCGCCGGTACTGCTCCAGCACTGGCCGATCAGCGGCGCCTCAAGGGCCTTGGTGCGCCCGGCGATCGGCGTGAAAAGCGGCGCACCAGCGTCGCGCACCGCGAGTTCCAGCCATACCTCGGCACCGGCTGCGAGCGGCAGGTCGAAGTCGAGCCGGAAGCGTCCCTGCGCAACGGCGACATCGGCAAAGGTGATCGGCGCGGCCAGCATCGACGGTCCGCGGGCATCGGCATAGGCGCGCAACTCGAGGTCGTAGCGACCGTTGGCCGGACTGCCGAGATCGTCGAGCCGGCCCTCGTACCCGAAACTGGCGGCCGACGCCGCCGGCGCGACCACGGTGGCGGCGAGCAGCACGAGGCGCAGCAGATGGGCCATGGCGGCCTCCCGTCGCGGCAGCGCCGGCCCGCGGCTGCGGGTGGACACCGTCGGACCATCGATCCGGGCGACCGGGCTGCCCGGGATGCCGGCGCACCCGCACGGACTGTTCCGGGAAATGCGCGCGGACCATGACGGCCACGCGCGCCCGGTTCCGGGCACGTCGCCGACCACTCTGGACCCCTTGATGCGGGCGCGGCATTGACCTGGATCAAGTCGCCAACCGAATCGCGCCGCGGCAACTCCTGTCGCGGCGCGACTGCGAATTATTCAGCGATCGACCACCAATTGAGCGCGACTGCCGAGGCGCCTCAGGCCGCCGACTCCACCACCGCGGCCAGCCGCCGGACCAGCCGCTCGACCTGCGCCGCGTCCTCGGCCTCGACCGTGACGCGGACGACCGGCTCGGTGCCCGAGGGCCGCAGCACCACGCGCCCGCGCCCCGCCAGTTCCTGCTCGATCTGCGCGCGGACCGCGACCACGGCGGCGTGCTCGGCCGGGCGCGCGCCGGGCGCGACCCGGACATTGATCGTGCGCTGCGGATAGCGGCGCAGTCCTTCGCACAGCTCGGCCAGCGTGGCGCCCTGGCGCTGCATGACCTCGAGCACCTGCAGCGCGTTGACCAGCGCGTCGCCGGTGGTGGCGCGGTCCAGGCACAGGATGTGGCCCGAGGCCTCGCCGCCCAGCACGCCACCGCGCTCGATCAGCATCTGGTGCACGTAGCGATCGCCGACCCTGGCGCGGTGGAACGGCACGCCCAGCGCGGCAAGGGCCGATTCGATCCCGAAATTGGTCATCAGCGTGCCGACCACCGGGCCGCGCAGGCGTCCGCTGGCCTGCCAGTCGCGCGCCAGCACGTAGAGCAGGTCGTCGCCGTCGACCACGCGCCCGCGCGCATCGGCCATCACCACGCGGTCGCCGTCGCCGTCGAAGGCGATGCCGATCGCGGCCCCGGTCTCGCGCACCGCCTGGGCCAGGGTCTCCGGATGGGTCGAGCCGACGCCGCGGTTGATGTTGAGGCCATCGGGCTCGCAGCCCAGCGCGTGCACGACCGCACCCAGCGCGCGCAGCAGGCGCGGGCCGAGCTCGTAGTTGGCGCCGTGCGCGCAGTCGAGCACCAGCTTGAGCCCGTCGAGCGAGAAGCCCGCCGGCACCGTGCTGCGGCAGAACCCCAGGTAACGCTGCGGCGCGTCGGTCATGCGCGTGGCCTTGCCCAGGCGCTCCGGCGCGACGGTGCGGAATTCGGCCTCGATCTCGGCCTCGATCGCCGCTTCCAGCGCGTCGTCCAGCTTCTCGCCCGCGGCCGAGAAGAACTTGATGCCGTTGTCCTCGTGCGGGTTGTGCGAGGCGCTGATGACGATGCCGCCGCTGGCGCCGGCCTCGCGCGTGAGGTACGCGACCGCAGGCGTGGGCATCGGCCCGAGCAGGCGCACGTTGGCACCGGCCGCGATCAGGCCCGACTCCAGCGCCGCTTCGAACATGTAGCCGGACAGGCGCGTGTCCTTGCCGATCAGCACCGAGCCGTCGCCGCCGGCCGCGGCCAGGGCGCGGCCGGCGGCGCGCCCCAGGCGCAGCATGAAGTCGGCGGCGATCGGCCATTCGCCCACGCGGCCGCGGATGCCGTCGGTGCCGAAGTACTTGCTGGTGGCCATTGCGTTCCCCTGGCGCCGAGTCTGCGGGCACCGGCGCGCGGCGCCGGTGCGGAGGTCGCGCAGCCTAGCGCATGCGCGCGGCGCCGCGCAGCCCGGCGTTGCTACTCGTCTTCCAGCAGGCGCGCGCGTCGCGCCGCGTCGGCGGCCGCGGAACGCGCGCCCGCCGCGGCGACCGCACCGCTGCGCACGCCTTCCCACACCGCCAGCGCATCGCGCGTGGCCGCCACGTCGTGCACCCGCACGATCGCCGCGCCGCGCTGCACCGCGATCAGGGCTGCCGCGGCCGAGCCGACCGCACGCGCGCCTGGCTCGCGCCCGGTCAGGGCGCCGACCAGCGACTTGCGCGACAGGCCCACCAGCAGCGGCACGCCGAGCGAGCCGAAGCGCTCCAGCGCGCGCAGCAGTTCGAGGTTGTGCGCCAGGGTCTTGCCGAAGCCGAAGCCCGGGTCGGCCAGCACGCGGCGGCGGTCGATGCCGGCGAACTGGCAGGCGAGGATGCGGTCGGCCAGGTAGCGATGGACCTCGCCGACCACGTCGGCGTATTCCGGGTCGTCCTGCATGTGGGCCGGCTCGCCGCGCATGTGCATCAGGCACACCGCCACGCCGAGCTCGGCGGCGGTCTCGGCCGCACCGTCGGCGCACAGCGCGCGCACGTCGTTGACCATGCCGGCGCCGGCCGCGACCGCGGCGCGCATGACCTCCGGCGCCGAGGTATCGACCGAGATCGGCACCGCGGTGGCGGCGGCCAGCCGCTCGATCACCGGCACCACGCGCCGCAACTGTTCCGCCACTGCGACCGGCTGCGCGCCCGGGCGGGTCGATTCGCCGCCGACGTCCAGCAGGTCGGCGCCCTCCTCGACCAGGCGCAGGCCGTGCGCGACCGCCGCCTCGACGTCGTCCAGCTGCCCGCCGTCGGAAAAGGAATCGGGGGTGACGTTGACCACGCCCATGATGCGCGCGCGGTCAAGGCGCAGGCCGCGGCCGCGGCAATCAATGGTCTGGGCGGTATCGAACATCGTCGGGTCCGTGCGGATCGGATGGCCGTCCGGCCCGGGCCGGCGTGGCGGCGGCGCGCCCGCGCGGGCGCGCCACCCCGGGTCAGGTCTGCGGCGCGGCGCCGCCGATCGGGGTCACGACGTTGCCGGTGCCGCCCTTGGGGCCGGCATCGTCCCAGCCCTTGGGCGGGCCCGGCACGCGGCCGGCCATGATCGCGTCGATCTGCTCGACGTCGATGGTCTCGTACTGCAGCAGCGCCTCGGCCATCGCGTTGAGCTTGTCGAGATGCGTGGTGAGGATCTCGCGGGCGCGGGAGTAGGCGTTGTCGATCACGCCGCGCACCGCCGCGTCGATCCGCCGCGCGGTGTCGTCGGAGACGTTCTTGTGCTGGGTCACGGAGCGGCCCAGGAACACCTCTTCCTCCTCGTCGCTGTAGGCGATCGGCCCGAGTTCGTCGGAGAGGCCGTACTTGGTCACCATGTTGCGCGCCAGCTGGGTGGCGCGCTGGATGTCGTTGGAGGCGCCGGTGGTCACCTTGTCGAGGCCGAAGATCAGTTCCTCCGCCACGCGACCGCCGTAGAGGCTGGCGAGCCGGCTGTCGAGCGCGACCTTGCTGTGGCTGTAGCGATCCTCCTCGGGCAGGAACATGGTCACGCCCAGCGCGCGGCCGCGCGGGATGATGCTGACCTTGTAGACCGGATCGTGGTCGGGCACCACGCGGCCGACGATGGCGTGCCCGGCCTCGTGGTAGGCGGTGAGCTTCTTTTCCTGCTCGTTCATCACCATGGACTTGCGCTCGGCGCCCATCATGATCTTGTCCTTGGCGCGCTCGAAGTGCGACATCCGCACCTCCTTGCCGCTTTCGCGCGCCGCGAACAGGGCCGCCTCGTTGACCAGGTTGGCGAGGTCGGCGCCGGAGAAGCCGGGCGTGCCGCGCGCGATCTTGGTCGGGTCGACGTCGTCGCCGATCGGGACCTTGCGCATGTGGACCTTGAGGATCTGCTCGCGCCCGCGCAGGTCGGGCAACGGCACCACCACCTGGCGGTCGAAGCGGCCGGGGCGCAGCAGCGCCGGGTCGAGCACGTCGGGCCGGTTGGTGGCGGCGATGACGATGATGCCCTCGTTGCCCTCGAAGCCGTCCATCTCGACCAGCAACTGGTTGAGGGTCTGCTCGCGCTCGTCGTGGCCGCCGCCCAGGCCGGCGCCGCGATGGCGCCCTACCGCGTCGATCTCGTCGATGAAGATGATGCAGGGCGCGTGCTTCTTGGCCTGCTCGAACATGTCGCGCACGCGCGAGGCGCCGACGCCGACGAACATCTCGACGAAATCGGAACCGGAAATGGTGAAGAACGGCACCTTGGCCTCGCCGGCGATGGCCTTGGCCAGCAGGGTCTTGCCGGTGCCCGGCGAGCCCACCATCAGCACGCCGCGCGGGATGCGCCCGCCCAGCTTCTGGAACTTGCCCGGGTCGCGCAGGAAATCGACCAGCTCGTGGACCTCCTCCTTGGCCTCGTCGCAGCCGGCGACGTCGGCGAAGGTGATCTTGACCTGGTCCTCGCCCTGCAGGCGCGCGCGCGAGCGCCCGAAGCTCATCGCCCCGCGCCCGCCGGAACCGGCCTGCATCTGGCGCATGAAGTAGACGAACACGCCGATGAAGATCAGGAACGGCAGCGAGGAGATCAGGATCTCCAGCAGCAGGTTGCTCTGCTTGGGCGGAACCTGCTCGAACTGCACGTCGTGCTTGACGAGGTCGTTGATCAGGCCGTTGTCGTGCGGCGCGAAGGTGCGGAACGCGGAGTTGTCGCGGCGCTGCCCGGTGATGGTGGTGCGGTCGGCGTCGATGCTGACCTTGGCCACGTTGTCGGCGCGCACCTCCTTGAGGAAGTCCGAATAGGACATCTCCTGGGTGGTGGTCGAGCGCGTGGAAAGGCTCTGGAACACGGTCAGCAGCACCAGGCCGATGACCAGCCAGACCAGGATGTTCTTTGCCATGTCGGGCATCACGGGACCTTCAGTTGCGCGTGGACGGGAACTGCGGTGACTGCATCGTGGGACCGGCCGTGCGACCGCAAGGTGAATTGCGGGCGCCGGCCTCAACCTGCCGCGTCGGCCTTGAAGCCGGTCGCCAGGGCATAGACCTCCGGACTGCGGGCACGGGACGCCTTGGGCTTGCGCATCGTGATCTTGGCGTAACGGCGTCGCAAGTCCTTGAGGTAATCGTCGAATCCCGCACCCTGGAACAGCTTGACCAAGAACGCGCCGCCGGGGTTCAGGTGGCCCTGGGCGAAGTCACGGGCCAGCTCGGCCAGTTCCATCGCCCGGGCCTGGTCGACCGAGCTTACCCCAGTCATGTTGGGGGCCATGTCGGAGAGCACAAGGTCGACCCGCGCCCCGCCCAGCAGCTGCTCGAACCGCGCGAGCACCGGCTCGAGGCGGAAGTCGCCCTCGAGGAACTCGACGCCCGCGATGCTGGCCATGGGCAGGATGTCCAGCGCGACCACCCGGCCGCGGTCGCCCAGGCGCGCGCGCACCATCTGCGACCAGCCGCCCGGCGCCGCGCCGAGGTCGACCACGTTCATGCCGGGCTTGAGCAGGCGATCGCGGTCGATGAGTTCCTCGAGCTTGTAGGCCGCGCGCGAACGCAGGCCCTCGGCCTGGGCCCGCTTCACGTAGGGGTCGGCGAAGTGCTCCTTGAGCCAGCGCTGGCTGGTCTTGCTGCGCGCCATGGGTTCGGGCTCGGTAGTCCGGGTGCCGCAACGCAGCATGATACCCTCTGCCGCCACCGCCCTGCCGCGCTCGCGCCATGCCGCTGAAATCCAGTCAAATCCGTTACCTGCGTGGACTTGCGCATGCGCTCAACCCGATCGTCGGCGTCGGGGCCAAGGGCCTGACGCCCGCGGTCTCGGCCGAGTTCGCCACCGCCCTGGCCTACCACGAACTGGTCAAGGTCAAGCTGGCGGTGGACGACCGCGCGGCACGCGCGGCGATCGTCGAGCAACTGGCGGCGGACGCCGGGGCCGAGGTGGTGCAGCGGGTGGGCAAGACCGCGACCTTTTACAAGGCCAATCCGGAACGGCGCCGGATCGAGCTGCCGCGCTGAGCGACGACGCGCCGTGCCGCTGCTGCGCCAGGATCCCGACGGCACCCTGTTCGTGCGGCGCTGCGAAGCCGCCCGGGTAGTGCTGGGCGATCGCGAACTGGTCCGCAGCTTCCTGCTCGCGATCGACCGCGTGGTCGAGGACTGGCCGGTGCCCGCGATCGAGGCCCTCGACGCCGCCGCGGTCGAGGCCGTCCTGGCGCTGCAACCCGAAGTGGTGCTGCTGGGCACCGGCAGCCGCCAGCGCTTTCCGGGCGCCGCCATCCTCGCCCTGTTCCTCACCCGCGGCGTAGGCGTGGAAGTCATGGACAACGCGGCGGCCGCGCGGACCTTCAACGTGCTCGCGGCAGAGGGCCGCCGCGCGGTGGCGGCGTTCATGCTGCCCGCCGCGCCCGCGCCCTGAGCAACCCCGCGCGGGTCGCGCGCGCGTTCAACCGGGGGAGGAGCGCAGTTCAGTCCGCGGACCGAGGCGCGCGCTGCTTGGTCGGCGTAGCGTGGTCCGGGCGCCGCCAGCGGCGTTCGAGGATCCGGGCGGCGCGCCCTCGTGGCCCACTTCGGGAGTCCCGCGATGAATGCTGCCCATGCCCTGTCGCCCCCGGTACCCCACAGCGCCGCGCGCATCGCGGCCTGGTCGGGCGCACTTTCCCTGCACCTCGCGGCACTTGGCCTGCTGCTGATGCCCGTCATGCCGCCGCCGATGCTGCCGCGGGTCGACGAGGCGCTCGAGGCGCTATGGATCGAGGTCCTGCCGCCGACCCCGGTCGCACCCCTGCCGCCCGTGCCGCAACCGCCCGTGGTGCCGGTGCGGTCCCGGTTGGCTGCCGTTGCGCCGACGTCGCAACCTGCACCAGCGAATCCTGCGCCCGTGGTCGCGGCAGCAGCGGTGCCGGCGCCGATCGACGTGCTGCCAGGGTCCACGCCGGATGCATCCGGCGTCGCGGGTGCCGGTCGCGACGATGGGCAACTCGCGTACCTCGTCGCGCCACCGCCCCCCTACCCGCGCGACGCCCTGCGCAAGCACCAGCAGGGCACCGTGGTACTCGAGGTCCTGGTCGACGCGCTAGGCCATCCGCGCGCGGCCACGATCCTGCGCAGCAGCGGCCATCCGGGCCTGGATGCCGCGGCGCGCCGGCACGTGCTCAGGCACTGGCGCTTCCAGCCGGCGCTGCGCGACGGCGTGGCGATACCGGCGCGCGGCCGGGTGCCGGTGCGCTACGCGATTGCCGCCGGCTGACCCGCGGGCTCAGCGGCGGCGGCGCGCGCCGGACAGGCCCTCGGCGGCACACTGCTTGCGCAGGCGCGCGAGCGCCTCGAGCTGGATCTGGCGCACTCGCTCGCGGGTCACGCCGATCTCGGCCGCGATCTCGGCCAGGCTCTGCACCGGCCCTTCGGCGAGGCCATAGCGGCGCGCGATCACGTCGCGCTGGCGCGGCGAGAGCCCCTGCATCCAGACCTCGAGCTTGTTGGCCGCGTTGGCTTCGGCCAGCAGGCTCATCGGATCGTCGTCCTCGTCACCGGGGATCGATTCGCTCAGCGCGCGATCGTCGTCGGCCGAGATCGGCGCTTCCAGCGAACTGACGCGCTCGCTCAGGCGGAACAGCTGCGCGATCTCTCCGGATGGCTTGCCGACCGCGGCCGCCAGTTGGTCGAGGCTCGGTGCGTGGCCCTGCTTCTCGGTCAGTTCGCGATTCGCGCGCAGCACCTGGGCCAACTCGCGCACCACGTGCACCGGCAGGCGCACCGTGCGACCGTGGCGGATCAGCCCGCGTTCGATCGCCTGGCGGATCCACCACATCGCGTAGGTCGAGAAGCGGAAGCCGCGCTCGGGATCGAACTTCTCGACCGCGCGGATCAGGCCGAGGTTGCCCTCGGCGATGAGGTCCAGGAACGCCATGCCGCGGCCGACGTAGTTGCGCGCCGCATTGACCACCAGGCGCAGGTTGGCCTCGATCAGGCGCCGCCTCGCCGTGGGGTCGCCGGCGCGCAGGGCGCGGGCGAGGCGCACCTCGCCCTCGGCGTCGAGCAGCGCGACCAGGCCGATCTCGTTGAGGTAGGCGGTGGTGGAATCGCGCGCCTCCTCGTCGGGCCCGTCGGCAGCCGCGCCGGGCTCGATGAACTCCGGCGGTGTCGTTGCGAGGTCGGGATCCGGATCGCGATGCATGGCTGCGCCCGATGCGGGTCCCGGATTCTAGTCCCAACCGCGCCGCCTGGCGCGGCGCGGGCCTCAGCGCCGCGGCAGGTAGGCCAGCGGATCGACCGGCTTGCCGTCGCGACGGATCTCGAAGTGCAGGCGCTCGACGCCGCCGCCCTTGCCCATTTCGGCGATCGGTTGGCCGCCCTTGACCCGCGCGCCTTCCGCGACCAGGCGCCGGCGGTTGTGGCCGTAGGCCGAGAGGAAATCGCCCGAGTGCTTGATGATCACGAGTTCGCCGTAGCCGAGCAGTCCGTTGCCGCTGTAGACCACCTCGCCATCGGCGGCCGCGGTCACTGCCTGGCCTTCGCGGCCGAGGATATCCACGCCCTGCCGCGCCGGATCGCCGGCGACGTAGCGGTTGGTGACGCGCCCGTCCGCGGGCCAGCGCCAGGACACGCCGGCGACCGACTGCGTGGGCGCCTTGGCGATGGCCAGCGGCACGCCGGCCGGCGGCGCGACCGCGGGAGGCATTGGCGGCGCGGGCGGGGGCAATGCCGCACTGGCCGGCGTGGCCGGGCGCGACGGCGCCGTGTCGCCGATCGCGGCCGACACCGGACCGGCGGGCGCCGCCGCCACGGGTGGCGCGCGGGCGCCGCTGGTGGCGGGCAACCCGGTTGCCGGCGGCACCGGATCGTCCTCCGGCAGGGGCTCGATCGTGAGCGGCGCCGGCGTCGCGGCTGGCGCGTCGGCTGCGGCGTAGGTCCGGGTGGGACCGTCGAAATCGGGATCGCGGGCCGCGATGACCTCCGTCCCGGTCGCCGTGGCCTGGTCCGGCGCCACCAGGCGCAGGCGCTGCCCCGGCTGGATCGTGTAGGGCGAGGGAATGTCGTTCCAAGCGGCGAGCCGCCGATAGTCGAGCCCGTGCCGGAACGCGACGCCGTACAGGGTGTCGCCCGCGACCACGACGTGCTCGCTGCCGCGTGGCGCCGCGGTGCGGCTGCCCACCGTCGTCGAGCGCTCCTCGACCGGCGCCTCGTTGACGGTCGCGCAGCCGCCCAGCAGCAGCGCGAACAGCGCTGCACGCAGCACCCGTGCGCGCCTCACGCCGGGTGGCTCCACCAGAACCAGGCCAGCAGGAACAGCAGGAGCACCATCGCCGCCCATCCGAGCTTCTCCACGTGCCGGTGCAGCGCCTGTTCGGCGCGCTCGCCGCCCAGGCGCACCGCGCCCGTCACCAGGTACACGCGCTTGGCCCGGCCGATGAAGAGGCCGGCGAGGAACGGTAGCAGCGGCATGTGCACCGCGCCTGACGCCAGGGTGAACAGCTTGAGCGGGATCGGCGTGAAGCCGCCGACCAGCAGCAGCCAGAAGCCATGGTCGGTGGCCAGCGTCCGCACTTCCTCGAAGCGCGCCCGATAGCCGAGGCGATCCAGCACGGGCAGCACCAGGTCGATGGCGAAGGCGCCGATGGCGTAGCCCACCAGCCCGCCCAGCAGCGCGAAAACCAGGCTGATCGTGGCGTAGCGGAACCAGGCCCGCGGCCGCGCCAGCGTCATCGGCGCCAGCATCACCTCGGGCGGCACCGGGAACACGAAGGCCTCGACGAAGCTCAGCAGGCCGAGGTAGCGCGGCGCGTGCGGATGGCGCGACAACTCCATGGCGCGGCGGTACAGCGGGGCGAACAGCTGCACTAGGCCAACCCCCCGAGCAGCGGCACGAAGCTCACGCTGCCCAGCACCTCGCGCGGATAGCCCTCGTCGGTGCGGCGCTCGCGCACCAGCACCTGCGCGCCCGGCGGCCCGATCGGCGCCACCAGCACGCCGCCCGGCGCGAGCTGCTCGCGCAGCGCCGCATCGACCTCGGCACCGGCCGCGGTGACCACGATCGCGTCGAAGGGCGCTTCCTCCGGCCAGCCCTTGCGGCCGTCGTCGTGGCGCGAGCGGATGTTGGCGAGGCCCTGCTGGCGGAAGCGCATGCGCGCCTGGCGCAACAGCTTGTGGATGCGCTCGACCGAGCAGACCTCGGGCACGATCCGGGCCAGCACCGCGGCCTGGTAGCCGGAGCCGGTGCCGATCTCGAGCACCTTGCGCGGCACGCCGTGCTCGAGGATCGCCTCGGTCATGCGCGCCACCACCCATGGTTGCGAGATGGTCTGGCCGAGGCCGATCGGCAGCGCGGTGTCCTCGTAGGCGCGCGACTCCAGGCCCTCGTCGATGTACAGGTGCCGTGGAACCTGCGCGATCGCGTCGAGCACCCGATGGTCCTTGATGCCCTCGGCGCGCAGGCGCTCGATCAGGCGCGCGCGCGCGCGCTGGCTGGTCATGCCCAGGCCCTGTGCGTCGCGGGTGTCGCGGCTGAATACGCTCATTGAAGCTGGCTCATCGCGGCAGGCTCATCGCGGCAACGCCGCCTCCAGCGCGCCGACCCAGCTCGCGACCTTCTCCAGCGCCTGGTAGCGCGTGAGGTCGACGTGGATCGGCGTGATCGAGATGTAGCCCATGCGCACCGAATGGAAATCGGTGCCGGGGCCGGCGTCCTGCTCCGCGCCGGCGGCGCCGATCCACCAGATCGGGCGGCCGCGCGGGTCCTCCTGCGCGATGCAGGGCTCCGAGCGGTGCCGGTGGCCCAGGCGCGTGACCTCGAAGCCGCGGATCTCGCGCCACGGCCGGTCCGGCACGTTGACGTTGAGGATGGTGTTGGCCGGCAGCGGATCGACCAGCAGGCGCTGCATGATCACCGCCGCGGCTTCGGCCGCCGCATCGAAGTGCTCGCCCCGGTGGTCGCGGCTGCACAGCGACACCGCGATCGCCGGCAGGCCGAGGAAGCGCCCTTCCATCGCCGCCGCCACCGTGCCCGAATAGATCACGTCGTCGCCGAGGTTGGCCGAATTGTTGATGCCCGACACCACGATGTCGGGCTCATGCTCGAGCAATCCGGCCAGGGCCAGGTGCACGCAATCGGTCGGCGTGCCGGCCACGCGATAGTGGCCGTTGTCCAGGCGCTTGACCCGGATCGGCTGGTCGAGCGTGAGCGAATTGCTGGCGCCGCTGCGGTCGCGGTCCGGCGCCACCACGGTGACCTCGCCGACGGCCGCCAGGCGCGCCGCCAGGATGCGGATCCCCGGCGCCTCGACGCCGTCATCATTGCTGACCAGTACCCTCATGGAACCCCTGTGGAATCGTCCGCCGCCATGGGCGGCGCGGAATGCGGCCGGCGTGGGCCACAATGGGCGCCACGATCGGGAACGGTGGATGTGGGCGTGATTCTAGCGGATCGCCGCTGCCCGGCCGCCGCCGCCAGCACGACGGGTCTATCGATGAAGCGCGCACGCCCCCCGCTGGACCCGGACGACAGCGCGCTGTTCCGCGACGCGGTCGGCGCGGTGCGCCCGCTGGCGCAGCAAGCGGCCGAGCGCCGCCCGACGCCGCCGCGCGCGCATCCGGCGCAGACCCTGCGCGATGCCGCCGCGGTCGTGCGCGAACTGGCGCAAGCACCGCTTTCGGCGCTCGAGCCGGAGATGTCGGATCCGTTGTCCTACCTGCGCGAGGGGATGCCGCCGCAGACCTTGCGCAAGCTCGGCCGCGGCGAGTTCGCGCTGCGCGACGAACTCGACCTGCACCACATGACGGCGGCCGTGGCGACCGACGCGATCGCGCGCTTCCTCGACGAATGCCGGCGGGACGGACGGCTGTGCGTCCGGATCATCCACGGCAAGGGCCTGCGCTCGAAGGCGCAGGGGCCGGTGCTCAAGCGCCTCACCGACCGCCTGTTGCGCCGGCGCGGCGACGTGCTCGCCTTCCGCTCGGCGCGGGCCGCGGACGGCGGCAGCGGCGCGGTGGTCGTGCTGCTGCGCCGGGATCGCTGATCGCGACCCCGGCGGCTGGACCGCTCAGCGGTACTTGTGCGGGTCGAGCTTGTTCTTCTTCTCGGGCGGATGGACCCAGACCACCCGGTTGCCGCGCTGCATCGCGTCCTGGGTCATGATCGCCATCAGTTCGTAGTCGGCGTTCTCGTCGAACTTCGAGGTGCCCGGGGGCGACTTGCCGGCGCTGCCGGCGCCCGAAGTGGCGCAGCCGGTCAGGGCCAAGGCGCCGATTGCTGCAACCAACAGTATCGTCGTGCCGCGCATGACTGCCTCCTGGAAGGGTCGTTCACGTGGGGCGGCACGCCCGCAGGCATTGCCGCCCACGGGGCCAGTATAGGCCGCGAGGCCTCCGTCGCGAGCGGCCGCGACGCCGCCCGACAGGCACAATTCCTGCGTTTATCGGCCCCCGTCCACGCCCGGGTCCTGCGCCAGCCGGGCCAGTTCGCGCAGCACGACCGTCGCATAGGTGCCCGCCGGTAGTTCGAATGCCAGCGCCAGTTGGCCGGCGACAGGCCAGTCGACGCCCAGGGCCTGCACCCGAAGTCGCAATGCCCGTCGTTCCTGGCCCAGGCCGGCGGCCACCAGCCCGGTCGCCAATTCCGGCTCGGCGGCAGCCACCCCGGCTTCGAGCTCCGCGACCGCCGCCGCGCTGCGCAACGCGCCGGCGCCCCACAGCGGCCCGGTGGGGTGGATCTCGCCGGCCGCCACGCGGCGGCGCAGGACCTCGTCCAGCGGTTCCGGACCGAACACCGAACCGCGGCCGTCGAGCTGGAACACGTCGCCCTCGACCGCCTGGTTCCAGCTGCCGTCCAGCACCCGCCGCGCCAGCACCTGGTTGTAGAGCTGCGAGCGCGCCGCCGACAGCAGGATCGAGCGCTGCGCGCGATCCACCCGCCGGCCGCCGAACATCGCCCGCGCCGCCTCGACGTTGCCGCCGCCACGGCCGAAGCGCTGCTCGCCGAAGTAGTTCGGCACGCCATCGGCGGCGATCGCCGCGAGGCGCGCGCGCGCCGCGTCGACGTCGCCAGCCACCGCGCGCAGGACGATGCGGAAGCGATTGCCCGCGAGGGCCCCGCGCGGCAGCTTGCGCTGGTGGCGGGTGGCCTGCAGCACGCGGGCGCCCTCGGCGGCCAGCGGCGACCAGTCCGGCTCGGGACGCCGCCCCAGGTGCACGGTGAAGTGCTGCAGCGCCACGCCGTGTCGGTCCTTGAGCCCGGCGTAGCCGACCGCGACCGGCGGCACCCCGGCGATCCGGGCCAGCCTGCCGGCGATCCAGGCGGTGTTGGCGCCGCGCTTCTCGATCCGCAGGAAGGCATGCTCGCCCGCGCCGGTCGGTTCGAAGCCGAGCAGTTCCTCGACCTGGAAGTCCTCGACCTCGACCTTGAAGCGCGCGTCCAGGGGCGGCCCGCCGTGGGCCCACGGCAATTCGCCGCCGGCGCCCGGCGCGGAGTCGTCCACGTTCACGGTCGCGGGCTCAACCGGTCCATTCGAGCAGGACCACGGCGTGCGCGGCCAGGCCTTCGCCGCGACCCAGCGCGCCCAGGCGCTCGTGCGTGGTGGCCTTGACCCCGATCCGGTCCGCGTCGACGCCGAGGTCCGCCGCCAGGTTGGCCTGGATCGCGGCCGCATGGGGCCCGAGCTTCGGCGCTTCGGCGATCAGGGTGAGATCGGCGTTGCCCAGGCGCCAGCCTCGCGC